>JBGVDJ010000016.1:0-14198 GCA_045119335.1 Candidatus Choladousia sp. | reverse complement strand
CGCAGCGGTGTCGGATGATCCGGCAGGATCAGCATCCGGTAATCCTCTCCGGACGCATCCATGCTCTCGCGGATATATTTCACAATGCGCTGATCCAGATTCTCAATCGACTGCAGCTTGCGTTCCAGACTGCCCTGATGAGACATCTCATCCGGAGCCTCCAGATGTACGTAGACGAAATCGGCCCCATCCTCCAGCAGAGCATGAACTGCAGCCTGTGCCTTTCCTTCATAATTCGTATGAAGACCGCCATTGGCGCCTTCCACTTCTATTACCTGCATACCGGCGCCCACCGCAATGCCTTTGAGCAGATCCACTGCGGATATCATCGCTCCCTTTTTGCCGTATTTTTCTTCAAAGGAGGTCACCATCGGCTTTGTTCCTGCGCCCCAGAACCAGCAGCTGTTGGCCGGATTCAGTCCCTGCGCCCTGCGCTGCTGATTGATCGGATGATCCTTCAGTATTTCATAGCTGCGCTCCTGCATTCTGCGCAGTACGGGATCCGCCGGAAGATACGGTCCTGCCGCCTCAGTCAGATGGTCGTGGGGCGGAGTCAGCGGCTCCACTTCACCGTTCGCCCAGATGACACAGTGGCGATAACTTGTACCTACATAGAACTGATACGATTCATTTTCCAGCTCTTTTCTCACAGCTTCAAGCAGAACAGCAGCATCCTCCGTGCTGATCTCGCTGGCACTGTGATCTATAATGATCTTCTGCTCATACGGTTCCTTCTCGCTGAGCGTTACAAGATTGCAGCGCATCGCCACATCCGTATCTTTCATCGGCACTCCGATGCTGAGTGCCTCGAGCGGCGAGCGTCCTGTATAATACTCACGCGGATTGTATCCCATCACCGCCAGATTTGCAGTGTCACTGCCCGGACTCATTCCTTCCGGAATCGTCTGTACAAGACCGATCTCTGACAGAACAGCCAGAGCATCCATCGTTGGAGTAGCCGCCGCTTCAAGCGGTGTACGTCCATCCAGCGCTTTCTGCGGTTCGTCCGCCATTCCGTCTCCCAATATTAAAATGTATTTCATAATCCATCACCATAAATGCTTTCTTTATTTTTCACGAATACGAATCATACCGAGAATTCCATCCAGCTGATCCGCACAGTTCTGATAGTCAGCCTCTGTCATTACTCTTGTCACAAATCCGAACTCCCCTGTAAGACCCGCCTGAACAACTTCAACCGCACCAAATGCCGCAGTCACTTTTGCTGTATCAGCAGCATCTCCCTTTACACGCACGAAGAACCGTTTCTTTGTGTTGGAAACATCCGTGATCACCTGCTTCTCAGGTGCCCACTCCGACATTACACTGCGGCCGAGACACTGTGCCTCTTCGATCACATCCGCCACAACAGCGCTGGCCGTAGCCTCTTTTCCTGCACCCTGTCCGTAAAACATCGCGTCACCAAGCATATTTCCGTGAACAAAAATAGCATTGAAGACACCGTTCACACCGGAAAGCGGATCATCCTTACCTACCAGATACGGAGCTACCATTGCCAGAACCTCATCGCCCTCTTTATGGCTGTACGCAAGAAGCTTGATTGTCATGTTCATTGTCTTTGCATATGCGATATCGGAAGAAGTAATCTTTGTAATTCCCTCTGTATATACATCAGTAAAGTCAACACGCTTTCCGTATGCCAGTGAGGAAAGAATCGCGATCTTCCTGCAGGCATCGTGTCCCTCCACATCAGCTTCCGGATTGCGCTCTGCATATCCCTTCTGCTGCGCTTCCTTCAGAACATCCTCGAATTCCAGACCTTCATCGATCATTTTGGTCAGAATGTAGTTAGTCGTACCGTTCAGGATACCTGTGATCTCATCGATCACATCCTGAGAAAGACAGGTGCGCAGCGGACGAATGATCGGGATACCGCCGCCGCAGCTGGCCTCGAACATATAGCTTGCGCTGTTCTCCTTTGCCAGTGCCAGAAGCTCTGTACCGTGACGCGCCACAAGTTCCTTGTTGGACGTGCAGACGCTCTTGCCTGCTGCCAGAGCACGCTTCGTAAATGTATAAGCCGGCTCCACACCGCCCATTACTTCGACAACGATCTTCACTTCCGGATCATTCACGATCACATCATAATCATGAACTACCTTGTCCTGATTCGGATCCCCCGGGAAATCACGCAGATCCAGAATGTATTTCACATTCAGATCCACACCGGCCTTCGCCTGAATGCTGCCGTGGTTCGTATCAATTACCTGAACTACACCAGAACCTACTGTACCGTATCCTAATACTGCTACCTGTATCATTTTCTCCTCCTGTATCGGCCTGCACTGTGTATACATGCCTTTTCTCTTTTCTGTTTCTATTCACGGGCCAGAATCTTCAGATACTGGACACCGGCCTTTCCTTCAATCGCCTCGATCATATTGGAAACATCTCCCGTCTCCGGCAGCACTTCCACACTGAGCGTCAGCGTGGCCACTCCGTTCGTCGGAATGCTCTGATGAATCGTAAGAATGTTGGCATGATATTCCGCCACCACTTTGAGCACATCTGACAGAAGTCCCGGCTCATCATGCATCTGCAGAAGAAAAGTCAGCGTCTTTCCCTTCACATTGTCGCGGAACGGAAAAATGTCATCCTTATACTTATAAAAAGAGCTTCTGCTGATCCCGACCTGGTCGGCAGCCTCCTGCACCGTCTCCACCCGTCCTGTATCCAGCAGACGCTTCGCTTCCACTACTTTCAGCAGCACCTCCGGCACCGCCTTCTGTCTGACCACAAAATACTTTGTCTTATCCGGCATGATTCTTCTCCTTCTCCACCGGCCTTACAGCATCAGCTTTGAATCAGCAATGACTCTGTACGGGCCTGATTTCGCTTTTGTGTTTGTGTCAGAAATACGTTTGTATATCTTCCAAGGATATTATCACATTTCTTTCGGGTATGCAACCTTTTTATATACAGAAAAGGAGCTACAGCATATCCTGCCATAACCCCTCAACAAATCTATTATCCAGAATTATTCCTGATCCTCCTGCATTTTTCCGCCGAGAGAAATCCATTTCAGATAGGAATTGATAAACGGATCAATATTACCGTCCATGACACTGTCCACATTACCGGACTCCTGACCGGTACGCAGATCCTTTACCAGTTTGTACGGCTGCATGACATAGGAACGGATCTGGTTTCCCCATCCGATCTCCTTTACCTCGCCGCGGATATCGGATGCCTTCTCCGCATTCTCCTGCTGCTTCAGCATATACAGCTTGGCTTTGAGCATCTGCATGGCCTTGTCCTTGTTTTGGTGCTGAGAACGTTCATTCTGACACTGTACAACAATTCCGGTCGGCAGATGTGTGATACGAATCGCCGATGAGGTCTTGTTGATATGCTGACCGCCGGCACCGCTGGAACGGTACGTATCGATACGCAGGTCATCCATGTTGATCTCCACATCCACATCATCATTCAGCTCCGGCATAACATCACAGCTCACAAAGGAAGTCTGGCGCTTGCCCGCCGCATTGAACGGAGAAATACGCACCAGACGATGCACACCTTTCTCTGATTTCAGATATCCATATGCCTTCGGACCATTCACCTGGAAGGTCACCCCCTTGATTCCGGCCTCATCACCGTCAAGGTAGTCGAGCACTTCGACCTGATATCCCTTCTTGTCCGCCCATCTCGTATACATACGATACAGCATGGATGCCCAGTCACAGGACTCCGTGCCGCCTGCTCCCGCATGAAGTGTCACGATCGCATTCGCCTCATCGTATTCACCTGAGAGGAGTGTTTTGATACGGATATTCTCCAGTGTATCCTGGAAATTCTGCAGTGTTTCTTCTATCTCCGGGATAACAGAAGCATCATTCTCCTCGTATCCCATCTCTATCAGCAGTTCAATCTCCTCGTACTGCTCTTCCAGCTTCTGGTAAGTTTCCAGATCTTCCTTCAGGCTCTTAAGTGTCTTCATGGACTGCTGAGACCGTTCCGGGTCATCCCAGAAATCCGGTGCCTCCATCTCACGCTCAAGCTCCTGAATTCTCTGCTCCTTGTTTACCAGGTCAAAGTGAATCCCTCACTTCCACTAATGGTTTTGTGTAGCTGTTCAATGTAACTTTGAACTGATCCAGTTCTACCATAGCTTCACCTTCTTTCATTTTTATATCTTCGAAAATTCACATTTACGCTTTACGTCCGCAGCACTGCTTGTATTTTTTGCCGCTTCCGCACGGACACGGATCATTCGGATATACCTTGTCCGCAACGCGCTTCTTCGGTGCCTTCGGGCCGGAATCATCCTTGTTCGTTCCGGTTACCTTCGCAACCTCCTCACGTTCTACCTTCTGCTCCACCTTCACATGGAACAGGAATTTCACTGTATCCTCCTGAATAGCAGCAGTCATTGCATTGAACATCTCATATGCACTCATCTTGTACTCGATCTGCGGATCCTTCTGTCCGTATGCCTGCAGACCGATACCCTGACGCAGCATATCCATGTCATCGATATGATCCATCCACTTGCGGTCAACCACTTTCAGAAGAATTACGCGCTCCAGCTCTCGGATCTGCTCCTGCTGCGGGAACTCTGCCTCTTTCATCTCATACAGTTTAGCCGCCTGCTCTTTGAGCATCTGCTTCAGTTCATTCTTATTGGAAATCTTTTTAACAGTCTCGGCTGTCACCGGCTCCACCGGAATGATCGGGCGAAGAATCGCATTAAATTCTTTCAGATCCCAGTCATCGCTGTCTGAGCTCTCACCAAAACACATATCAACGGTATTATCCACAATATCTGACATCATCTTGAAGATGGAGTCGCGCATGTTCTCGCCATCCAGTACACGTCTTCTCTCCGCATAGATGATCTCTCTTTGCTCATTGTTGACCTGGTCATACTCGAGCAGATTCTTACGTACTGCATAGTTGTTGCTCTCGATCTTCATCTGTGCCTTTTCGATGGCATTGGAAAGCATCTTGTGCTCGATCTGCTCACCCTCCTGCACACCGATCGACTGGAATACCTTCATCATCTTCTCGGAACCGAAGAGACGCATCAGATCATCCTCGAGTGAGATGTAGAATCTGGACTCACCCGGGTCACCCTGACGACCGGAACGACCGCGCAGCTGATTGTCAATACGTCTGGACTCGTGACGCTCTGTACCGATGATCTTCAGACCGCCTGCTGCCTTGGCCTCATCATCAAGCTTGATATCCGTACCACGGCCGGCCATGTTTGTCGCAATCGTAACAGCGCCATGTACACCGGCATCTGCTACGATCTCAGCCTCCAGTTCGTGGAACTTCGCATTCAGGACCTTGTGCTGGATGCCCTCTCTCTTCAGCATGGAACTGAGAAGCTCGGATACTTCGATCGTGATCGTACCAACCAGAACCGGCTGTCCCTTCGCATGTGCTTCCTTGACTGCCTCAACAACAGCACGGTATTTCTCTTTCTTTGTCATATATACGGCATCATCGAGATCCTTACGCTGAACCGGACGGTTCGTCGGAATCTCCACAACGTCCATTCCGTAGATATCACGGAACTCTTTCTCCTCGGTAAGAGCTGTACCGGTCATACCGGATTTCTTCTTATATTTATTGAAGAAGTTCTGGAATGTGATCGTCGCCAGAGTCTTGCTCTCACGTTTTACCTTCACATGCTCCTTCGCCTCAATCGCCTGATGCAGGCCATCGGAATAACGACGACCCGGCATGATACGTCCCGTAAATTCATCGACGATCATAACCTCATCATCCTTGACCACGTAATCCTGGTCGCGGAACATCAGGTTGTGTGCACGCAGTGCCAGATCCACATTGTGCTGAATCTCCAGATTCTCCGCATCAGAGAAGTTGTCAATATGGAAGAATTTCTCTACCTTCTCAATACCCTGCTGAGTAAGTGTAACAATCTTATCCTTTTCATTTACGATGAAATCACCGGTCTCTGTAATCTCCTCGCCCATGATAGCTGTCATCTTCGTCACTTCACCGCTGGCCTCACCGCGCTGGAGCTGGCGAGCCAGAATATCGCATACCTCGTACAGCTTCGTGGACTTGCCGGACTGACCGGAAATGATCAGCGGAGTACGCGCCTCGTCAATAAGAATAGAGTCGATCTCATCGATGATGGCATAGGACAGCTCTCTCTGTACAAGCTGTTCCTTGTAGATGACCATGTTGTCGCGAAGATAATCGAAACCAAGCTCGTTATTCGTAATATACGTGATATCACATGCGTACTGCTCTCTTCTCTCATCATTATTCATGGAGTTCAGAACACATCCGACCTTCAGGCCGAGGAACTCATGAATCTGTCCCATCCATGTCGCATCTCGATGTGCCAGATAGTCATTGACCGTAACGATATGAACACCCTCTCCGGTCAACGCATTCAGATATGCCGGCAGGGTGGAAACAAGTGTCTTACCTTCACCGGTTCTCATCTCGGCGATACGGCCCTGATGAAGAATAATACCACCGATCAGCTGTACACGGTAATGTTCCATATTCAGGACACGCTTACCTGCCTCACGTACTGTAGCGAATGCTTCCGGAAGGAGAGAATCCAGAGATTCACCATTCGCATAACGCTCCTTGTACTCCTTCGTCTTCCCGCGCAGCTCCTCATCTGAGAGAGCCTGCATCTGAGGACGGAGGCTTTCTATTTTGTCCACAATCGGTTCGATCATTTTCAGCTCGCGCTGACTGTGGGTACCGAAAATCTTCTCAATAAACTTCATTACTTTTCTCCAATCCCAAAAAATTGGCAACTGTCACTATTTCCCAGTCACCAGAATAAATTTCCTTCCTATTGTACCACTTTCCACTCAGCAAAACAATTAAATTTTTTATGAACAAAGTGTGATTCAAAAATGTCTTACAGGATCTCCTTATAAGAAAAAACGGGGCTGCTCCTGGCAGCCCCTTGATTCATTCTGTTTATTGACTCTGCAAACAGTTTTCCTCCCGATGATCTCAGAACACTGTTTCCAGAACACTGTTTCCGGAATACTGTTTTCAGAATACCGTTTTTTAAACTGTTCTGAAAGCTCCGGTGCAGATCAATACTCCGGTTCGATCAGACCGTATGTGTTGCCCTTTCTCTTATAAACCACGTTCACTTCTTCTGTCTCGGCATTGAAGAATACGTAGAAATTGTGACCAAGCAGCTCCATCTGCACACATGCATCCTCCGGATACATCGGCTTCATTCCAAAATGCTTCGTACGGATAATCTTCACTTCATCCAGCGGCTCCGACTCCTTCTCGATAAACTCCTTCCGGAAATTGCCGCCGTCCTGATGCTTGTCCACAATTTTTTCTTTATACTTGCGAAGCTGACGTTCGATCACTTCCTCTACCAGATCAATGGACACGTACATATCATTGCTCACCTGTTCGGAACGAATGATATTGCCGCGTACCGGAATCGTCACCTCAATCTTCTGACGTTCCTTCTCCACACTCAGAGTAACAACAATCTCTGTATCCGGTGTAAAATATCGCTCCAGTTTTCCAAGCTTGTCCTTCACTGCTGTTTTCAGACCATCCGTCACATCGATATTCTTTCCGCTAATCGTAAATTTCATACTATCCAACTCCTTTACTGGGGAATAAGAAATGCCGTCTGTAAATCATGACCGCATTTCTAATGTAATTATAGCACACTCTCCTGCTTTTTCAATAAAAAATTCATAAAATTCCTTATTCTTCAAATTTTTCATAAAATTCGCCATTAATTTTCACACAACTCAAGAACTTTTCTATAGGACAGCGGTCCGCCGAACAGATCCAGTGCACTGCCGACCGTCACATCCAGCCGGTTCTGCCCGAGATTCCGCAGCAAATTCAGATCCTCATAACTGCCGACTCCTCCTGCATATGTAACCGGTATTTTCCCCCATTCTCCCAGCATCTTCACCAGTTCCTGCTCAATACCTGCCGCTTTTCCTTCGACATCCGCAGCATGGATCAGAAATTCATCACAGTATCCGGAGAGCTCATCAAGCACTGCGGCATCCAGCTTCACATCCGTGAATTTCTGCCAACGGTCCGTCACAATATAATAACCGTCCTCCCGTCGTCTGCAGCTTAAATCCAGCACCAGATGTTCTTTTCCTGCAGCCCGGACCAGTCTGTCCAGATTCCCATAATGAATCTGTCCGTCCCGGAATACATAGGAAGTCACGATCACATGGGAGGCACCTGCATCCAGAAATTCCTCCGCATTCGTCTCATTTATGCCTCCGCCCAGCTGCAGTCCGCCCGGATCGGTCCGAAGTGCAAGCAGCGCCTGCTGTTTCGTCTCTTCATAATACGGCGAGGTCACCGGGTTGAGCAGAATAATATGCCCGCCGCTCAGAGCGTCCCTCCGGTAAAACCGGGCATAAAAGCCGGCATCCTTCTCCGACACAAAGTTTTCCGCGGCAGTATCACCCTCGTCCCGCAGACTGCCTCCGACAATCTGCTTTACTTTTCCATTATGTATATCAATACATGGCCGAAATCTCATATGTTCCTCCATCCTGCGGCCGAACCGCACATTTCTTCTGATCACATATGAGGCGTACACCCGGCACAGGAACAGATGCATACATTCCTGCCTCCGCTTCCGTACGCCTCTCTGATTACTCATTTTACACGACTTTTATCTCCGCCGCCACACAAATATTCCGATTCCTTACTGATTTGTTTCATTCACAGTCCTGTTTGTCTCATTTCCTGTCAGTTCATCACCTGCGTTTTCCACACCGTTGATGATATCCTTTCCTGCTTCTCCAACACCATCCACGATATCTGTTGCAGCATTTCCAAGTGTGCCGTCATGATTCGCAGCGGTATTGTCTGTGGTTCCATTATTGACTGTGTTGTTTCCCTCTGTCGTATTTTCTTTGACAATGTCGGTTTCCTTTGCAGTCTCTTTCACGGTTTCTTTCGTGGTCTCTGCTGTAGTTTCCTTGTTCTTTGTTGTTTCTGCATTCTTGTTCGTGTCTGTAGTGGTATTCCTGTTATTATTGCCGCAGCCGGTCAGCAGCCCGAGGCAGCCCACGCACAACAGACATAATACGTACTTTTTCCAACGTTTCATAATTCAGTTCTCCTTTTCTGTATTCCTGTATCTTTTCCGCCCCGCTCAAAAAAATCCTTCGGCGGGTATGTTAGTAATATGTACTGTTCTGCCATTTTTATTCCATCTTTGCAAGAATAATTCACTTTAAAAATAAAAATGACAGTGCCGGAGCATTCGCTCCGGACAACCGCCATTTCATCATGAAATTTCTGATCTGTTTCCTTATTTTACCGTTATTTTACACTTTTTGGTAACAGTGCCTGATTTGACAATAATATAGGTGGTTCCCGTCGCTTTCGCGGTAATCTTCCCCTTCCTGTTCACCGTCGCAATCTTTGTATTTTTAGATGTGAAAGTTACCGCCTGATCACTGTTGGACGGGGTCAGCTTCACTGTCAGAGTTTTTTTGCTGCCCTTCTTTATGGTAAGTGAAGAAGCTGCTGTGATCTTCTTTTTTTTCGTGACCGGCACAGTCACCTTCACAGTGACTTTCTTACTGCCGGATCTGACCACAATCTTAGTCGTGCCCGGTCCCACCGCGGTAATGACTCCCTTGCTGCTTACCGTTGCCACCTTTGTATTTTTGCTCGTATATGTGACCTTCTCCTGAGAAGTAATCGGAGTGATCGTCGGTGAAAGCTTCAACGTCTTCCCTTTTTTGATCGTTACCGAAGACTTCAGGCCGGAAATCTTCGTGGTCTTTACCGTCCCCTCCTGTACTGTAACCTTGATCTTTTTCGTCAGCCCGCTCTTCAGAGTAATGGTAACTGTGGCCGTTCCGGCCTTCTTTGCCCTGATTTTTCCGGTACTGGAAACAGCAACTACTTTCTTGTTGCTCGATTTCCAGGAAGCTACAGAATCGCCCAGACCAAGTCCCGATACTTTTACTTTCGTCGTTGACTGTCCCACCTGCAGCTTAACGGAAGAAACATTGACCGTCATAGTACGCTTCAGCTTTGCGATGGCTGCTGTCTGTGTCTTCTTGCAGACAGAGCACGTACGCGTCTTCTCACCCTGTTCCAGAACGGTAGCTGCCTTCGTCACCACATAGCTTCCATAAGAATGGGATTTCTTCGCGATCTGCTCCGTTGAACCCTCCTGGACAGTATCACAGATGCTGCAGTGTATACTCTGCAGTCCCTTGGCTGTACAGGTCGGCTCCTGATCTACTGTCTTTTCGCTGTTCCACACATGTTCTGTGAGAATCGGGATTGTTTCTGTCTTTGTGGCCGAGCAGCCGGTGCAGGTATAGGTTCGCACACCTGCAGCCCCGCACGTTGCAGCTTTCGTCACCACCCCCGCATCCCAGGTATGGTCTGTCATCGGAATCTCTTTTTCTGATCCGGGTTTCACTGCGTCGCAGACACTGCAGTGTATACTCGTCTGACCTGCTTCAGTGCAGGAAGTATCCCAGTCAAGTGACCGTATCGTGTTCCAGCTGTGGACTCCGTATGCTTCCAGACTGAGCGACGGCATCACAAAACTCTGCGCATAGGAAGCATCCCCGGAAAACTTCTGATATGCAGTGCGCTCCTCGTCTATCGTGCCATTGAATCCCTTCGAGGTGCTTCCTGCCAGAAAATACGTTTTGGAGATGCGAGAGCCCTGATCATCCCAGGTAACGTCTACCAGATACCAGTTTCCATCCTCCATCTGAACGTGGTTCCACATATGACCTTCGATACTGCCGTCCGATTTTGCTGCTCCCCCCGGGATAAGTACACAGGAAATTCCGAATTTCTGACAAAGAATCTTGAATGCCTTGGCATAGCCTTCACACACCACGATCTTATCCTTCAGAAAGACACCTGCTGCCGTATGCGCATACGAATTTTCTGCATAAGATACCTTGTCGCAGAGATAATCATGAACCGCCTCCAGAATATCCTCCCTGGAAGCATCGGCCGCCAGACCGGCCGAGATCTCTGCTGTCGCTGCATCCACCGCACTGTCAAATGCTGCGATTTCGCTGCCTGCACCTGTATAGCATTCATTCGGCCGAATCACAATTTTTGAAATCCTGCCGGTATATCCATTCTCTGCAGTTCCTGTAAATCCTATACTCCATGAAAATCCCGGTGCCGCCAGCCAGAACACTTCCGGATAATCATAAATAAATGCATCGTAGGCAGACTGCATTCCGTATCTGATTTCCGTCAGAACCTCCTGATACTCCTCGTTGTCTGTCTGATCCCACACCGCCGTTTTCGTTCCATCTACTTCCACGATCTCCAGATCCGGCACGGAAAACCTGTATGGTGTGCTGATCTCATGCGTGATCTGAGCACATCCTCTGGTCGTCACATATGCCGCCTTCAGATCCGCATAGATCTCTGCTGCAAGTCCTTCCAGCTGACTGCCGTACGAATCCGTATAAGTCGTTCTGGAGAACATGCGCAATCGCGGCATAACTGCGCCGGATGCATAGCCTGTCTCCTCCAGCTGTCCGGTTACGATCATCTCCGGAAGTTCTGTATCTTCCGAAGCGTACGCTTCATCGGTAAGCTCCTCCGGCGCTTCCTCTTCTTCGATCGTCATGACGAAGCTGTCCGTTTCAGTTTCCGCAGCTTCGACTGCTTCCTCATACTCATTTTCTGCTATACTGCCGTCATCTGCATCCTCATCTCCGTCTGCCTGTCCAGCGTCATCCATGACTTCCAGTACAGACGATCCCAACTCTGCGTCCCCATCGGAAGATTCCTCTTCTGCCGACATATCTTCCACTGTCTCAACGATCAGTCCATCCTCCGTCTGTACACTCTCACCCGGTGCCTCCGCTGCAGCAGCCGAATCTTCATACTCGATAATCATATCTTCTGCCAGTACACTTCCCGTCGGCATAACAGCCAGTACGGCAGCCATCATAAATGCAAGAATTTTCTTTTTCATTTTCAATCTTATCCTCCCGGACTATCCCTCCCCGATCCTGTTGACATGTTTTTTCCATCATATCACCATTTCTTATTGTTTGTAAACCAAAACAGCATGTTCACAAAAGTTTCAGAAGATTCTAACATAAAGCCTGACCACACGAAATACAATATAATAAATAACCATCCCCGGAGAAAACCATGAATGCCAACCCGAAAATCATAGTCCTGAAAACACGCGAAATCATCTACACACTGCTGCTGCTCTTTCTTGTTGTTCTGCTGGTCATCTGCCTCGTACTGATGTTCGGCGGAAAGAAAAATACCTCTGATTCTGCCGGAAACAGCATCCCCGCTCAGAACGAAACCTCCGGCACGCAGGCCGGTCAGAGCACAGACACCTCCCGGAACAGTTCCACTCAGGAACGCCTGCTGGCAGATGACAGCCAGGAAACCGCGCTCTACACAGCCGGTGTCTATACCACTCCGGTCACCCTGGGAGAATCTACCGTTGATGTGGAAGTGACCGTGGACAGCAATCACATCAATTCCATCCGTCTCGTGAATCTGAGCGAGGTGACATCCGCTGCATTTCCGCTCGTCTCTCCTTCTCTGGAACATATCGCTTCTCAGATTCTGGAGACACAGACGCTGGAAGGGATCACTGCACCCCAGGAGAACCGCTATACATCGCAGCTTCTTCTGTCCGCTGTTGCGGAAGCCCTGGAGCAGGCACGTATTGCCGACTAGCCGAAGGAGCCACGCTCCGGTCAATTACGACCAGAGTGTGGCTCCTTCAGGCATATTATTGTTTTTTAAATGAATCTCGCACTTCAGTACCATCCGCCTACGTGCAGACATCCCAGCTGCTGCACATTCTTTATAAACGTGGACGGTGAGACATATCCATATTTTTCACCATATTTCACTTTATAATACAGTTTTCCTTTCCCGGTTCTGTAAACACCGGTCACGGTAACTTTCTTACCCTTTTTCAATACTACAGCAACCTTTTTGCCTCCCGCCGTTGTATACGCATTCAGATTCCTGATCATCTTATAATTAATTAAATCCGTACTTACCAGCTTGCTGTCTGCAACCGTCTTCACCGTAAATTTTCCGTTTTTGAGCGTCACGGTTCTCCTCAGGTGCTGAAACTCTTCCGCTCCAAACTGCAGACATACATTGGCTTTCAGATTGCCTTTGCCATCCAGAATAAAAAACTTTCCATCATCATAATAAGATACTCCATGTATCGTATTAAATTTTGATGTGTATCCCTTTTTGAAAAGAGCCGCAATATCCTGAACGTACGAAATTTTTCCAGATTCATATTTATAATACCGGATGTGTTTAATATTGGATGTCCATGCAAAAGAAAGCGAATCTCCTTCGAGGATCAGAAGCTCCAGTTTACCATCTGATGAATTTACATCCGTTATCATCACACGCACCGGACTCTCTGACCAGGTCTTTAATGTTTTCTGGTAGAAGCATTTTCCGTTTACATATACTTTCACTGCATATGTATGCTCATATATCTCACTGCTTTCATCCAGACATTTAACTGTATATTTTATTTTCTCTTTTGCGCCTTTGCCGTCCAGATTATACTTATATGAAGTACTCTGGTTCAGAGTAATACATTTTCCGGCTGCCTTGGCATGTACCGGCAGTGCTATTACAAGAATGTTTAAAAGCATCATCACCCAAAACATGCAAATGCCTTTTTTTCTATTCATACAGACACCCCTTCTTTCTAAAGAATATGGTTACAGGAAGCACAAACAAATTTAGTAATATTTATAGTCATGTGCAAGGTCATCCCAATAGCCAAATTTTATTTTCATTCCGCTAATCCAAGTTTAGCACATCAGTATACCAAATTCAATAAAAAGGGAACCCAACAGTCTTTCCGACTCATTGGATTCCCTCTTTTATTTTATATCACTTATAACTCTACTGAATTCACCGCTTATTAGAACAGACCGGAGATCTTTCCTGTCTCGTCTACGTCGATTCTCTCGGCAGCCGGTACCTTCGGAAGACCCGGCATTGTCATGATCTCACCTGTCAGAGCTACGATGAAACCTGCACCTGCAGAGATCTTCAGGTTACGTACAGTAACTTCAAAGTCTGTCGGAGCGCCGAGCTTTGTCTGGTCGTCTGTCAGAGAGTACTGTGTCTTAGCTACACAGATCGGGCAGTTGCCGTATCCGAGTGCTTCCAGTTCCTTTGCCTGCTTCTGAGCATTT
>JBGVDJ010000015.1:0-25529 GCA_045119335.1 Candidatus Choladousia sp. | reverse complement strand
TTGTCTTCCCCCGGATAAAAACGGTAATCCAGTACGACCTGTCCTATCTTCTCATTCTTCATCTGCACGGTTCTCCCTCTCAATAATCTTTTTATTTCCCGTCTTTCCGGTCTTCCTCCGCGCCGTTTTTCCTCAGCCGTCTTGCCGGTCTTCCTCTGCTCCGGTCTGCTTTTCAACTGTAATGACCGTATTCATATCATAAAACCCGACCGTATTCTTTGTAGATACCACAACCAGATTGCATGCATCATACAGTCGATGATACACCGTGAATTCACCGTCCCGGTAACCGGTCAGTCCAAACGAGATCAGATATTCTCCGCCCTGCAGGTCTGCCTTCTGCGTGTAGGAAACAATATCTGTCTCGCCCTTTTTGCGCGGCTCCACCGTAATACGTTCGAACATCGTATTGGTTCCCGTGATCTCCGTACCACGCATATCCTTGATCGTAAACGCAAAAATCGGGTCGTCAATATCCTCATTGTACCGGATCTTAACCTTCATGGTAAACTCTGATCCTTTTTCAATCGTATTCGTCGGCAGACCATTCGCATCGAGCAGCATAAAACCAAGCATCTCGGCACGCTTATCCCCGTATTCCAGTGTATTCGGATTCATCTCGAGAGGAGCAAGCCATCCCGGCTTTGACACCGTTTTCCACTCCTGTGCACCGGCTGCATTCTTTTCCTCATCCTCACCCGGACCCTGATGAACCAGCAGACGCTTGTAAAGGTCTACCATATCCTTCGGTGCTCCGCTCTCCACCACATTTCCATGATCCAGCAGCACCACACGGTCGCAGTATTTGCTGATGCTGTTCAGGTCATGGCTGACAAACAGGATTGTCTTGCCCTCTTTCTTGAACTCTTCAAATTTGCGATAACACTTGGCCTGAAAAAACACATCACCTACGGAAAGTGCTTCATCCACAATGAGGATCTCCGGATCAATGTTGATCGCAACAGCAAATGCCAGCCGCACAAACATACCGCTGGAATACATTTTGACCGGCTGATTCACGAAGTCTCCTATATCAGCAAAAGCCAGGATGTCTTCCAGCCTGGCATCAATCTCCTCTTCCGAGAATCCCATCATCGTACCGTTCAGATACACATTTTCTATACCGGTATACTCCATATTAAAGCCGGCACCCAGCTCAAGGAGCGCAGAAATCCTGCCATTCACCGTTACACTGCCGGAAGTGGGATTCAGCACTCCGGTCACGATTTTGAGCAGTGTGGATTTCCCTGCACCGTTCGTACCGATAATACCGATCGTTTCCCCTCTTCCAATATCAAAACTGACATCCGTCAGAGCATAATGCTCACGGTAACATTTCTTTCTGGTCAGTCCCAGGCTCTCCTTCAGACGATCGGATGGTCTGTTATACAGCTTATACATTTTCGTCACGTGATCAACACGGATTGCAACGTTATTTTCCAAAGTATATTCTCCTGCTTTTAAATTTTTACAAGGCTCAAAGCACATCTGCGAAGTGAACCTTCAGTCTGCGGAACACCCAGTTTCCAAATACGAACACACCGACTGTGAAGCACCAGAAATACAAAGTCCACATCGGCCGTTCCCAGAACCAGTTCTTATAAATAAATGCATCGCGGAAACCGGCAACGATATAATACACCGGATTCAGCTTCAGTATTTTGAACAGCCATGGCCAGTTCACCAGTCTGTCCTCCGCCACCCACATGATCGGGGTCAGCCAGACACCTACCTGCAGTGCAATATTGATCACCTGGGAAAGATCCCGGAAAAACACCACCACAGCACACGTCACATAACACAATCCCAGCGTCAGAAGAAACAGTCCGCCGGAATAGTAAAACAGCTGCAGATAATACAGATCCGGAAAATGTCCGTACAGGCAATAGAGCAATAGAATAAAACAAATAAAAAAGACATGTACAAACAATGCTGAAATGAGCTTCACGATCGGAAGCACACTGATATTGAACACGACCTTCTTGACCAGATAACTGTATTCCAGCATGGAATTCGTTCCGCCCGTCAGTGCATCCTGAAAAAAGAACCATGGAACAATACCTGCCACCAGATACAGCAGGAACGGAACCGGCAGCGAGCCGTCACCAGCCCGAAAGCCGACCTCAAATACGAACCAGTATACCAGCACAGTCACGACAGGCTGAATGAATGCCCATATAATTCCCAGGTACGATCCCGCGAACTTTGTCTTAAAGTCATTTTTTGCAAGCTTGTAGATCATTCTCCGGCTCTGATATACCTCTGCCGGTAATGAAAACAGTTCCTTCATAGCAGCTTAATCTCCGTAACCTAATTTCATAAACTTAATCCTATAACCTGATTTCACAACTTAATCCTATAACCTGATTTCATAGCTTAATTCCGCAACCTGATTTCTGAAGCGCAATCTCCCCGAATCAATTCTGGCAATACTTTCTTCCGTCCGGCATTACCGTTCACTCCCGGCCTTCTTTGCCTCGGTATATGCCCGGAATCCATCCCATTTCATATCCTTGTCCGAAAGGATCAGCTCCATGCCTTCCGGTATCGGCCATTCGATCGCCAGATCCGGATCATCGTAACGGATACCGCCCTCATCATTTGCATGGTAGAAGTCAGTACATTTATAGGAAAATTCCGCATAATCCGAAAGCACAAGAAAACCGTGCGCAAAATTCTTCGGAATAAAGAACTGCTTCTTGTTTTCTGCTGAAAGAATTGCTCCAAACCACTGGCCATAAGTCGGCGAACCCTCTCTCAAATCCACTGCCACATCATATACCTCACCGGATACAACGCGCACTAGCTTATCCTGCGGAAAATTCTTCTGAAAATGAAGTCCGCGCAGTACCCCCTTCTTTGAGGCAGACTGATTATCCTGCACAAAAATCTGATCAATTCCGGCAGCCTTATAATCATTGTAATTATAAGTCTCCATAAAATACCCTCTGGCATCTCCGAAAACAGTCGGTGTAATCACCTTTAATCCTTCAATATGACATGTTTCTACTGTAATCTTTCCCATTTTTTTAATCCTTTTCTGTCTAATTTTTCAGCCGCCCCGAACCCGGAACGGCTGATATCAAAATCCTCTCTGCAATCCAGTCTGAGTTCCGGAATGCCTCAGCATCCCATCTGCCGGAGGCTCATCAGCTGACAGGCTGATCTGTTATAATCCTTCTGCTATCTCAAGCAGGTACTGACCGTAAGCAGTCTTCAGCAGCGGCTGAGCCAGTTCAATCAGCTGATCCCGCGTAATAAAACCGCGTTTATATGCAATTTCTTCAATACAGGAAATGTAAAGTCCCTGTCGTTTCTGGAATGCTGCCACAAAATCAGCTGCATCCAGAAGTGAATCATGACTGCCCGTATCCAACCATGCAAAACCCCTGCCCAGCGTCTCCACTCTCAGCTCTTTACGGCGCAGATACTCGTTATTGACACTCGTAATCTCGATCTCGCCCCTGGCCGACGGCTTCACATTTTTGGCGATCTCAACAACATCATTATCATAAAAATACAGTCCCGGAACCGCATAGTTTGACTTCGGCTTCTCCGGCTTCTCTTCAATGGAAATAGCACGGCCGTTCTCATCAAATTCCACCACACCATACTCCCGCGGATCTCTTACATAATATCCGAAGATCGTTGCTCCCTTTTCTCTGGAGGCAACCTCCTTCAGCACACGTGAAAAACTCTGTCCATAGAAAATATTATCCCCCAGGACCAGAGCCACATTATCGTTTCCGATAAAGGATTCCCCGATAATAAACGCATCTGCCAGCCCCCTGGGCGATTCCTGAATCGCATAGGAAATCTGCAGTCCCACCTGCTCTCCTGTGCCGAGCAGTTCCTGAAACACCGGAAGATCTCTCGGTGTGGAGATTACAAGAATCTCCCGGATTCCTGCGAGCATCAGTGTGGACAGCGGATAATAGATCATTGGTTTGTCATATACCGGAAGAATCTGCTTTGACACTGCTTTTGTCAGTGGATAAAGTCTCGTACCGGCTCCGCCTGCCAGAATAATTCCCTTCATATGGCCTCCCTTCCAGCGTACGCTTATTTCTGATACATTTCCTCATAGTACTTCTGATAGTCACCGCTCGTCACATTCTTCATCCAGTCCTCGTTCTCAAAGAACCATTTGATCGTGCGCCGGATTCCCTCTTCGAACATAGTCTCCGGCTCCCAGCATATCTCTGCCCGGATCTTGTCCGGCGCGATCGCATAACGGCGGTCATGACCTTTCCGGTCTGCAACATATGTGATCAGCTTCTCGCTGACGAGTTCTTTTCTCGGATCATTCTCCGGCAGCATCTCCTGCAGTGTATCGAGAATAATATGAATGATCTGAATATTCTGTTTCTCATTATGTCCGCCGATATTGTACGTCTCGAACAGTCTGCCCTTCTCCTGCACCATATCGATTCCCTTTGCGTGGTCCTCCACATACAGCCAGTCACGTACATTCTTACCGTCACCGTATACCGGAAGCGCCTTACCCTGAAGCGCATTGTTGATGATCAGCGGAATCAGCTTCTCCGGAAACTGATACGGACCGTAATTGTTGCTGCAGTTCGTAATGTTGGCCGGGAAATGATACGTATCCATGTAAGATTTCACGAGCATATCAGAAGATGCCTTGCTCGCAGAATACGGACTGTGCGGATCATACGGAGTTGTCTCATAGAAATACTCTCCCTCATTCTCCAGTGAGCCGTATACCTCATCCGTGGATACATGAAGGAATTTCTTATCCTCCTTAAATGTGCCGTCCGGCAGCTCCCATGCCGCCTTGGCTGCATTCAGCATCACCAGTGTACCCAGAACATTCGTCTTCACAAATACTTCCGGATTGCGGATACTGCGGTCCACATGGCTCTCTGCTGCAAAATGCACCACACGATCAATGTCGTTCTCATCAAAGATTCTGTTGATCGCATCTGAATCACAGATATCCGCGCGGATGAACTGATAATTCTCACGCTTCTCCACATCACGCAGGTTCTCAAGATTGCCTGCATAGGTCAGTTTATCCACATTGATAATGCGGATGCTGTCACCATATTTCCTAAACATATAGTGAATGTAATTGGAACCGATAAATCCGGCGCCTCCTGTAACAAGATATGTTCTCATAATTTCCTCCGATGACGCAGCTGCTGCGTCATACTGTTCTTACACTGTTTTTATCCTTCTTTTACCTGTTTCTCTATCATTATCGTGCAAAATTATGTCCTTAATTTCAAGTCTGTTTTTTAGTATAGCATTATTCTGAGCAAAATTCAATCATAAGCTGATCTTGGTCTTCCTGCAGCCGCATTTCTTATCCACAGCTGTTTTCTTATCCATAACTGTTTCTTATCCGCTGCTCTTTTCTTATCCACAACTGTTTCTTATCCGCTGCTCTTTTCTTATCCGCTGCTCTTCTTCCGACCCACCGCTGCCTTCTTATTCCGCACCGGTTTTTCCAGATCCGGATTTTCTACATCTCCGGAACCGGCGTCGGCCGGCTGCTGTCCCATACTTCATCCACATCAAACAGGTCCTCCAGCAGCTCCGGATTATAATACATGCGGTAGCCATCCAGATTTCTCCGGCCCTGACGTATGAACGTATTTCCAAACTGCACCCAGTTCTGTGACGAATCCACATTACAGTATATGTTGAATCCCTGTCCCTTCAGATAAGTGAAGAACTCGTTGTCATCGCTGTATGGCTGCCAGTCTCCGATATCGGCACCGAATGCAAAAATGATCACATCCGTATCTCCGACAATCGTCTCCACATTATTCAGCCAGCGCTCCGTATCCGTCTTCGTAACATCCAGCCCCCTGTCAAGCGGAGAAATATGCCCCCAGGTATGGCTGGCAAACTCCCAGCCTTCCTCCCGCATAGCCTTTGCAACAGCAGTCGCCTGATCCACTTCATTCTGCCATGCAGCCTCATCAAAATCCGGATTTTCATCAAAAAATTTCTGCTGATACTCCGTAATGCGGCCGGCCTCCTTCGTCCTGTATACTTCATCCGTCCGATATCCAAGAACACCCTCATATCCGGTCAGTGCAAGGATTCCTTTATGGCCGTGATAGGAAAAGTCGGGATGTTCCTCCACAAAGGTATCGATCCACGGAACCATGTCGTAGTCTCCCACCGAAATACTGCCGTCATCCTCCACATACGTATTCTTCACATCACCATTCTCATCGATGATCAGCTTCTGCGCAAATCCGTCTCCATCCATATAATGATAATAACTGACATCATCCTGCGATAACACGAATGCCTTCTTGCCCGGCGGCAGAAGGATCTCGCCTCTTGATACAGTTCCATCGCTGTTTACGATGCACATATCATGCAGGCTGACCATTACATACCCCTTCTCGTACATGGATTCCATAATAGCCGCAAATTCACTCATGGTCGTCATGACCTGATTATACCCGCTCTCATCATTATCACCGTCAAATGCCTTTGCCGTATCCTTTATCATTGTGTGGAAGAAGATATGGGTAACCTCTTCCAACGGATACGGTTCACACGTTGCCTTCGTAGCTTCATACTCTGCCACTTTATCCTGAAGCTTCTGGCTGGATGTATAGTCAGAAGAAGATTTCAGAAGCTCTATTGCCCCATCATAATCGTACATGGCAGCCAGACGCTCTGCCTGTATAAGCAGTTCCTCCTGAGATGCTGATGCGGCTGTCTGTGCATCTTCATCCGCTGACTTCTGCACCGCCCTGTCTGTCGACGGCTGCAGAATATCCTCCTGCACTGTCTGTTTCTGTTTATTCTCCCTCATCCGTTTCAATTCCGGAATCAGGGCATCTTTCACAAGAACTACAGTAAGAAATATAATAATCAGAACAAGCAGCGAAATAATGCACTTCATAATCAGTGCATTTTTCCGACGTTTTGCGCGCCGATGCTGCAGCATTCGTTCCCTGTCCATTCTGTCTCGTTCCATACCCCTACGCTCCCTGCTGTTTCTGAGTTTTCAATGATCAGTTCCCCGCTGTTTTCGGATTTCCGATGATCAGCTCCTGTATTCCGGTCATTCCATTTCAGTCTGTTCCTGTCTGACTGGCTTCCGGTCACTTTGCTTCGGCCTGTTCCTGTCTGACTGGTTTCCGGTCACTTTGCTTCGGCCTGTTCCGCCTTGAACTGTTTTCTGATCATTCCGCTTCCGCCTGACCTTCTCCTGATCCTCCGGCTTCCGGCTGCCGCCCCGCTTCTGTCTGATCCGCTTCGGTCAAATTCTCTTCAGTTGAATTTTCTTCAGTCGAATTTTCTTCGCTCTGACCTTCTCCTGTCTGTCCGGATTCCGTTTCGTCTGTAATATTGTATATCTCAATAATATTTTCCTGCTCCGCCATCCGTTCTGCACCGGTCTGCTTCGTTCCATGTCCCAGCACAATTTCATAAATAAGCGCAATGACAAGCAATACTGTCAATATGCCCAGCACACCCCAGAGCACCTTCATCTTCGCCTCATTTTCCTGCTCTCTGCGGCGTTTCATCTGCTGATGCTGTGGTGTCAGAGGCTGCTGCACGGCTGCATTCTGCAAAACTGCATTATTATACTGTGCATTTCGTCTTCCGGCACTGTTCTGTTCGACACTCTGCGGCATACCGCTGTTCCCTGCTGTGCTGTTCTTCCTTCCAGCCTGCGAAATGCGGTTACTCTGCTCTGCATTTCGCTGCACATTATTCACTCTCTCTGCATTCCGGCCTGCACGATTGTTTCGCTCTGCATTCCCCGGCACATTATTCGTTCTCTCTGTATTTCGCAGTAGGGTATCACTTTGTCCTGCATTCTGATGCAGGCGGCTGCTCCGCTCCGTTTTATCTGATACGGCATTATTCTGCCGATCTGCCGATTCCGATTTCATTGATCGACGCGGTGTAAATACCGTCTGATTCTGCTGCACATCTTCTGCAACAGGCGCATTTTCGACAGGTACATTCTGCTGCTGTAACAATGGATCACCCGTCGGACACTCCTCATCACGCAGTTTCTCACCCGCACGCAGATCCGGAATCTCCATCGTACGTCTTGCCCGTCGCCTGCTTTGCTGCTCCATACGCATGCTCTGAGGATCCCTGATCGTATCGGTAAGCCGCCCGCTGATACGGCGCTCCGGCATTTTCCGTATAACTTTCCTTCCGACCTCAGAAGCCGTACCCTCTGATCCTACAGTCGAATCTGTATCCTCATCCCGGCGTTCCTGGTCTGCCTGTTGACCGCCGGGAGTTATCTTCTGCTCATCCATGGTAGTCTCCCCCATTATCTTCTATTCTATTTCACGTTTTCATTACTCTTAGGATAGTTGATTGCCTATCTTTTGTCAATTGCCGCCCTCTTCCATTTTCTTAATTTTCTCCAAACAGAATCCTTAACTTTTCGGATAAATCCACATTTATCCCGCCGAAGTCTTCTTTACGAAACAGATTTCCGATGGTATACTCACAGAGTATCCCTTAACTCAGTGTGCTTTGCACATTTTCATAAGGTATACTCACAGAGTACCCCACCAAAAATCTCAAAAGGAGTAATAGCCATCATGAAATGGGACGAAAAGCCCTATCATTCACTGGATTATGAAATGAAGCACCGCTTCGGAGAAAAAGTATACCGGCTGGCTCTGAATGGAGGCATGACGTGTCCGAACCGCGATGGTACTGTCGGACACGGCGGCTGCATTTTCTGCAGCAGCGGCGGTTCCGGCGATTTTGCCGCATCCGCTTCGCTTTCGATCACAGAACAGATACGGATACAGAAAGAAATGATCCGCCGAAAGCGTCCTGTAAATAAATTCATTGCCTATTTTCAGGCCTATACAAATACATACGCTCCTGTAAGTTATCTGGAACGGATCTTTACGGAAGCAATTTCCGACCCGGATGTCGTTGCACTTTCCGTCGCAACACGCCCGGACTGTCTGCCGGACGATGTCATCTTGCTTCTGGACCGGCTGAATCAGATCAAGCCGGTCTGGATCGAACTCGGACTGCAGACCATTCATCCCGGCACTGCCCGGTTGATCCGGCGTGGATACGAACTGGAATGCTTCGAAAAAGCAGTGGAAGCACTCCGTCATATCGGAGTTGAGATCATTGTTCATACAATCCTCGGACTTCCCGGGGAATCGGAGGCACAGATGCTGGAGACCATCCGTTATCTGAATACACTTCCAATTCACGGAATCAAACTGCAGCTGCTCCATATCCTGAAGGGCACGGATCTGGCTGAATATTACGACCGGACACAGTTCCATGTTATGGAACAGGAAGAATACATTCAGATTCTTATCAACTGCATTGAACAGCTGCGGCCGGATATCGTAATTCATCGGATTACCGGAGACGGACCGGGCGATCTGCTGATCGCACCGCAGTGGAGTTCACACAAACGTACCGTACTGAACCGGATTCATGCTGCCTTCCGGGAACGCGGCACATGGCAGGGATGCCATACTGTTACCAATACACACCAGCATTTCACAATGTCAAAAGGAGCACCGATATGACCGAACCAGTTACCCTCTATAAACTTATTGTACTTTATATGCTGCATAAGGTTGATTTTCCTCTGACCAATGCACAGATTTCCGCTTTTGTTCTGGACCGCGGCTATACGACCTATTTTACTCTGCAGTCGGTAATTTCAGAACTGACTGACAGCAGCATGATCCGCCAGGAAACGATCCGCAACTGCTCCTATTTCTCCATCACGGACTCCGGTGCTGAAGCGCTTCATTATTTTCAGAATCGCATTTCACAGCAGATTCGGGAGGAAATCGATCAGTACATTACCGAAAATAAAATGCGGCTCCGCGATGAGGTATCCATTATCGCAGATTACTACAAAAATACGGCAGACGAATATTCGGTACGCTGTGTAGTCAAAGAAAAGTATGCCAATCCGATCGATCTGACCATAACTGTGCCTGATGAAGCACAGGCTAAAACAGTCTGTCGCAACTGGAGAAATCATTGCCAGGCAATTTATGAATTCGTAATGAAAGAGCTGCTGTAAATATCTGTTCGGAAGATTCTTTCCGGAAAACATGATCCGGCTATGCCGGTGTATAGCAAACAGGCCGCTGCGCAATCTGCGCAGCGGCCTGTTACATTCTGTAAATGAAATCTTAATAGAACTGGTGGTCTCCAATCTGTATTCCTGTACCTGATCCGGCATTGAAGTAAAGGGCATCTCCTACCGGGTTCTCGCCGTTCAGAGCGGCTACTGCTGCATCATAGCAGGTGCTGGGGACACCATTTGCCAATGCACTGTCAAGGGAACCGCTGTAAGCCGGTGTGAACTGTCCGCTCTGGTAAATAACCTCGCTGATTGAGTTCGGGAATAAAGAGCTGTTCACGCGGTTCATAACTACCGCACCTACAGCAACCTGTCCTTCATAACTCTGATTGCCTGCCTCACAGTAAATCAGAGCTGCGAGAAGAGTAGTATCATCTGTAGTATAGGAAGCAGCCTCTGTAGACTCTACATAAGAATCCGTCTCTTCGTAATATGTTTCCTCTGAGTAATATGACTCCTCCTCCACATAAGACTCCTCTTCGTAGTATGTATCCTCTACGTATGTCTCGCCTGCAGTCTCGCCGGAATCATAGCTCATATCAATCACATTGCCGTTGCCATCGTAGTAAACGTCATTGTCGGCATCATAATATCCGTTATCACCCAGATCGATATCTGTATCATCGCCCGGATCGTCTGTATAGTCGTCATCATATACCGGTGCATCTGTCTCAGTTGCTTCTGTAGAAGGAGCGTTTGTCTCAGGTGCCTCCGTAGACGGAGCCTCTGTAGCCGGTGTCTCTGTGGACGGTGCATCCGTCTCAGGTGCTTCTGTAGAAGGTACAACCTCCGGTGCCTCCGTGGACGGTGTCGTCGACTGATCCGGTGTGTAATCCGGTTCACTCGGTGTATCGCTCGGTTCACTGTAATCCGGACCATCGTAATCCTGATCTACATCAACTGTCGTCTCATGCTCAGCGCCAATATCATGACGGCCTCTGTAAACCTCATCCTTTGCCACTGCTGTCTCAAGCAGCACAGCAAATGTCACATCCTCACGGGACAGGTAAGCCACATCATCCTCACCGTATTCCACCTGAAGCCAGTGTCCTGTATCCTCTGTCAGGATGAAGTCATCACCCGGCTCAAGTGTCGTGATCTCGCACGTGCCGTCCGGCTCTGCATAAAGCTTAACACCTTCCCATGTAATCGTAACTCCCTCAAGACCATAATGCTCAGCGAGTCCTGTCACATCTGTACCGTACAGAAGGTAATCGTTCTTGACAAAACCGGTAATGTCACCGGAGCAGATTTCTGTCCACTCCTCCCCCTTGTTCAGAACCCATGCCGCACCGCCGCGGTACAGGTATCCGACAACCTCACTGTCCTTGTCAGCCTCGCTTCGAATGTTGATACCGGTCTCAACTGCATCATCATTTGTCATAGCGACTTCTTCCCATGCGTCCTCTCGCATATACGGAATCGCTATCACCTCCGGATCAACATACGCCATAGAAACTGTCGCCGGCACCATGGACGTTGCCATGACCGCAAACGTACAGACTACAGCACACCCTCTCTTCTTCATTATTATATCTCCTCCCCGGAAATGTTCTCTACATTTCTGTTAAATTTATTACACATTTGTTAACTCTTGTTACAGGCATATTGTAATATGGTTATCATCTTTTGTCAAGCTTTATTCAATTTTTTATATAAAGACAGTGAAAAAGTACTATAAAAGTACTATGTTTCAGCCATTTACCGCCTGTTTTACCCGTTCCGTCTCTGCCTGTTCGCCTCATACATCAATATGGAAGAAGCTACAGCGGCATTCAAAGATTCCACCTGCCCGCACATGGGAATCTTTACATAGACATCAGCCAGATCGGCTGTTTCATCTGTCAGACCCCTGCTCTCATTTCCGATCAGGAATCCAGCCGGTTCCCGGTAATCCTGTCTGTCATACGGCCCCTCCCCCTTCAGATGCGCCGCATACAGCGTGACTCCCTGCGTCTTCAGCCACAGCAGAGATTTTTTCAGATCGTCCGTGTAATAAAACGGCATCCGATATACCGATCCCATTGTAGAACGGATGACCTTCGGATTATACAGATCCACACAGCCGGCGCTGAGCAGAATACCGGTCACACCGGCTCCCTCCGCAGTCCGCATGATCGTTCCGAGATTTCCCGGATCCTGCAGATTCTCCAGCACCATAATGAGCGGCCGCTCCCCGGCCAGATCCCCCAGATCATAATGATACTGCCGGACAAGACAGAGGACTCCCTGAGGAGTCCTTGTATCTGAAACAGTTTCAAAAACACGGTCTGCCAGAACCGTCAGCTGACGGCCATCCTCAAACAGTGTTTTATTTTTTTTGTAAAAGCTCTCAGAAACATACGTATGGACCAGGCGTTCCTGCGGAACCTCCTGATACATCTTGATCCCTTCCACGACAAACACGTCCTGTGCCGCGCGCTCTTTTGCTTTCTTCTGCAGCTGCACCAGCTGCTTCACCTGTGTATTCGATGTACTCGTAATTATATTCATGCGTTTCAGATCCCCATTGCCTTGGATACACGTACCATATAATCCGGGATATCTTTCTGCATCTTCAGTGCCTCATCAATATCATAATCCACATAATCGCCGCCCCGGTAAGCGACAACACGGTTTGTCTGTCCCTCTGCCAGGAGATCAGCTGCATACGCTCCCATCACAGTTGCATATACACGGTCGCGGCAGGTCGGACTTCCGCCTCGCTGCATATGTCCGAGAATCGTCGCACGTGTCTCAACACCTGTCGCTGCCTCGATACGGCGCGCCATACTTGTGGAATGTCCGATACCCTCGGCATTGATGATGATATGATGCTTCTTGCCGCGCTTGCGGTTATTGATGATATTGTTGATCAGCACCTGCTCATCGTAGTCATAGCGCTCCGGAAGAAGAATATCCTCCGCACCGTTGGCAATACCGCACCACAGTGCGATATATCCCGCATTTCTTCCCATTACCTCGATAATACTGCAGCGTTCGTGAGAAGTGGAGGTATCTCTTACCTTATCGATCGCATCCATTGCAGTATTGACCGCCGTATCGAATCCGATCGTATAATCGGTACAGGCAATATCCAGATCAATGGTGCCCGGAACACCGATCGTATTGATTCCTCTGGCTGCCAGCTGCTGAGCTCCTGCAAAAGAACCGTCACCGCCGATAACGACCAGGCCGTCGATTCCGTGCTTCCGGCAGATCTCAGCGCCCTGATCCTGCCCTTCTGTCGTCCGGAATTCAGAACAGCGGGCTGTATACAGAATCGTACCGCCTTTGGAAATCGTATCTGAAACATCTCTCGCATAGAGATCCCTGATCTCCTCGTTCAGAAGTCCTTTATATCCCTGATTAATGCCCTTCACTTTCAGTCCCCGTGACAGTGCCTTGCGCACCACCGCACGGATAGCCGCATTCATACCCGGAGCATCGCCTCCGCTTGTCAGTACACCTATTGTCTCAACTTTTTTTGCCATATCGCACCTCCTGCGTTGTCTTTCTGTTTCAATCTGCCTTCCCGCAGATTTCCGAAATGCCTGTCCTTCTGTCAGGTATGATTCACAAATCTTGATAGTTCATTTTAATCCATTTCCCGCTGTTTGTAAAGAATACTTCCCCTGCTGATCCGTCACTTCCTACTTCTTTTGCGTAACCTTTACATTTTCTTTACCGAACAGATCTGCCAGGCGCTGCTGCATGGCATCATCCGCATTCACTGTCCAGTTGTCGCCGAGCTTTCGTACGGCCCGCTCACTGCGTACATAGATCGCCACGTGATCCTTCCCCTCGCTGTGGCGCAGAATATCGAACAGCTGCTGCTCCTTCTCCTGATACTCTTTCATATCGGTGAACTGCACCCAGAGTTCCATCGGAACTTCCTCGAAAGGCCAGATCTTTTCGCATATCAGCTTGCTCGGCTTGTCATCCTCACAGTTGACGCGGCCGCGCACAAATATCTTGCGTTCCTCTGTCAGGAACTGGCTGTTCTTCTCATAATCCCGCGGGAACACCACCACCTCCACCGTACCCACCAGATCCTCCAGTGTCAGAAATGCCATTGTCTTGTTTGTTTTCGTATATTTGATCGTTTTTCCGGTGATCATTCCGCCGATAACAGCGGTGCTGCCATCCTTCACCCGTGAAACTCCCGTCTCTTCATCCAGTGCAAAATCAGAGGTCACATTCGAAATGCCGCGTTTCCACAATGCCTCATATTTTTCCAGCGGATGACCGCTGACATAGATTCCCAGAACTTCTTTTTCAAATGCCAGAAGCTGCTCTTTATCAAATTCTCCGACATTCGGCAGCTGTACCGTATATTCCTGCTTTTCCTCCTCCCCCATCAGGTCAAACAGGGACATCTGACCGGTCACTGAAGTCTTCTTTTCCATTGCCACGCGTTCCATAATGCCGGCATACACATACATGAACTGCTTCCTCGTACCGCCAAGTCCATCCAGTGCACCGGACTTGATCAGGCTCTCGAGCGTGCGTTTATTAATCTCCTTGCCCGCAACGCGTTCAATAAAGTCTGAAATATTCTTGTACTGCCCATGCGCCTTCCGTTCCTGTACGATCGTATCAATGACCGGACGGCCTATACTTTTGATCGCAGACAGACCATACCGGATATTTCTGCCGTCTACAGAGAAATTGCTTTCGCCGAGATTGATGTCCGGGGGCAGGATACGAATTCCCATCTGGCGGCAAGTCAGAATATACTCCGCCACCTTGCCCGGATTATCGATCACAGATGTCATCAGCGCCGCCATAAATTCTACCGGATAATAGTATTTCAGCCACGCAGTCTGATAGGAAACGACTGCATAGGCCGCCGCGTGGGACTTGTTGAACGCATACTTGGCGAAGTCGGTCATATCGTCATAAATCTTGTTCGCCGTCCGTTCTTCGATTCCGTTCGCGATGCATCCCGGCACACCTTCCTCCGAATTACCGTATACGAAGTTCTGGCGTTCCTTCGCCATGACAGCGGCCTTCTTCTTCGACATCGCTCTTCGCACAAGATCACTCCGTCCAAGAGTATAGCCGCCCAGATCCCGCACAATCTGCATTACCTGCTCCTGATATACGATACAGCCGTACGTTGCCTCCAGAATCGGCTGCAGCTGCGGACAGTCATACGTGATCTCATCCGGATGATTCTTACCGCGGATATACTGCGGAATAAAATCCATCGGACCCGGACGGTACAGGGAAATACCGGCGATAACATCCTCCAGGCTCTGCGGCTTCAGCTCCTTCATGAAGCTCTTCATACCGGCACTCTCCAGCTGAAACACTCCGTCTGTCTTTCCCGTTCCAAGAGAATCGAGCACCGCCCTGTCATCGTAATCAATACGATCCATATCGATCTCATGCCCGCAGCTCTTCTCAGCCAGACGCGCTGCATTCTGAATCACAGTCAGTGTACGCAGACCGAGAAAATCCATTTTCAGAAGTCCCAGCTCCTCAAGCGTCGTCATGGTGAACTGAGTCGTTATGGTTCCGTCGGATGCTCTTGAGAGCGGCACATACTCATCCACTTCTTTCTGGCTGATCACGACCCCGGCCGCATGCATGGAAGTATGCCGCGGAAGCCCTTCCAGACGTTTTGACATATCGATCAGTTCATGCACCTGTGCGTCATTCTCGTACATGGTGCGCAGTTCCATGCTCATCTCCAGAGCTTTGTCAATAGTGATATTCAGTTCCTGCGGAACCATCTTCGCAATCGTATCGCACAGCGCATACGGAAGATCCATGACGCGTCCCACATCACGGATAACACCGCGTGCTGCCATAGTACCGAAAGTCACGATCTGCACTACCCGGTCTTTTCCGTATTTACGCACTACGTAATCGATGACCTCCTGCCGCCGTTCAAAACAGAAATCAATATCAATATCCGGCATGGAGACACGTTCCGGGTTCAGAAAACGTTCGAACAGCAGGTTGTAGCGGATTGGATCCAGCTTCGTAATACCCAGCGTATACGACACAATACTGCCGGCCGCTGAACCACGCCCCGGGCCGACCATAATGTCATGTTCCCGCGCATAGCGGATAAAATCCCATACGATCAGGAAATAGTCCACATATCCCATCTCTTTGATAACAGAAAGTTCGTATTCCAGCCGGGGCTTCAGTTCTTGTGCCCGCTCGCCGTACAAACGGTCCAGCCCCTCAAAACAGAGCCTGTTCAGATATTCCCAGGAAGTATACGGTGCCGGTACATCGAATTTCGGCAGCTTCGTCACACCGAATTCAATTTCCACATGGCAGCGCTGCGCAATGCGGTGCGTATTCTCCAGCGCCTCCGGCGCATATGGAAACAGCTCCGCCATCTGCTCCGGCGATTTCACAAAATACTGGCCGCCCTCATAACGCATACGATCCTCATCCGCCAGCTTCCTGCCTGTCTGGATACACAGCAGAATATCGTGGGAAGCTGCATCATCCTCATACGTATAGTGCACGTCGTTGGTGGCCACCAGCGGGATATCTGTTTCACGGCTCAGCCGCAGCAGCTGCTGATTGACCATCTTCTGCTCCGGAATACCATGATCCTGCAGTTCCAGGAAATAATTGTTCTCACCGAAGACATCCCTGTACTTCAGCGCCGTCTCCTTTGCCTCCTCATACATGCTGCGGATCAGGTATCGCTGTACTTCACCGGCCAGGCAGGCGCTGAGTGCAATAATACCCTCATGGTACTGACGCAGAATCTCCATATCAACACGCGGGCGGTAATAAAATCCCTCCACGAATCCCTTCGAAACAATCTTCATCAGATTTGCATAACCCGTATTATTCTCGGCCAGCAGCACCAGATGGTAATAGCGGTTCTCATCATTTCCTGTTTCGCGGTCAAAGCGTGAATTCGGTGCCACATACACCTCACAGCCCAGAACCGGATTGATTCCCGCTGCACGCGCTTCACGGTAAAAATCGATCACGCCGTACATGACTCCGTGATCCGTAATCGCCGCGCTGTCCATTCCCAGTTCTTTGACACGCGCCACATATTCTTTTATTTTATTGGAACCGTCCAACAGACTGTATTCTGTATGGACATGCAGATGTGTAAAATTCACGCCGGTCTCCTTCTTCTGTATAAAATTCTGTATATGATCCTGATATATTTTTCTTTTTACAACAGACATACTTTTTCTGATTTTAGCATTTTTAACAGCGTGCCGCAAGAGCTGGATACTGGAAGTCTGCAGTGCAGATACTGAATCCCGTAACGCAAAATTTTTCACACAACAAAGAGACGGGAACGGCCCCTGCGGACAATTCCCGTCTCTTCGGTTTTGTTTTATACATTATATAGAGATATCAGCGAGCTGTCCCGCTCCCCTGCCCCTGCGGAATGCTGCACGCTCCGCGTTTCTCACAGATCATTCATTAATCGTTCATCATGAAACTGATCAGTCTGTCAACATCTTCCTTCTCATATGCAATAATTTCAAGTTCCGGAATCTCTCCATTGGAAAAAAGCTTTGCCATGGATACATACTGGCTGAGCTTGGACTTCAGATTCAGTCTGTCGCCTTCTCCTGTAACTAACTCTACTCTTCCAGAACAAGCATCAACCACCTGGAAAAATTTGTCGATATTTCTGATATTCTGTACCTTCATTGCCTGTATCTCCTCTCTTATCCTCTTTTTACACGCTCAATATATGCGCAACTTTTCGGAAAATCAAGAGTTTCTTTTATTTTCGGCATTATTGCCGTTTTCGCCTTCCGGTACAGATCCATTTTGTTAATTTTTTATCAGTGCGATTGCTTCCACTTCGAGCAGAACATCCTTCGGCAGTCTTGCTACTTCCACACAGGAGCGAGCCGGAAATGTGCCTGTAAAATACTTTGCATAGATCTCATTGATCTTTCCGAAGTCATTCATTTCCTTAATAAATACAGTGGTCTTGATGACCTGCTCCATATCGGTACCGCTGGCCTCGAGCAGTGCAGCCATATTTTTGAACACCTGCTCCGCCTGTGCCTCCACACCCGCCGGAATCTCGCCGGTCGCCGGATTCACCGGAATCACTCCGGATGTATATACCATTCCGTTCACTTCAATTGCCTGAGAATACGGCCCGATCGCTGCCGGTGCCTTGTCTGTACAGATTGCTTTCTTCATAATTCAATATACCTCCATTTATTTTTGTGCTTTATCAGCCGTGCTGCCCTTGTCTGATGACGCTGTCTTTCTGATATGTCCATTGCTGATCTCGACTCTGCCCTGCTTCATCAGTCTGCCGACTGCACGTTTGAACGCATTCTTACTCAGACCGAATTCCCGCAGGATCGTCTCCGGCTTCGCCTTGTCGTCAAACGGCAGCACACCGTCAAAATCTTCAATCGTCTGCATCACATATTCTGCGTCCTCATCCATCTGCAGATAAGCCTTGTCACGGATGCTGAGATCAAGCTTGCCATCCTCTTTGACTCCTGTCACACGTGCACGGATCATGCTGCCGACTTTCAGTCCCGCAGCTCCCTCCCGCTTCGGAATCAGCGCAGAATACATGTCATCCACGGCTACAAATGTACCGAAGTTGTCACTCAGCTCATATACCCGGCCGCGCACCTCGTCATCGTGACGATACGGAGAATTCTTCTTCAGATAGGAATAGACCTTCATCGTCGCACAAAGGCGGCTGCTCTTGTCGAGATACAGTGCCACCAGGCACTCGTCACCCGGATACACTTTAGCTGTCTGTTCGTGAAACGGAAGCAGAAGATCCTTCTCCAGTCCCCAGTCAAGAAATGCACCGATCTTCGTCACATCCTTTACCTTTACCACAGCAGTCTGTCCGATCGTCAGCAGCGGCTGACGCCTCGTGGCGATCAGACGATCCTGAGAATCTTTATATAAGAAAATTTCCAGAGCTGAACCAATCTTCACAGACTCATCCAATTCCTTTTTCGGAAGAAGTACACGTTCCTGTGCCTCTTTATCCTCCGCCAGATATACACCAAATGCCACTTCTTTTACTACTGTCAGTTCCTGTTTTTCACCTATTCTTAACATAATAATCCCCGTCCTCTTTGTCTGTAGAGCTGCAGCCTTCTGCAGCTGTGTCCATGCTGTTCTTCTGAAAATGTGTCGGTCGCATACAACATTCCTGACGCTTCGGCGAAAAAGCGGCGATCACCCACAGCGTTTCATCTGATCTTATGAAAATGCGATGATCGCGTACGGTTTCTCCGCTTCACTGCAAAGGCTCACCGTAACTTCCTGCCCGCTGCTGTGCACCATCGGCACGATCATATCGTGCAGCCTCGCCTGCTGACGGTATTCCACCTTCAGGTGCGATGGTTCGAACCCAACCGGAAGAAATTCCTCTGCCATATAGATATACTGTCCATTGTTTACATGATTATTGGAATCGAGATGATGTTTTCCGACCGGAAACGCCTCCATCCTTCTGCCGCCTTCCGGAACCCGCAGCTTCCGGGAGGAGTAATCCATTTCAAGAGGCGGTTCATTCCCGTAACCGCTGATATCTTCCGGCAGGATCTTCATCGGTTTGCCTGTTTCCAGATTCATATTGACCCATACACTGTTCGCTTTTGCCAGATACTCTCCCTGCCCGTCCAGCATCGCAAAATTACGATATCCGTAAAATGCCTTAAACCCGTAGGGCCACGTCTGTACGATCACCTTTTCTCCAAGCTGCGGTCTGCGTACAATCTCGATCTGCCATGACAGGACCATCCAGACACGCTGCCTTTCCCTCAGATAATCAAATCCCAGTCCCAGTGCTTCTGACTGAAACGTAGAACAGTCCTGAAAATAATCAACCAAAGACACCAGTGAAAGTTTCCTGTCCAGTCCGACTTCACTGTAGCGTATGCGACTTTCAAACTGATATGCCATATTTCCTCCTTATGAAGAAGCGGGACATCCGCCTTCACTTTACAATACTGTATACTGCCCATTACCTTCGCGAACATTATACATTCCAAATCGAAAGAAAACAACCTGTTTTCTGCAAACTGACACTGCGCGGAGAAGCTTCCGCGCTGCACACCGGAGAAAGTTTCCGCAAATTAACCTGCCTGGGCATCCACCTATAATCTGCTTCCCTGTTTATCGCAACAGAAGTCACCATTCGTCAGAATATAGTCTGTCTGCGACAGGATCGCATCGCAGTAATCCTGAATCGAGCGCAGTCTTCTCTTAAACGCAACTCCCCCGCACAGCATTTTCGTCGTATGAATATCCGAACCGGCCGTCATCGGCAGGTTGTGCTGATTTGCATATGCAATGGCTCTTTCATCAAACTCCGGTCTGTTGTGGCTTTTGCTCCTGTGATTGGAGTGCGTGGCATTGATTCCCTCTACACCATCGACCAGATCCGGGAACAGTCTGATTTCCGGAATATAGGGTTCCTCTCTGAACGGATGGGCATGAATCACCATACCTCCGGCTCCGTGAATCAGCTGATACTGCTCGCTGATCGTCGCGCTGCGAATTTCCGGATGCTCCATCATCCACGCGGCATCCACCCCGTAAATCAGAAATTCTGTTCCTGCATATCCTGCCTCATACCCGAAGAATACATCAAAATCGTGCGCATCCCCATATCTCTTTGCATCCAGATAACCCTGCTCGAACCGGCTGACCCACTCTTTCCATGGAAGAGACCGATCAACGCGCGTATTCCCGCCCCAGTTATGATCCGTCACAATTATGCCTGTGTATCCGGCCTCATGGGCTGCCTTTGCCATCTCATAGCCGCTCTTCTGCGCACATGCACTGGACTGATTTGTGTGTAAATGAGTTTCATATAAATATGGATAATCAGTTAAACTCTGCATAATCTCTGTATTCCTTTCTGCTGATAACGATCCGGTTCATCTGCCATCCTTCCGCCGGACGTCATTTTCCAATTTGACCTATATGATAGCGCAAATCCTGCATCAGCACCACACTTTTTTTCCTCTGTGCCCAAATTCTGTGCCCAAATTTCCCATAACATCACAAAAGGCCGGACTGTATCGCTGCCGGCCGCAATCCGGCATTCGATACAATTCAGCCTTCTTCATAATAATCCGATTATGCAGTTTTCCGTCTGCTCTGCAGCCGTTCTGTACTTATTCTCTGTACTTATTCTCTGTCCTTATTCTCTCTCCTTGCCCCAGAAAAACAGTGCTACTGTACCCGGACCCGTATGGCTTCCGATCGTCGTACCGATATGATTGATCTCTACCTTGCCGTTCAGCTTCGGGAAACGGCTTTCCACCAGAGCAGCAACTGCCTGTGCATCCTTATAGCATGCCGACTGGCTGATATAGCATTTTCCGCTGTAGTCCAGTCCGTCCTGTGCCCACTGCTCCATCTGCTTTACAATCGCATCAATAACTTTACGCTTCGTTCTGACCTTGTATCGCGGAACCAGCTTGCCCTGTGCATCCACATTCAGCAGCGGACAGATATCCAGCACCCTGCCAACGAATCCGGCTGTTTTGGTAACTCTGCCGCCCTTGATAAAGAACGTCAGATCCGTAGTGAAAAACCAGTGATGAAGCTTCCCCTTATTTTCATTGACCCAGCTGTATATCTCGTCGATGGACTTTCCCTCGTCGCGCAGATCTGCCAGCTTATCCATCAGCAGACCCAGACCGGAAGATGCAGCCAGCGAATCCACCACATAGATCTTACGATCCGGATAGCGTTCCTCCAGCGCTTCCTTCGCAATATTCGCAGAATTAACCACACCTGAGATACCGGATGAAAGACACACATGCAGAATGTCCTTGCCTTCCTGAAGGAACGGCTCAAAATACTCCTCAAATTCTGCTGCATTGATCTGCGATGTCCTGGTCTCCGCTCCCTGTGTCATTGCCTGATAAAACTCATCAAACGGCATGGTCTCTCCCAGATCATCCCGATACTGCTTTCCATCCATCTCATAATGGAAACATATATAATGAAGATCCCTTTTCTCGAAATGCTCTCTTGTCAGATCTGCGGTAGAACAGCAGCTGATAATAAATTCTCCCATAATTTCCTCCCTGTAAACCTTACTTCTCGATCCTATTTCTAATCTTATTTCTTAATTTCTATTTCTATTTCAATTTCTATTTTACCTGTCGCTTCCCCAAAATATGTCTGTTTTGAAAGCTCTGTCACGTAGTTATGATTACCACATTATACCGCTCAAGAAAAAATTTGTAAAGGTATATCGTACAAAATTTTCATGTTTTCGGTATTGCAATATTCCTCCTGTAACGTGAAAAAGCTGCCTCACAGGATTTCTCCTCTGTGAAGCAGCTTCTCATCATACATTTAAAATTTCAGGTTATATAAATTATTTCTCAGCATCCAGCTTGTCCAGCATATCCCATACACCGAGCATATACATGATACCGAGTGCGCGGTCATACAGACCATATCCCGGACGAACATTGCCCGGACCCTCATCCCACAGATGACGGCCGTGATCCGGACGGATATATCCCTCATAGCCACAGTCATGGTATGCCTTCAGGATATCCAGAATACGTGTATCACCATCACAGTCGCGGTGGCTGGCCTCAGAGAAGTCACCGTTCTCAAAATGCTTTACGTTGCGGATATGTGCAAAAGCAATACGGTCGCAATGCTTGCGAACGATCTCTGCCACATTATTATTCGCATCTGCATTCAGGCTGCCTGAGCAAAGTGTCAGGCAGTTGTACGGATCATCTACCATGGACAGAAAACGTTCAATATTCTCTGCGCTGGTCAGCAGACGCGGCAGACCAAAGATATCCCATGGCGGATCGTCCATATGGATCGCCATCTTGATGTCGCACTCCTTACAAGCCGGCATGATAGCCTCAAGGAAATACTTCAGGTTTGCCCACAGCTTTTCCTTATCAACGTCCTTGTACGCTGCGAACAGCTCATCCAGCTTCGCCATACGCTCCGGCTCCCAGCCCGGGAATGTCATACCGCCCAGGTTGTTCAGGATGTAATCAGCCATCTCCTTCGGATCATCATGAATACGGCTTGCCTCGTAGTACAGTGCTGTGGAACCATCTCCCACCGGATGGAACAGATCAGTACGTGTCCAGTCAAAGATCGGCATGAAGTTGTAGCAGATGACCTTGACACCGAACTTGGACAGGTTACGGATCGTCTGGATATAGTTCTCAATGTATTTGTCACGTGTCGGAAGACCGATCTTGATATCGTCATGCACGTTCACAGATTCCACTACATCCATATTGAAGCCGTACGGCTCCAGCTGCTTCTGAACTTCTGCGATCTCTTCTACTTCCCAGACCTCACCCGGCATCTTGTTGTGCAGAGCCCAAACGATGCTGGTAACGCCCGGAATCTGTTTGATATCGGAAAGCTTAATCTTGTCATTCCCTTCCCCATACCAACGGAACCCCATTTGCATTGGCATAAAAAATACCTCCTTCAATAATATAACGTGATTATACCACAGAAATCAGGTTTCTGACAATACAACTCTGGGTTTCATCAATGTACGAAAATTGGAAAAGTGTCGTATTGGGAGAGGTTTCCAGAACCACATTATTCTCCGAAGCATTTCATATTTTATTACCATATTTTTGCATACGCTTCCATCTTTACCGTTCTGTCCTTAAACGCAGTAGATGGACTTAATGTTTCTACTATAAAACGCGGAATACCTCTGTATTTATCTTTCTTCGCCTGATTCCGGTCACAGATCAGCATAACATCCGGTATCACATACTCATTCTCAGATAAATATAAGTCCAGATTCTCCATCGAAGCTGCATACACGCTATCTTTCAACTGTTTTCTTAATGCATGATAAATATTTCCATTTATCTGACCGTGTAAGAATCCACCCGACGGTGCATATCATAAATTATACCATTTATTTTTTCCTGCTTCGTATAATCCTCTCTCAATAATGGCATCCTTACACCTTCTTTCACACAAGTCTCTCATATCGATTAATTTTCTTATATCCTCTTCTCTCTGTTACCACAAGAAAGATCTGATCACACGACAATCCCCCATAGTCTCACCGGCTACAATGGATACCTAATCTGATTGATTTCCCCCTCTGACAAGAACAGGCGGGTTGCCCGTACAGAGCGCTCCCACACCGTCAGCAACTGTTGAATAAGCAGCGGAGTTCTTTCCTGAGCTTCAATAAACTGCATGTTTTCTCCATAAATTTAGCTTCGAAATACAGCATCTCACTATTCCAAATAGCAAAAAGATATCTCTAATCGCTTTCTGCTATTTTTCGAAGCGCATTTACATCTTGAATATAATAGCCACATTCTGTTTTTTTCAGATAGCCACGTTTTACAAAACCGGCTAATACATACAGTAAATGGCGATACGTCACTCCTAAAAATTCAGCCGCTTCTGTATGTCTCTCACGATACAATCGGTTGCATGAAGTTAAAAGAATAAAATTTGCCAAACGCACTTCTAACGGATAAGATTGATTCTTTGAATAGTTATAGGTATTACCGATTGCCTTTTGACTTAGAAAGAAACAGAGATAACGCAAAAATTTGGTGTCATTCAATATCTTGTTTTTGCATTTGTTTATTTGGATTGCATAGCAAGTGCATGGTGTAATTGCGGTTACTCCGTTTGCCGCTTCCTGCGCGCCAAGCAATTCCATTTCACCAATAAAGCATGGCTCATTAAAAAAGTTGATGAGCGAAATACGACCATTCTCATGCGAGAGAAACAGCTTCGCCCGTCCATCTATCAAATAATACAGAAAACAGGGAATTTCCCCCTCACACAAAATAGTTTCCCCGCTGTCAAATTGTATAACCGATGTATATGGACGTATATCAAAACTAAAATAATCTGATAACGAGAAATGATTGTAATATTCTTCCGTTATTCCGGAATCAGTTATTGTTATCATGGCGGTAATCCTTCCAAACGGTATGAGATATCTCATACCAGACTATCACAGATTTTTGTATAATTCAAGAAAAGGAGGTCGAACCAAATGAAACAAGAGGAATACTGGAATAGTGTATCGGACAAAAAAGAATTTACCACCCCATTTCAATCAGAAGCCTTTTCAAAGTATATAAATAGAGAGAGCCATATTCTTGACGTAGGCTGCGGATATGGTCGGACACTTGATGAATTGTACCATAATGGCTATCGGAATTTAATGGGGATTGATTTTTCAAGCGGCATGATACAAAGAGGAAAACAGCAGTTTCCATATCTTGATTTAAGGGTAAAAGGAAACGATACGATTGCCCTGCCGGACAACAGCGTTGACGCAGTTATTCTTTTTGTTGTTTTAACTTGCATACGAACCAACGAGGAACAGGAACAGCTATTGAGTGAAATTAAAAGAGTACTAAAACCGCAGGGAATTTTGTATGTAAATGATTTTTTGCTAAATACAGATGAACGAAACATTTCACGTTATGAA
>JBGVDJ010000014.1:0-2833 GCA_045119335.1 Candidatus Choladousia sp. | reverse complement strand
ATGCACAAAAGGGCACGTGTACGGAAAAAACGCAAACTCATAATCACTCTTGTTATAATTCTTGTGGCGGTTACAGCAGCGGTGATTGTGGGGGTTACGATGCTGCGAAAAAAAGTAAATGAACAGGTTAATTCGGCTTCCGGCAATGAAGTGGAATCTGCGGAAGTGACGATCGGAAGTATCAGTACGACGGTTTCCGGGTCCGGTACGTTGGAGGCGGAAGATGTGGAAACACTTGAGGTTCTTAGTACGCTTGAAATTGTGGATTATTATGTGGAAACAGGCGATTCTGTGGAAGCAGGTGATCTGATCGCTACGGTCACGAATGCTTCCCTTCTTACTTCTATGTCAGAAAAGCAGGAGAAACTGGATGCGCTTGACGGGGAATTGGCAGAAGCCAGTGGAGATGAAGTGAGCGAAACCATTACTGCCGGTGTGGATGGCCGTGTGAAAAAAATTTATGCTGCATCCGGTGATGATATTGCGACAGCAATGTATGAAAATGGTTCCCTCATGCTGCTTTCGCTGGATGGATATATGGCGGTGGATGTGGCATCCGAAATTTTGCAGGTGGGTGATTCAGTGACAGTAACACTGAGCGATGGTTCATCCGTTTCCGGTCTTGTGGAAAAACAGGTTGATGGTACGGCAGTTGTTCTTGTGACAGACAATGGAACAACATATGGCGATACCGTTACTGTTTATAATGCCGATGGAACGGAAGCTGGCAACGGTACTTTATATATCCACAGCCAGATGATGATAGCAGGATATACGGGAACCGTTTCTTCTGTCAATGTTTCAGAAAATGAATCTGTTTCATCCGGCGAAACACTTCTTACGCTGACCGATACAGAGACTTCCGCTAATTATGATGCGCTGCTGAAAGAACGTGGAGAAGTGGAAGAACAGTTAAATGAATTGATCAAAATTTATAAAGAAGGGGGTATATGTGCTGCCATTTCCGGTGTGGTAGACAGTATAGAAAGTGGTTCCGACACAGAAGCTGCCATGGGTGGAATGCAGACAGATGCCGTTACAGAGTATACAACCGTTGCAACGATTTCTCCGGATACAACAATGGCGATCACCATCAGTGTAGACGAGATGGATATTCTTTCGCTTTCGGAAGGTCAGGAAGCGACCGTGACCATTGATTCCATTGGTGAGGACTCATATGAGGGTATTGTTGCAGAAGTAGGAACAACGGCTTCCAGTGATTCGGGTGTTACCTCATATTCTGCTGTGATACATATAGATAAAACGGAAGAAATGCTCTCGGGAATGTCAGCATCCGTTGTAATTACGATAGAAGGTAATGATAATGCAATGCTCATACCGATCGATGCACTGCATCAGACCAGCGCGACCGCCTATGTTTATACCGGGTATGATGAATCAACCGGTCAGTTCAGTGGTATGCAGGAAGTTACCATTGGACTTTCAAACAGCAATTATGTGGAGATAACCGGCGGATTAAGCGAAGGCGATACCGTATATTATACTGCTACGGAAGAAGAATCACCATTTGGCTCCGGAATGATGGATTTTGGCAATACGCCAGGCGGTATGTCAAACGGCGGAGGTATGCCGGACTCTGACAGTATGCCGGGCGGTGGAAATATGCCGGGCAGCGGAAGTATGCCGGGCAACGGAAATATGCAGGGTGGAAATATGCAGGGCGGCAGCAGTTCCGGCAGATAAGGGACGCTTAAGAAAGGTATGGGAATGTAATGATTGATTTGTATAATATATCGAAAATGTATCTGGTGGGCGACGAAGAAGTACATGCGCTGGATCACGCCACCATGCACATTGATAAGGGAGAATTTGTTTCCATTATCGGTCCTTCCGGAAGTGGAAAATCCACACTTATGAATATTATCGGCTGTCTGGACGTTGCAGATGCAGGACGTTACATGCTGGATAACATTCCGATTGAGGACTATACGGAAAATGAGCTGGCACAGATCCGCAACCGGAAGATCGGATTTGTTTTTCAGAGTTTTAATCTGATCGCAAAACTGACAGCAGAGGAAAATATCGAACTTCCTCTGATCTACCAGGGAATAAAAAGAGAGGAACGGAAAGTCCGTGTAAAAGAGGCAATCGACCGGGTTGGCCTTGGAAAAAGGGCAAAACATCTGCCGACAGAGCTTTCCGGAGGGCAGCAGCAGCGTGTGGCCATTGCCCGGGCCATCGTCACCAGGCCGTCTCTGATTCTGGCTGACGAACCAACGGGCAATGCATAGTTAGTACAAACGAGATCATAAAAAAACAATATCCATTTCTCCGTCCTCGTGAACAGTGATTGACTGCACGAAGGACTTCCAGAACACATTCTTCTCCTGATCGCTAAAGGTATGATATACAGTCTCCCAATCATCAGAAAGCATCTTCTTTATGCTGTCGAGATTACGAACCGGGGCAGCAGGACATCTTCTCAATTCGTCAATCTGCGATTGAAACTTCTCATATTCTTTTCTGTATGAAGCCTTGTCAATCAGATCATCCATGAAAAGGTCATACAGCTTCTTCATCTTACGTTCCACTTTTGCAATTTCAACAGCAGGGTCCTTCTTTACAGAAGCGGCAGAGGTAACTTCATAATTCGCAACATAGGAAGAAAGAGCAGGCCGGATGTGCTGAAGCATATATTCTTCGACATATTCCTCGCGGTAATGTTTGGAGCGGTCACAAAGTTTTGACTGTGCTTTGAAATTGCATCTATAAGATTTATATGCCTTTTCTTTCCCATCGGCGAGCGTCCTATATGTGACAGTTCCGGTCATATAATGATTGCATGAAGAGCAGATCAGAAGACCGGAAAAGA
>JBGVDJ010000013.1:0-4827 GCA_045119335.1 Candidatus Choladousia sp. | reverse complement strand
TCCGGAAGGACTGTGACCAGTACATTCCCCGCATCTGTCGGCACCAGATTCTTCTTTTCCCTTTTTACAAAGCCGGACTGGATGAGCTTTTCAATGATCCCGGCTCTCGTTGCCGGTGTTCCAAGCCCCTACTTTTCCGTATCCTCTGTCAGATCTTCATTGCCTGCCCGCTCCATCGCCGCCAGAAGCGTGTCTTCCGTATACTGGCGGGGCGGCTGCGTGAAGTTTTCTGAAACAGAAGTGCTGCACGGTCCGATATTCCTTCCAAGGTAAAGGTCAAATTCCGCTTCCTGCTCCGGTTCCCTGACACCAAGAAACTGTTTCAGTTTCTTCTCTATCGCCTGGAACCCTTCCTGTTTTGTCTTCCTTGCATTGAAATAAAACGTATGGAAGTTGCAGGTCAGCTGGCACTTATGAGTCTCATAAATATAGGAATCCGCCGTTGCGGTGAGTACCCTGGCACTGATCAGATACAGGATGTTCCTCTCCTTCTCTTTCAGCTTCTGAAGATCTGCTTTCTCCACTTCCGAAGTGGGGATAATTGCATGATGGTCTGATACCTTTTTAGAGTTCAGTACTTTAGAAATATCCGGTTCATACGCAATCCCCTCCGCAAAAGGCATCCTGGATAACAGCAACTGAATAAGCTGTTTCGTACTGTTCCCCATCTCATCCGTCAGATACTGGCTGTCTGTCCTGGGATACGTCACCAGCTTCTTTTCATACATCTCCTGAACAGAATCCAACGTCTGCTGTGCCGTGTAACCAAAGATACGGTTGGCATCCCTCTGGAGAGAAGTCAGGTCATACAGTTTCGGTACCCGCACGGTTTTCGTCTGCACATCTTCTTTCTCCACCTGACACATGCGTTCGCTGCAGTCGGCAGCCACCTGATCCGCTTCTTCCTTTTTCTGGAAATGCTCAGAGACAGCATCAAACTCCCCGAATGTTAAGTGGGCTACATAGTATTTTTCTTTTACAAACTCCTTCACCTTCTGGTTCCTGTCCACGATCATAGCAAGGGTCGGGGTCTGCACCCTGCCCACTTTCAGGTTCTGGTTATAAAGGACAGAGAAAAGACGGCTCGCATTGATCCCCACCAGCCAGTCTGCTTTTGCCCTGCATAAGGCTGACTGATAAAGGTCTTCATAACACGAACCGTCTTTCAACGATGCAAACCCTTCTTTAATTGCACGTTCTTCCATGGAAGAGATCCAGAGCCTTTTGACCGGCTTTTTGCATCCTGCCTGCTCATAAACCAGACGGAAGATCAGCTCCCCTTCCCTTCCGGCATCTGTGGCACAGATGACCTCATCCACTTCTTTGCTGTTCATCAGTTTCTTTAAAATCTGGAACTGCTTCTTTGTCCCGTCAAGGACTTTCCTTTTCCATTCTTCCGGTATGATCGGGAGGTCTTCATATCTCCATTTTTTGTAACGTTCATCATATTCCGATGCGTCACAGAATGCTACCAGATGCCCGACGCACCACGAAACCAGATACTCCTTTCCCTCCACATATCCATCTTTCCGTTCCCTGGCTCCGACCACCTTTGCCAGAGCCATCGCAACAGACGGCTTTTCTGCAATCACTAACTTCATCTCACTCATCCTTTCTGCTTTCCATTTCAATATCGGATTCGACTTCATTCCCCCAGACATCCCATCCGGGTGTCTTCTGCCTGGCAAACAGCTCAATGCGGGGCACATCACCCATCAGCTGCACGATCCTCTCCCTTGCTTCCTGCGGCTTTTTGCTGTGTTCCTCGATGTGGGATACAATCACCTGATGGACTCCGGCAGACTGCCGTTTCGGTGAACCTCTGGTTGCCAGGATACAGAATTCAGCATTGCTCCTTGTCCAGTACCCCATTCCCCAGAACAGGCTGTCCGCTTTCTTATTCTGCTTGATCCAGACAAAAGCAATGGTCTTATACTGGAATCCCCATGCCTGCAGGACGGAAAGCCCTTCCAGCAGACACGGGACCGTCACCCACAAAAACAGGGCACAGTCCTTTTCTGCCAGCTCCGCCACCGGCAGGGCACGTATCTCATCAATCCCCATTGTGGGGTAATGGCTCTCTGCACTCCGCCCTAATCCTTTTTTGGAATACACACGGTACTGCCACGGCGGATCTGCATAGATAACCGGATATTTTTTCATCTGCATCAAAACACCCCATTATGATTTCTCCTCATCTTCCAGGACTTCTTCTGGATCCTCTTCATCCGGAAGTGTCTCTTCTTCCGCATCATCCGGTTCCGCAGGCTCTTCCGCTTCTTCGGTCTCATCATCCTCATATTCATCCTCATCATCGTATTCATGCTTCGGCTTATAGACCTTGAAGTAGTATCCGGCACCCAACGCACCTGCAGCTGCCAGCCCGATCAAAAGATAGGAACCCACCGGGGATTTATCCTCCGGCATCTGCACTTCCTCTGTTTCCGGCTCTTTCTCTTCCGCTTCCTGCGTTGGCTCCGGTTCCTCTGTTTCTGGCTCTGCATACACAGTATCCACTTCCGGAAGAGTTACCGTATCGGATAGGGTGAAGTTCATCAGGTCTTTTTCACTGACTTCCGTCAGGAAATACACGTTGTCCTGTGACCTGGAATTATCAATAACCAGATAAAACACCTTGCCGCTTTTGGTGGAAATGGTGTAAAACTCTTTCGTCCCTTCCGTTGCTGTCTGTGTAATGTTTTCTGCATCTTCCCCGGTTGCTGCCAGTTCTTCTTCAATCCCCGTCACAGTACGTTCATCCACGGTTCCCCTTGCCTCCGTCGGTTCCGATGCCTGTGCGTCCTGCGGAAGCGGGGATGTGGCCGTTTCTTCCGTTGTGGCAGCACTGCCAGTGGTACTCATATCGCTGTTCGCTGTACTTTGCTGTTGTGCCTGACGTACCGCCCATTCATAATACGGGTTCTGGAGAGTGTACTTATCGGAAGTATTCCCGGCACCATCCGTCACTGTGATCTCGATCTGCTTTGTGGTAAAGTCTTTCTGTGTAAGCTGGACCTTCAGTTTTCCATCCGAAAGTTCCGTATAGGTAGTACCGTTGACAGTTACCGCAGAGATCCCGGATACCGCATCATTTCCCTGGATGGTCAGCACACCATCCGTAAGGGAGGCAGAAAGCGTTGGTTTTTCCGTATCATAACAGCGGATGGAACGGTTCTGTTCATACACCGTCCCTTCTGCATCCGTCACCCGCACATAGACTGTCTGGTTTCCGTTGATGGTAATGCTTCTGGACTCCGTAACGTCCTGCCAGCTCCCATCTTTCCCAGCCTTTGCTTCGATTTTTGCGACTTTAAATCCTTCCCCCATCTGGCTGGCATCTACAGTAATGGAAACAGAAGTATCTCCCTGTTTCCACCCGTCCGGCTTTTCAATGGCGATGGCAGGGTTTGTGCTCTCCGCCGCATAAATGCTCCGGGCAGAAAAGAACGGGGTTGCCATACATAAAAATGTGGTAACTGCAAAAACGCCTCTTTTTACGTTACTGCCCCATTTCCTGTGCTTCCCCGGTGCCCTCTGTTCTTTCATTTTCTCTAAATTCATCATCAGCTCTTGTTTCCTCCTTCTGGAATCCTGCCAGTGTCGGCAGTTCCGTTTTCATTCTCTCCCGGAACGCATTCAGTTCCGGTATGGTCATATCCATGCCACGGATGATCCGCACGATCTCCAAATTCTCCGCTTCTGTCTTTGCCGCTTCTGCAGCCTTAAACCGCTTCAGGTCTGCTTCATACCGTGCCCTGGATGCCTCCATTTTTTCCTTTGCCTTTTCATAATCGGCAACTGCTTTTTCAAGGCTCTTCATACTGCTCCTTTCCGGGCGGCATGACCACCGCCCTTTTTTACCATCTTCCAAATCCATAAAAATGGCTCTGCCAGTAGGATGAATAAATGGATGTGTACTGTACCGGATGTCCGCAGTGGATCATCTGCCCGCCGCCTACATAGATACCGATATGCGTTACCGGCACACCTGCATTATAGGTTCCGGTAAAGAAGATCAAATCTCCCGGCTGGACATCGGACTCTGATACCGGTGTACAAATATCATAAAGCCCCTGGGCAGTCAGCCTTCCGGTATTCCTTACCCCTGAATTGGTCAGGCAGTAGCTTACAAAACCGGAACAGTCAAACCCGCTTGGGGAATATCCGCCCCATACATACGGGGTTCCCAGATATCTGGCTGCTTCCTGCAGTAGCCTCTGTGCTGCTTCACTGGTGTACTCATTTCCACCAAAAATGGTTCCTTCCCCTGTTTCCAGATAGAAGATCGGGTTCATGCGTTCCCCGTTTTTGAGAAGTTCCATGTGGAGATGGCTTCCTGTGGAATTGCCGGTATTTCCTGCAAGCCCTATCACATCCCCTTTGGTAATGGCCGCCCCTGCAAAAACACTTCTGCTTTTCAGATGTGCATACCGCAGTTCATAGCCTTTGCTGTCTTTGATCACCACATAATTGCCATAGCTGTCATTATAGGCAGAAGTTGTTACCGTACCTGTCAGCCCTGCCAGTACTTCCGTACCTTCCGGCACTCCGATATCCACACCATTGTGGAGCTGGTTGGCACCGGAGATTGGGTGGATCCGGTATCCGTAATAGCTGCTCACGTTGTAATACCAGTTGAAATCAAATGGTGTCCCGAACATCTGCAGGTTGCCCTTTGTTTCGTTATAGGCGGCAAACAGTTCCCTCTGGAAAATCCCCAGACGGCTCTGGCAGATGCCCGTCAGGCTGCCGGAATTTAACGTCACATTCAAAACATCCACATCCCTGGTACGTGTCACTTCCACCTCCCGGCTTCCGTTATCATCC
>JBGVDJ010000012.1:0-27043 GCA_045119335.1 Candidatus Choladousia sp. | reverse complement strand
GATCAGAAATATCAATTAATTTTTCGATTTCTAATGGTAATTTCAGTTGTCTTGGAGTATAATTACCATTGGTGTTTTTAGTTAGTCGCATAATTAATTATACCAAAAAATCGCTTAAACCTCACGGTCTAAGCGATTTTTCCTTAGGGGAGTTTTTTTACAGCCCCTTTTTGTGGGTGTAAATATTTGTGATGTAAGTATCATTCCTCTGTTTCGGAAAGCTCTTCTGTTGTTCTTCCATCGGATTCCTCTGCCGTATCTGTTTCATCCAGAGTCCAGTTATCCGGATCTTTGGCTTTTTCACATTCTTCCTTTGGCATATATTTCGCCAGGACTTTTTTCATGAAAAAGGAATTAGCATATGCAACAAGTGCAAATCCGCCAAGCAGCCATATCAGCAGTCCATATACCAGCGTGTACGCATTAAAGAATGTGATCAGTACGGAACCAACTGTGATTACCAGCATGAGAATGGTCCGGGGAAAATCTGCGATTGCCATAATAAAAGCATTTTTGATTGTGGCCTTGATGGAATTCTCAAAGCGTGCAAGAACAGGAAATACGTAAAGCAGTACCATGGCATATAAAAATGCTGCTGCTGTGATCAGAACGCGGAAGACGCTCATAACTGTTCCGGTACTGGCGCTCAGAATATAAAAGTCAAGTCCGAATACGATTCCGAAGGCCAGCAGGATCAGCCAGATGATCGTGGACTGCTTGAAATTCTGCCGGAAGGACCGGAAGAATCCTCTTACGATGTAGCCTTCCTCGTCTTCGGCGATTTTCAGTGTGACGTAGTTCAGTGCGGTCACCGCAGCACCGATTGTAACGATCGGAATGCAGCAGATGATGAAGACCAGATTCAGGAGCATCAGATCTGCCAGACGCCCCAGTGCCCGGAAAATGGGACTGTCCATGTTAAAAAGATTGCGCATAGGGGTTCACTCACTTTCTGTTAAATTTTTCGCTCACTTCTCCCTGATTGCGTGGGGCATCATCCGGCATCAGATGCCATACAAACTGATATGACATGTGGAGCCTTAATTGCCCGTTTTCTGGATATTATTAATAAGTAGTATAGTTGTTTTCTGTTAAAAAATCAACCGAAAGCAGAGGGATTGTCCAATCGATGGTAAAATGGACAAAAAAAACAGGCAACTTCCCGCATTTTCAACGTTTCGCAAATTGACAATAAAACAGCCGTTAGGATATAATAGTAAAATGTGTAAATAAAATGCGCATATACTATTCAGTTGGGGCAGATCGGAAAAACAGGAAATCGTTTTCCGGAAATCTGTCATTTGGCGGGAATACTTTTAGGAGGAGGCAGACCATGTTATATGAGAAAGTGCCTACCAGTCTGAATTTTGTCGAGCGTGAGAAGCAGACAGAGAAATTCTGGAAGGATAATAAAATTTTTGAGAAAAGTATGGAAAACCGCAAGGAGGGAGAGACGTATACGTTCTATGACGGACCGCCTACAGCAAACGGCAAGCCTCATATCGGACACGTACTCACCCGTGTAATTAAAGATATGATTCCGCGTTACCAGACAATGAAGGGAAAGATGGTTCCGAGAAAGGCAGGATGGGATACGCACGGACTGCCGGTTGAGCTGGAAGTTGAGAAGCTGCTGGGACTTGACGGTAAGGAGCAGATCGAGGAATACGGACTGGTTCCGTTTATCGACAAATGTAAGGAAAGCGTATGGAAATACAAGGGTATGTGGGAAGATTTCTCCGGCACAGTCGGTTTCTGGGCTGATATGGATGATCCGTATGTAACATACCATGATGATTATATCGAATCCGAGTGGTGGGCACTGAAGCAGATCTGGGACAAGGGCCTGCTGTACAAGGGCTTCAAAGTAGTTCCGTACTGCCCGCGCTGCGGTACTCCGCTTTCTGCGCAGGAAGTGGCACAGGGATACAAGACTGTAAAAGAGCGCTCCGCTATCGTTCGCTTCAAGGCAATCGGTGAGGACGCATATTTCCTGGCATGGACCACAACACCGTGGACACTGCCGTCCAATCTGGCACTCTGTGTGAATCCGGAGGAGACTTACTGTAAGGTAAAGGCTGCTGACGGATATACTTATTATATTGCAGAGGCACTTCAGGATAAGGTTCTCGGCAGACTGGCTGACGAGGAGAACGGCGTGAAGGCATATGAGGTGCTGGAGAAATATGCCGGAAAGGATCTGGAGTACAAAGAGTACGAGCCGCTGTTCGCATGTGCAGGAGAAGCTGCAGCAAAGCAGCACAAGAAGGCTCATTTTGTGACCTGTGACGGATACGTTACCATGTCCGACGGTACAGGTATCGTTCATATCGCACCGGCATTCGGTGAGGATGACGGACGTATCGGCCGCAATTATGATCTGCCGTTCGTACAGTTCGTAGACGGCAAGGGTGAGCTGACTGCAGAGACACCGTATGCAGGCCTGTTTGTGAAGGATGCTGACAAGCCTGTTCTGGAGGATCTGGAGAAGGAAGGCAAACTTTACGATGCACCGAAGTTCGAGCATGAATATCCGCACTGCTGGAGATGTGACACTCCGCTGATCTACTATGCAAGAGAGTCCTGGTTCATCAAGATGACGGCAGTGAAGGATGACCTGATTGCAAACAACAATACGATCAACTGGATTCCGGAAAGTATTGGCAAGGGACGTTTCGGCGACTGGTTGGAGAATGTTCAGGACTGGGGTATCTCCCGTAACCGTTACTGGGGAACTCCGCTGAATATCTGGGAGTGTAAGGAATGCGGTCATATGCATTCCATCGGAAGCCGTGAGGAACTGTATCAGATGAGCGGAAATGAGGCTGCGAAGACAGTGGAGCTTCATCGTCCTTACATTGACGAGATTACGATTACCTGTCCGCACTGCGGCAAGCCGATGCACCGTGTGCCGGAGGTAATTGACTGCTGGTTTGACTCAGGAGCAATGCCGTTTGCACAGCATCACTATCCGTTTGAAAACAAGGAGAAGTTCGAGGCTCAGTTCCCGGCGCAGTTCATCTCAGAGGCTGTGGATCAGACAAGAGGCTGGTTCTACTCCCTGTTGGCAGAGTCTACACTGCTGTTCAACAAGGCACCGTATGAGAACGTAATCGTTCTGGGTCACGTGCAGGATGAGAACGGTCAGAAGATGAGCAAATCCAAAGGAAATGCTGTTGATCCGTTCGAGGCTCTGGAGACCTACGGCGCAGATGCGATCCGCTGGTATTTCTATATCAACAGTGCACCGTGGCTGCCGAACCGCTTCCATGGCAAGGCTGTTCAGGAAGGACAGCGCAAGTTCATGAGCACACTGTGGAATACGTATGCATTCTACGTGCTGTATGCGAACATTGACAATTTCAATCCGATGGATTATTCACTGGAATACGATAAACTTCCGGTGATGGATAAATGGCTTCTGTCCAAGATGAATTCCATGGTCAAGGCTGTGGATGATAATCTGGGCAATTACCGGATCCCGGAGGCTGCAAGAGCTCTTCAGGAGTTCGTGGATGACATGAGCAACTGGTACGTAAGAAGAAGCCGTGAACGTTTCTGGGCAAAGGGCATGGAGCAGGACAAGATCAATGCGTATATGACTCTGTATACGGCTCTTGTAAATACCTGCAAGGCTGCAGCTCCGATGGTTCCGTTCATGACAGAGGATATCTACCGCAATATTGTCTGCAGAGTAGATGCTTCCGCTCCGGAGAGCATCCATCTGTGTGATTTCCCGACTGTGGAGGAATCCTGCATCGACATGGAACTGGAGAAGGATATGGATGAGGTACTGAAGGTCGTTGTAATGGGACGTGCCTGCAGAAATACAGCCAATATCAAGAACCGTCAGCCGATTGCAAAGATGTATGTAAAGGCAGCAGAGAGTCTGCCACAGTACTTTGTAGATATCATCAAGGATGAGCTGAATGTCAAGGATGTGGAATTCACAGAGGATGTAAGCAGCTTTACTTCCTACACATTCAAGCCGCAGATGAGAACAGTCGGACCGAAATACGGCAAGCTGCTTGGCAGGATCCGTCAGGCCCTTCCGGAGCTGGACGGCAACGCAGCCATGAAAGAACTGAAGGCAAATGGTGCTCTGAAGCTTGAATTTGACGGTGTGGAGGTTGTCCTGACAGAGGAGGATCTGCTGATCGATGCAGCACAGATGGAAGGATATGTATCTGACAGCTACGCAGATCTGACTGTTGTACTGGATACAAAGCTGACTCCGGAACTTCTGGAGGAAGGTTTTGTGCGCGAGATCATCAGCAAGATCCAGACCATGCGTAAGGAAGCAGGATTCGAGGTAATGGACAAGATCCGTGTATCTGCAAAGGATAATGAAAAGGTAATTGAGATCCTGAAGAAATATGAGGATGAGATCCGTTCTGAAGTAATGGCAGATGAGGTTTCCTATGATGCGGTGACAGGCTACAGCAAGGAATGGAACATCAATGGCGAGACAGTGACCATGGGTGTAGAAAAGTTGTAATATAGTTTTCCCGGAATTATGTGAATATACTTTATATAAGTATTTTATTATAGATATTATTATCTTTTGAAAGGGAAGGATTTTATAATGAGTAAACTGATTGACAAAGAAGTATTTAAGGAACGCGTCAGAGACAACGTAAGAACCCTCTACCGCAAGACGATCAAAGAAGCCGATCAGCAGCAGATTTTTCAGGCGGTATCCTATGCAGTAAAGGATGAGATCATCAATAACTGGCTGGCAACACAGAAGCAGTATGAGAAAGATGATCCGAAGACAGTATACTATATGTCCATGGAGTTCCTGATGGGACGTGCGCTGGGCAACAACCTGATCAACCTGACAGCATACAAGGAAGTGAAGGAAGCACTGGAGGAGATGGGCTTTGACCTCAATGTGATCGAAGATCAGGAGCCGGATGCAGCCCTCGGTAACGGCGGTCTGGGACGTCTGGCTGCATGTTTCCTCGATTCTCTTGCAACACTCGGCTATTCTGCATACGGCTGCGGTATCCGTTACCGTTACGGTATGTTCAAGCAGAAGATTGAGAACGGTTACCAGATCGAGGTGCCGGACAACTGGCTGAAGAACGGCAATCCGTTCGAACTTCGCCGTCCGGAGTATGCAAAGATCGTCAAGTTCGGCGGATATGTTCGCGTAGAATATGACGAGAGAACCAGAAGAAACAACTTTGTTCAGGAAGGATACCAGTGCGTAAGAGCCGTACCGTTCGATATGCCGATCCTTGGATATAACAACAACGTGGTTAACACACTCCGTGTATGGGATGCTGAGGCGATCAATGACTTCCACCTGGATTCCTTTGATAAGGGTGATTACCAGAAGGCAGTAGAGCAGGAGAATCTGGCAAAGAACATCGTAGATGTACTTTATCCGAACGACAATCACTATGCAGGTAAGGAGCTGCGTCTGAAACAGCAGTATTTCTTCATTTCTGCAAGTGTACAGGAAGCAATTGCGAAATATAAGAGAACACACAGCGATATCCGCAAGTTCCATGAGAAGGTAACCTTCCAGCTCAACGATACACATCCGACTGTTGCAGTGGCAGAGCTGATGCGTATCCTTCTGGATGAGGAAGGTCTTAACTGGGATGAGGCATGGGAAGTAACTACAAAGACATGCGCTTATACGAATCATACGATCATGGCTGAGGCTCTTGAAAAATGGCCGATCGAGCTGTTCTCCAGACTTCTTCCGCGTGTATACCAGATCGTTGAGGAGATCAACCGCCGTTTCATAGAAGAGATTCAGAGAAGATATCCGGGCAACCAGGAGAAGGTTCGCAAGATGGCGATCATCTACGACGGACAGGTAAAGATGGCACACCTGGCAATCGCTGCAGGCTACTCTGTAAACGGTGTTGCAAGACTTCATACAGAAATCCTGAAGAATCAGGAGTTAAGAGACTTCTATGAGATGATGCCGCAGAAGTTCAACAACAAGACAAACGGTATCACACAGAGAAGATTCCTGCTTCATGCAAACCCGCTTCTCGCTGACTGGGTAACAGACCATATCGGAGATGAGTGGATCACAGACCTTCCGCAGATCGGAAAGATGAAGCTCTATGCAGATGACAAGAAGGCTCAGCAGGAGTTCATGAACATCAAGTATCAGAACAAACTGCGTCTGGCAAAATACATCAAGGAGCACAACGGAATCGACGTTGATCCGCGTTCCATCTTTGACGTACAGGTCAAGAGACTTCATGAGTATAAGCGTCAGCTGCTGAACATTCTGCACGTAATGTATCTGTACAACCAGATCAAGGATCATCCGGAGATGGATTTCTATCCGAGAACATTCATTTTTGGTGCAAAGGCTGCAGCAGGATACCGTCGTGCAAAGCAGACGATCAAGCTGATCAACAATGTAGCAGATGTGATCAACAACGACAGATCCATCGGCGGCAAGCTGAAGGTCGTATTTATCGAGGACTACCGTGTATCCAATGCGGAATGGATCTTTGCAGCAGCAGATGTTTCCGAGCAGATTTCCACAGCAAGTAAAGAGGCATCCGGTACAGGCAATATGAAGTTCATGCTGAACGGTGCTCCGACACTGGGAACCATGGACGGAGCAAATGTTGAGATCGTAGAGGAAGTCGGTGCTGAGAATGCATTCATCTTCGGCCTCTCTGCAGATGAAGTCATCCGTTATGAGAACGAAGGCGGATACCGTCCGACTGACTACTTCAACAACGATCAGGATATCCGCCGCGTGCTGATGCAGCTGATCAACGGCGAGTATTCACACGGCGATATGAACATGTTCCGTGAAATCTATGATTCTCTTCTGAACACGAACTGCAGTGACAGACCGGATACTTACTTTATTCTGGCTGATTTCAAGTCCTATGCAGAGGCTCAGAAGCGTGTAGAAGAGGCATACCGTGATGAAGAGAGATGGGCTAAGATGGCTATCCTCAACATGGCATGCAGCGGAAAGTTCACATCCGACCGTACAATTCAGCAGTATGTAGATGAGATCTGGCATCTGGATAAGGTGACAGTAGAGGTGGATCCGGCAAGCTTTGATGTATAATGTGTAAAAGCAGTGTACAGTGTACGAACAGAGAGGACAAAAGTCCGGAGTTCTGAGCAGACCTGTGCAATACCGGATAATTATCAGAAATAAAATGCCCGGCGGGGATTTTTCCTGTCGGGCATTTTCATATATTTCTGATGTCATTCTGATATCAGAGAAATTTGCAAATGGGCGCATTCTCTGGTATAAAGTGTGTATTTCTGGAAATCCTATCATTAACCCGGTGAGGACATAAGAATTTGCAGGAGCCATCCCATGTGGCTGTGAGTGGCTGCTTGCGATGATTCCGGCAAGAATAATGGATGAGGTGAATGATATGGATCGAAGAGCATTTAAGAATCTGATTACAAAACGAAGCAGCATCTGGACGCTCAGTCTCTGTCTGACTGGTGCAATCGTACTTGGAGGTATTGCACTTGTGGATCGGAACCGTGATTCAGATGAGGAAAATGTACAGGTGGAAAGTGAACTGAATGAACTGGCATATCTGGAGGAGGATTATGCAGGGGACGATCTGCTGGAAGAGGACGATCAGACAGATGATATGGCGGCAGCGTCAGGAAACGCAGTAGAAGACGAAAGTGTAGCAGATGGATCATCGACGAATGCGGTGGAAGGTGAAAATACAGCAGATGATGCGGCAGCAGTAAATGCGGATGGTTCTGCGGATGGAAGCACAGCAAACGGTGATGCAGTGTCAGAGGTGTATTCTGATACGGTAATCTCTGAGCAGACTCTGCTGGATGCAGGAGTTTCATTTTCAGATGAGGATTCTCTGATGTGGCCGTCAGCAGGAACGATCCTGATTGATTACAGTATGGATGGAAGCGTTTATTTCCCGACTCTGAATCAGTATAAATACAATCCGGCACTGATCATCGGCAGCGAGGTGGGCAACCAGGTAATTGCTTCCGCAAAAGGAATTGTAGAGTCTGTTTTCGTTGATGAGGAAACGGGAACAACGCTGGTGCTGAATATCGGAAACGGATATAAGCTGACTTACGGACAGCTGAAGGAGCTGGCTGTGGCAGAAGGCGATGTTGTGGAAGAGGGAGCTGTGCTCGGATATGTGAGTGAGCCGACAAAGTATTACAGTGAAGAAGGCAGCAATCTTTATTTTGCGATGACACAGAATGAGGAGGCTGTGGATCCGGTGCTTTATCTGGAATAGAATCCGAAACAGAACACCGGAAAATATGCACGAAAACAGAAATTCGGAGTATAATGTAATATAAGAACCGGCGGTCGGCATTTTGACTTGAGTTTGATTTTGTTTGGTGATCTACTTTGAGGCGGACCGCTTTAAATACAGGGGATGGCGAGCCATCCCTTTACATATGGAGCCGAGAGAGAAAACGTAAAATATGGGCGGGGAAGAGGAATGAAAAGGGCGATAAAGAGAAAATCAATAGAGAAAAAGATAATAGAAAAAGGAACGGGAGAAGCTGCAGATGAGGATAGAAAAGAAAGTACTGCGGAAAGCACGGAGAAAATTGCAGAAGAAAGTATAAAAGAAAGTGTTGAGAAAAGCACGGAGAAAATTGGAGAGGAAAATAGAAAAGAAAATGCTGCGGAAAGAACCGGGAAAATAGAAAAAGAAACGGGCGAAGTCCCTGCGTGCGTAAATTTTACATACATGGTAAGGTGCTGTGACGGCAGTCTGTATACGGGATGGACAAACCACCTGGAAGCACGTGTCAGGGCACATAATGAAGGCCGGGGAGCGAAGTATACGAAGAGCCGCAGACCGGTAGAACTGGTATACTGGGAAAAATTCGGATCAAAGCAGGAGGCTATGAGCCGGGAGGCGGCGATCAAGAAGCTGACGAAACAGGAAAAGGAAAAACTGGCCGTTCTGTTTCGGGCGAAGACCGAAGGCAGCTTGATCACGAAATAAATTATCGAGACAAATGCGGCATAGTGTGATATTCTGATACCAGGAAGTGGAAAATTTGAACGACAGCAGAAAGATTTTTTCGGATGCCCGGTGTATTGGGCAATTTGTAAAACGGGCCACATTCCTGTAAAACAAAAAGACAGAAAAGAGAAGACAGAAAACACGGGAGGAACATTTTTGAAGACGAATATCAGGTACGTGAGGCAGATGAAAAAGATGACGCTTCAGGAGTTAAGTGAGAAGAGCGGAATTACTGTAGCGTATTTATCTATGATAGAAAGGGATCAGAGAGATCCTACTTTATCGACCCTGTTCAAGATCGCTTCTGCACTTGATGTGCGTACGGAATCATTATGGACGGACATCAGCAGCGAGGAGAAAATACTGGAGAGTGTCGAGAACGGATATGGATTGATACGGAAAGAAGAGAGGACAGGCTATAAGAGGCTGTATCCGGGTGTTGACTACGAATCTGTTACAGCAAACCCTTTTGTGGGAGGAAAAAATATCGGTCTGCTGGGACATATCGGCCGGCTGCTGCCGGGCGCGGACACAAATCCGGAGGGGATGGCATGGCATGATGAGGAAGAGCTGATATTTATGCTGAAAGGAAACATACAGTGCTGTCTGGAAAAGGAATCGATCACTCTGCAGGAGGGTGACTGTATCCTGCTGAAAAAGCATACGATACATAAATTTGTAAATACCAATGAAGAGGAAGCGGAGTTCATGATGGTGAGATATGTTCAGTAATAAATGACGGAATTTCACTGATTGTAAAAATAAATTTAACTAATAGTGAAAAAATGATTGACATAAGTAAATATAGGTGTTATCTTATTAGAAGAAAAGCAACGGAGCGAACGGAAAGTTTCGCTCCGTTTTTTATTACAGAATTTTCGTATTTTGTGATATGTGCTTTTTCAATGCATGATTGAAAACTGTTTTAGAAAAAGGAGGACACTATGAAAAGACATAACAGATTATCCGCTGTGGTGCTCGCAGCAGTATTATCCCTCGGTTCTCTGGCTCCATGTACCGTGTATGCCGGAGAAGAAGAAAAAGTATTAAATGTAGCGCTTGATTTTTCCTCATTTGAAACAATTGATGTAATGAAAACAACTTATACACAGATTTTCGAGATCAGTGACTGTATCTGCGAAACTCTGATGGGAAAAGACCCGGAAACACTGGAGACCTACCCGCTGCTGGTGGAGGATTTTCCTGAAGTGTCAGAAGATGGTCTTGTCTATACATTTACTCTGAAGGAAGGAATCAAATTCCATGACGGCAGTGACCTGGATACGGAGGATGTAATCTACTCCTTTAACAGACTGTTCGACCCGGAGACACTCTGTCCGATGACCTGGCTGGTGGATATGATTTCCGGTGCCAGCGAGTATGTGGCAGGAGAGGCAGACAGCATTTCCGGTCTGGAAGCAATTGATGACAGAACATTCACCATTACACTGAATTACCAGTATTCACCGCTGATCGCGACTCTGGCAGCTTCTCCGCTTGCAATCGTACCGAAAGAGGCATGTGAGGAAGCCGGAGATGACTGGGGCATCACTACTTATGTAGGAACCGGTCCGTATATGTTTGAATCTTTTGAATCCGGAAGCAAGATCGTGCTGAAGAAGAATGAAGAATATCACGGTGGTGCCAAAAATGTAGATGAGATCGATTTCTACAGCATGGATACCAATACCGCACTTCTGGAATATGAAGCCGGAACGATCGATCTGTGTGAACTTCCGACAGAACTTGCGGAAGAATACAAGAACAGCGATGAATTTGCAGACAATGTTCATTATCAGGATTACTTTGGTGTGTTTACTCTGATCCTGAATCAGAATGTGGAGCCGTTTGATGATCCGCTTGTACGTGAGGCTTTTTCTCTGGCGGTCGACCGTGAAGTGATCGCACAGGGATACTTTGACGGAAGCGTTTCAGCTGCCTATACATTCCTGCCGCCAGGAATCAGCGGCCATGATGAGAGCGTAGCTGCAGAGCGTGATGTGGAAAAAGCGAAGGAACTGCTGGCAGAGGCAGGATATCCGGATGGTATCACAGTTACAACTTATATTACAGGTGAGAACGACATTTTATCCATTCTGAAGGAGCAGGTTGCGGAAGCAGGTATCAATTTTGATATTCAGCTGGCGGATGAAGCGACAGTCAGCGAGATGCGTACCAACGGAAAACTGGCATGCTGGATCCTGCAGTGGTATGCAGACTACAACGATGCAGATGAGTTCCTGTATGGTATCTTCCACAGCTCCATGGCTTCTTATTTCTCAACAGGAAACAGCGATGAAGCCTTTGATGCAAAACTGGATGAAGGAAGAAGCATCACAGACGAAGCGGAAAAGGAAGCGCTTTACAGAGAACTTGATCAGGAAGTAACTTATGAAAAATATGCCAATGTGCCGCTGTACTATCCGGGAAATTATTATCTGGTATCTGACAGAGTATCCGGAGTCACTGTGAAAAAAGATTTCCTGTGGTGGTACGTAGACGCCGACATTCAGTAAAAACAGTACAGGACGGGAGGAAATGCAATGCTGAAATATACCATAAAAAGAATATTGCAGGCATTGATCGTGCTTTGGGGCGTATATACGCTGACCTTTATTATAGTAAATCTGGTGCCGGGCGATCCGGTAGCCATGATGATGAATAAAAGGGCAGATGCGGAGACTATCGAGCGAATCAGACATCAGCTGGGAATGGATCTTCCGCTGTATCAGCAGTATCTGAGTTATCTGAAGAATGTGCTTCACGGTGATTTCGGAGTGTCCTACATCAAAAGCGTTTCCGTCCTGGATCTGATCACAAGAGGATTTTCTACTACAGCGCGGCTGGGTCTGTGTGCTTATGCCATTGCAATCTGCATAGGATTGCCAACCGGAATCATTACTGCGCTGAACAGAGGAAAACTCATAGACAGAGTGGGGATTATTCTGGTCATGCTGATGGTCTCCATACCGTCTTTCTGGCTGGCCGTAATTCTGCAGATCGTATTTGGACTGAATCTGGGATGGTTCCCAATCTCCGGAATGGACAGTTCGGGCTGGTGGGTCCTGCCGGCGGTCACACTGGGAATCGGATATTCCGCGATTATGGCAAGACTGACCAGGACTAATGTCCTGGAGGCAATTTCGCAGGATTATGTAAAGACGGCATACGCAAAAGGTCTGAAGGGACATGCAGTTATGCTGAAACACGTCCTGAAGAATGCAGCGATTCCCACGGTGACTCTGTTTGGACTTCAGCTTCCGGGAGTCCTGGGAGGTGCCATGATCATTGAACAGATATTTTCTCTTCCGGGAATCGGAACAGTGGCGATCGATGCGATCAGCAACCGGGATATTCCGGTGATACAGGGGACAGTGCTGTATTCTGCAGGAGTCTTCGTAATTATTAATCTACTCGTGGATCTTCTGTATGGTTTACTGGATCCGAGAATCCGCGTCGGAAGAAAGGAGAAAACCGCATGATAAATCTGTGGCACAGTATTTTTCACAGGGGAGAGACAGTGGAAAAACTGCAGTCGGACAAAAAAGAAGGATTCTACCGGGATGCGTTCCGGCAGCTTCTGCACAATCCGTTTGCTGTGGTCTCTATCATAGTAATAGCGGTGCTGGCTGCAATGGCAATTTTCGCACCCTATATCACTCCTTATGGTTATTCGGAACAGGATCTGATGAACAAGTGGGCATCCTGTTCCAAAGAACATTTTTTCGGTACAGATAATCTGGGAAGAGACATTTTCACGAGAATTGTATACGGTGCAAGGATTTCTCTGACTGTTGGAATTGTTGCCGAATTCATTGCAACGCTGATAGGTGTGACGTTGGGAGCTCTTGCGGGATATTTCGGTGGATGGGTTGATGCACTGATTTCGAGAATTATAGAGGTATTTGCCTCTTTTCCATTCATTCTGTTCGCTATTACGATGACGTTCGTGCTGGGAACCGGTATTATCAACTGTTTCATCGCAATAGGACTGATCGGGTGGACCGGAATGGCGCGACTGATCCGGGGAGAGATCATGCGTCTGAAAAATATGGAGTTCATAGAAGCGGCCAGGGCAAATGGTTCTTCTCATATGAGGATTATTTTCAAGCAGCTGATTCCGAACTGTCTGCCAACGATCATCGTAATTCTTACCATGGATATTCCGGGAGACATTCTGCTGGAATCCACTCTGAGTTTTCTCGGTCTGGGCGTTCAGCCGCCGACACCGAGCTGGGGCGAAATGATCAGTGCAGCACAGATGTACCTCCGGCAGCATCCGGGATACAGTATTTTCCCGGGTCTGGCGATCATGCTTACCATTCTGGCGTTTAATGTGCTCGGAGATTGTCTCAGAGATGCTTTTGACCCCAAATTAAAGAAATAAAGGGCAGGTGAACAGGATGCAGGAAGAAGCAGTATTAAGTGTCAGAAATCTGAAGACCTGGTTCAGACAGGATGGACATACGATCAGGGCAATCGACGGAATATCCTTTGATATAGAACCCGGAAAAACATTATGTCTGGTCGGAGAATCCGGCTGCGGTAAGAGCCTTACCGCAATGTCAATTCTGGGACTGGTTCCCTATCCGGGTGAGGTGGTCGAGGGTGAAATCCTTCTCCGGGGAACAAATCTTCGGAAAATGAAAAAGAAAAATCTCTGGAAATATCGAGGCAGTGATGTCGGTATGATCTTTCAGGAACCCATGACCAGTCTGAATCCGGTACTGAGAATCGGCTATCAGCTCAGTGAGGTATATCGGATCCATGAAAAAATCAGCCGCAAAGAGGCGAAAGAACGTGCTATAGAAATGCTGCGCATGGTAAAAATACCGGAGCCGGAAAAAAGATACCGGGATTATCCGCATCAGCTTTCCGGCGGCATGAGGCAGAGAGTCATGATTGCAATGGCTCTGGCCTGCAGGCCGGGACTTCTGATCTGTGATGAGCCTACCACGGCGCTCGATGTGACAGTACAGGCTCAGATCATGAAACTGATCGTGGAACTGCAGCAGCAGATCGGAATGTCAGTTCTCCTGATCACGCATGATATGGGAATCGTGTCAGAAATGGCAGACGAGATCCATGTGATCTATGCGGGAAAAATTGTGGAAAAATGTGATGGAAAAAGACTGTTCCTCAAACAGTATCATCCATATTCCGAGGCTCTGATCCGCTCGATTCCTGTAATCGGACAGAAGGACAGGGAGTTGTACAGCATTCCGGGAATGGTCCCGAAACTGACGGAAGACAAAAAGGGATGTATGTTCGCAGAGCGCTGTCCTTATGCACAGGAACGGTGCTTTCAGGAGATGCCGGAGCTGAGGGAAATCGAACCGGGAAGAGAGGTGGCCTGCTATCGTTATGAATAGAGAAAAAAATTCCAATACCATACTGGAACTGAATCATGTTTCGAAGGAATTTCAGGTTCCTTCCGAAAAACTGTTTGGACGGTCGGAAACTCTCTACGCGGTAAATGATATTTCTCTCAATATTAAAAAAGGAGAGATTCTGGGCCTGGTCGGAGAATCCGGCTGTGGAAAATCCACTCTGGGACGGACGATGATCCGGCTTCTGAATCCCACAAAGGGCGAGATTATCTATAAAGGTACAAATATCACAAAATTGAAGGAAAAGGAATTACGTCCTTACCGAAAAGAATTCCAGATCATTTTCCAGGATCCGTATGCTTCACTGAATCCGAGAATGACGGTGGAAGAAATTATTGCTGATCCGATGGAGGCCTGTGGGATGTATTCCTCCCATGCCGAACGGAAGAAGCGTGTCTGTGAACTGATGGAAGAGTGCGGTCTGAATCCGGATTATGCGAGGAGATATCCTCATGAATTTTCAGGCGGACAGAGACAGCGAATCGGAATTGCCCGGGCTCTCAGTGTGAATCCGTCTCTGGTCATCTGCGACGAACCGGTCTCCGCACTCGATGTTTCCATACAGTCGCAGATCATCAATCTGCTCAGACAGCTTCAGAAAAAAATGGAACTGACTCTGGTATTTATCTCGCATGATCTGAGTGTCGTTAATTACATAGCGGACAGGATTGCAGTCATGTATCTGGGCAGAATCGTGGAACTGGGCAGAACAGATGAGATATTTGAAAATCCGATGCATCCGTATACGAAGGCGCTGCTGAATGCCATTCCTAAAATCGGACAGGGCAAATTCAGTCCGGAAAAGGAAATCCTGGAGGGAAATATTCCGAGCCCGATCCATCTGCCGAAGGGCTGTCTTTTCCAGGACCGCTGTTCCTGCTGCGGACAGGAATGCAGGAGCAGAGAGGTGGAGCTGACAGAAGTAAGACCGGAACACTGGTGTGCATGTATTCGCTGCCGGGAAGAAAAATAACAGGACAGAAAGGAACTTTGAGTTATGAAAATATTTATTAGTGCGGATATTGAAGGTACTGCTGCTACTGTGAAATGGAGTGAGACCTCTCCGAATGATCCGGAATATGCTTATCACTGTGCGGAAATGACCAGGGAAGTAGTCAGTGCATGTGAAGCGGCCATAGAAATGGGCGCAGATGAGATCCTGATCAAAGATGCGCATGGACCGGCTACAAATATTGATGTGACAAAACTTCCGGAGTGTGCTTCCATCATCCGGGGGTGGGAAGGCCATCCGTATATGATGGTCCAGGGAATTGATTCCAGCTTCGATGCAGTAATGTTCATTGGATATCATTCGGAAGCCGGTTCGACAGGCAATCCGCTGTCACATACAATGACAAGGAGAACACAGCATGTGAAGATCAATGGCAGATATGCCAGCGAATTTATGATCTACAGCATGTGTGCAGCCTGCGAGGGTGTGCCTGCCGTCTTTCTGAGCGGAGATCAGACACTCTGCGAGAACAGCAAAGAGCTGTATCCGTGGCTGGAGACGGCAGCGGTAAAAAAGGGTGTCGGCGATTCTGTGATCTGCCTGTCACCAAAGAAGAGCAGCAAAATCATATATGAAGGTGTAAAGAAGGCTCTGTCGCAGGATCTGAAGAAAATACCGACAGATGTGATTCCTGAGTATTTCGAAGTGGAGCTTGAATATAAAGAGCATGCAGACGCAGCCAGAATGGGATATTTCCCCGGTGTAACACGGATCGATTCTCATACGGTGCGGTTTGAGTCAGAGGACTGGTTCGAGGTAGCCAGAACTTTAAAATTCATTATGTAGGGATTATGAAAAAAAGAAAAGGCATACAAATGTTTATCTGCTTTCTGGGAGCAGCAGTATTGAGTCTGCAGAACCCGGATCATTGCCTGAATACAGTGCTGGAGGCATCTGCTATGAGTATGGAGAATCAGAATGAAGAAAAGAAGCGGCAAGATCTGGAAGCATTGATCGATAAGACCGCAGAATCCATGGATTTTCAGGGAACGATTCTGGCCGCAAGAGCGGATGAGATTCTGTTTGAGAAAGCATATGGTATGGCGGATCAGGAGAACGGTGTGGAAAACACGGTACAGACCGTCTATGCAGTAGGATCTGTCAGCAAACAGTTTACAGCTGCTGCGATTCTCCGGTTGGCCGAAGAAGGGCGCATCAATCTTTCAGAGACCATTGATGCGTATTTCCCTGAATATGAAGATGGAAAGAAAATTACGGTAAAGCATCTGCTGAATATGCAGTCAGGAATAGAACGGGATTTCTGGAATATGGCTTATGAACAATATTGTTACGATTCCATGGAGCAGGCGGATGAATTTCAGATGCAGGAACATGATCCGCAGGAACTGATGAAGCTTGTCTGCGGGAGTGAACTGCAGTTCCAGCCGGGAAGTGAATATCAGTATTCCAATGTGAACTATTATCTTCTGCAGCGAATTGCAGAACAGGTATCCGGTGTGCCATTCCAGGATTATATCAGTGAACAGTTCTTTATTCCCTGCGGTATGGAAACTGCGGTAATGGACTTTCAGGAGCCTTTGGCTGCAGGATATTATGATAAGGAAAGAATGTCAGAAAATGCATCTCTGTATGAGGGTTGCGGAACAGTCTGTGCCAGTGTGACAGACCTGTATAAATGGAATCTTTGCCTGCACGGCGGCAAGGTGCTTTCCGGAGCATCCTACCGGGTCATGACGGATGCGGGTCCGGGAAATTACGGGTGCGGTATTCTGGTTGAGGAAAGCCTGATCTGGCATAATGGTCAGCTGAACGGATATAATTCCTATAATTGCTATGACAGTGAGGATGGACTGATGCTGATCGTTCTGTCAAACAGCCGTACTTATCAGTTCCACGGTCAGACGGTGGATTTTCCGGCAGAGATGCTTGCAAAAGTAGTGTGGAAGAAATTGCGGGAATTGTAATTCTGTGAGTCAAAAGAAAAGGACAGATGCCAAACATCTGTCCTTTTCTGATATCTTTTTATTCTGTTTCTTCTTATTTGAAGTAACGATCAAGCAGACCCTGGAATGCTCTTCCGTGGCGAGCCTCATCCTTAGCCATCTCATGAACAGTATCGTGAATTGCGTCAAGGTTCTGCTCTTTTGCCATCTTAGCCAGATCAAGCTTACCAGCTGTAGCGCCGTTCTCAGCAGCAACTCTCATCTCGAGGTTCTTCTTTGTGCTCGGTGTAACTACTTCGCCAAGGAGCTCTGCAAATTTAGCAGCGTGCTCAGCCTCTTCCCATGCTGCCTTCTCCCAGTAAAGACCGATTTCCGGATATCCTTCTCTGTGAGCTACTCTTGCCATTGCCAGGTACATACCAACTTCTGAACATTCACCTTCGAAGTTTGCTCTCAGACCAGCGATGATTTCTTCGCTTACGCCCTTAGCGATACCTACTTCATGCTCACATGCCCATGTCATGCCTTCTACCATCTCTTCGAACTTATCCGGACCTACCTTACAGATCGGGCACTGCTCCGGTGCGGAATCTCCTTCATGAACGTAACCACATACTTTACAGACATACTTCTTCATAGTGTTATCTCCTTTTCTTTATTTTAGATTTTGTTTAGGTTTTAATAGTTAATTAATATTAGTAATTATTACTGAAATTAATATATCATCTTTTTTTTCATTTGTCAACTGCATTTTCTGATTATTTATTTCAATTTGTTTTTCTGTTCTGTCCATGCCTTCAGGTCTATTATATCATTGGGCAATGGAAATTATTCCTTATTTATACAGTTCTCGCAAATTCCGTAAAAGCTGACCTGATATCCTTCAATCCGTCCGGCAAAATTCCGGGATGCAATATCCATAACGGAATCAAGCGGCTCTGTTGGGATATCATATACATTGTAACAGTGGGTACAGATAAAATGCTGGTGCTGATGTGTATTGCCATCATAATGGTCGGCGCCATTGCCAGTCGAAATCCGTGCTATTTCACCGATACTCTCAAGAAGTGAGAGATTGCGGTAAACAGTACCAAGACTGATGTTCGGAAAATCCTGACGCAGACAAGTGTAAACCGTGTCCGCCGTGGGGTGGTCGGTACGGGTCATCAGAAAGTTTTTGATGGCTTCACGTTGCCGGCTGTATTTCAGTGTACTCATAATTCACCCCCTATGAAAATAATAATTATTACTATTACAATATAACATAGAGGGTGAATAATGTCAATTCTTTTCAAAACATATTTTATAGAGTATATTATTAAAAAAAGAGATAAAATAAGGAGGTCGAACATGATCTATGATGTAATTATAATCGGTTCCGGTCCGGCAGGACTGGCAGCAGCTATTTATGCACAGCGCGCAAAGCTTTCGGCAGCAGTGCTGGAAAAGGAATATATGAGCGGCGGTCAGGTAGTCAACACCTATGATGTGGATAATTACCCAGGAATTCCTGGCGTAGGGGGATTTGAACTTGGAATGAAATTCCATGAGCATGCGGAGAAACTGGGGGCACAGTTTATCAATATAGAAGCAAGACATATCGGTCTGGAGCAGGATGGTGCTGTGAAGGTGGTATATACTGATTCAGAGGAGTATCGGGCGCGTACACTGATCCTGGCAATGGGAGCCCGTCACCGTACTCTGGATGTGCCGGGAGAGAAGGAACTGGCAGGTATGGGAGTTTCCTACTGTGCTACGTGCGACGGTGCATTTTTTAAAGGAAGAACCGTCGCTGTTGTGGGCGGTGGAGACGTGGCGGTGGAAGATGCGCTGTTTCTCGCCAGAGTGTGCCAAAAAGTCTATCTGATTCACCGAAGGGAAGAGCTGCGTGCAGCTGCAGTTCTGCAGGAGAATCTCAGAAACTGCGAAAACGTGGAATTTATCTGGAATACAGAAGTGACGGAGATTCAGGGAGATGACCATGTGGAATGTCTGAAGCTCCGGAATAAACAAAGCGGGGAAGAAAACATACTCGACGTGGATGGAGTGTTTATTGCAGCGGGCACAATACCAAATACCGGAATGATTACAAAATTATTACAACTTGATACAAAAGGTTACATTATTGCGTCGGAGGATTGTGTGACAGATCTGCCGGGAATATTTGCCGCAGGAGATATCCGGACGAAGCAGCTGCGTCAGATTGTGACGGCAGTGGCGGACGGAGCGAATGCAATTACGTCAGTTCAGGCATATTTGAACGGAAAATAAGAAGAAAACAGTCGGAACAGACGATCCGGATCATATTTTATTATGGATCTTATTATTTATTATGGATCTTATTATAAGGAAATGGGGCTGTATGAACATGCAGTCCGGACCTTGTGGCACTGTAATTATTACAGACCCAACTGTCCGGACTGCTTTTTTTAATAGAGTTATTACTTAATCTTTGAAAACAATTAAAAAAATATTGAATGCGCTTGACATATCAGTTCATATTTGTTATTATAACCGTGTAATAAATGTAATAAATTCGTAACAAATGTTAAAGAAATTGTTTTGGAGGCAAAGATAAGTAATGAAGAAAGCAGTATTAAAGTTTACAGCGTGCTGCCTGGCAGCAGGTATCACATTTTCAGGAACAGGCACTGTTGCTTTTGCAGCTGGAAATAATACATTATTAGCAGGATTCGGAGCGTCCAGTATTAATACTGCGGCATCTCAGGAGTCTGAAACAGAGCAGACAGCAGATGAGGATACTCAGGAGCAGGCCGTTCAGGAAGATGCTGTACAGGAGACAGAGGCGGCAGCAGAGACTGAGCCGGTCGTAGATACGAGCATGAGCGGTCAGCTGGCATTTGCACAGTGTGATGAGTACATCAACATCCGCAGCAGCGCAAGCACAGACAGCGAGGTCGTAGGAAAGATTTACAACAACGGTTCCGTGACAATTCTCAGTCAGGTAGGGGACTGGTATGAGGTACAGTCAGGTAACGCAGTTGGATACGTTAAGGCAGATTACTTCGCAACCGGCGAACATGCTGAGAACATTGCGGAGGAGGTTGCATACAATGTTGCTACTGTATATCCGGAGGCACTGACGATCCGTTCCGAGCCGAGCGAGGATGCAGAGTCCATCGGTATGGCATACAGCTCAGATGAGCTGGAGGTAGTTGCCTATGAGGGTGACTGGATGAAGGTCGCACTCGGCAACGGTGTTTACGGATACGTGAATGCTTACTACGTTGCATACGATACATACTATGCAACAGCAGAGACTCTGGAAGAGGAGCAGGCGAGACTGGATGCAGAATGGCTTGAGTACCTTGCAGAGGAAGAGGCTAAGAAGCAGGCAGAGGAGCAGGCATGGCTGGATTACCTGGCACAGCAGGAGGCTGAACAGGCAGCGGCAGAGCAGGCATATCTCGATGCAATCGCTCAGGAGCAGACACAGCAGCAGACACAGAGTCAGACGGCAACATCTTCTTCTGACGCACAGGCAGATGCAGACGCAGCTTACCAGGAATATCTGGATGCACAGGCAGAGGCAGATGCAGCTACACAGCAGGCAGATGAGCAGCTCGTATACGATACAGCAGCAGAAGCTCAGCAGAAGTATGAGGAGTATCTGAGTCTGCAGAATGCAGCAGATCAGGCAGCTGTTGAAGATGCATATACAGAGAATACTTATACTGAGGATACCTACACAGAAGATGTTTATACAGAGGACACTTCCTACGAGGATACCTATACAGAAGACACTTATACAGAAGATACCTACACAGATGATACTTACTATGAGGAGGAAGTCTACTACGAAGACTCCGCTGATGAAGAAGTATACGAAGAGGAAGTATATGAAGAGTCTTATGAATCTTCCTACACACTGGGACAGCAGATCGTAGATTATGCTACACAGTTCGTTGGTAATCCGTACGTATGGGGCGGTACAAGCCTTACAAACGGAGCTGACTGTTCCGGATTTGTACAGTCTGTATTTGCAAACTTCGGAATCGGTCTTTCCCGTACAGCAGCAGCTCAGTCAGGCGGCGGTACAGCAGTAGACCTGAGCAACATTCAGGCAGGAGACCTGCTGTTCTACTACGGAGACGGCGGTATCAACCACGTAACAATCTACATGGGCAACGGACAGGTAGTACATGCAAGCAACTCCACATCAGGTATTATCATTTCTGATTACAATTACCGTACACCGGCCTGTGCAAGAAGATACTGGTAAAAAGAATTGCCGGATACGGCAAAGTAATAAAAGAACAGAATATACAGAAGAAGCTCATCGGGTGGCCGGTGAGCTTTTTTCTTTGGATTCTTTTTTGTTTGACATTCCCTTGCGGGATAAAAAGGAAGGTGATATACTCAAAAGCAAATGGTTACTTGGGAGAGGTAAATATGGCAAAGAATGACTGGTATGAAGCCGGTGATCAGATAAAGAAGCTGGTGCAGGATGCTGTTGACAGTCAGGACTTTTCACAGCTGAGCAATACGATTGCCAATGTTGTGAATCAGACTGTGTCGGGACTGCAGTCAGCACTGAAGGAAAATCTCGGAGCGAATGCACAGAACAGAACAGGTGGACATGCGCATCAGCAGGGATATTATAATGGAAAAAACAATCGATTTCGGGATATTTTCGGAACGGATGGAACATCCCGGGAGCGTGAGCAGTATACGAATCGTGAGGCTGCAGAGCGGATTCGCACCCGTATGCAGGAGAAACGTCAGGGACAGGCGCAGAGTAAGGACCGCGAATACAGGCCGGTGCAGGTAAAGGTGAAGGTGCCGGGAGAACTGGCAGCCAAGGTAATGAAGTATTATGGTTACAGTGTGAGCGGTATGCTCGGACTGGCATTCGGAATTGTTTCGATCGTTGGAGTTGCCACAGGATTTAACATGTTCCTTCCGGCAAGTATTCTGGCTTTTCTGTTTGGGGTACATTTCTGTGTCGGACAGAGCGGCAGCAGCAGGCTGCAGATGGGGAAACGGTTCCGCAGATATATGCAGATTCTCGGTGACAGAACATATTGCCTTGTGGAGGAGCTGGCCGGAGCTGTGGGACAGAGCTGTAAATTTGTCCGCAGGGATCTGAAGAAGATGATCAGCAAGGGTTATTTCAAAGAAGGTTATCTCGATGGCAAGGAGACTTTGCTCATTACAGATCGCGCCACATATCAGCAGTATCTGACCACTCAGACAGAGTATGAGCGCAGAGTGCTGACGCAGAAAGAACAGAGACAGCATGAGGAAGAAGAACAGCGGATGAAACAGGCTTCTGCAAAGGAGGCGGCGAAGCAGGCGGATCGCGGCAGTCTGTCGCCGGAATGCCGTGAACTGATCGCAGAGGGACAGCGCTATATTCAGCATATTCATGAATGTAATGACCGTATTCCGGATGAGGAGATGTCGGCGAAGCTGGATCGTCTGGAGACAGTTATCACGAGAATCTTCCGCGAAGTAGAGAAGGATCCGTCCATGGTATCTGAAATGAAGAAGATGATGAGCTATTATCTTCCGACAACGCGCAAGCTGCTGGATGCATACTGTGAGATGGATGAGCAGCCGATCCGCGGGCAGAATATCGAGAAGACGAAGAAAGAGATAGAGGCAGCTCTCGATACGATCAACGGTGCTTTTGAGAACCTGCTGGACAGCTTTTTTGAGGAGCAGGCATGGGATATTTCTTCTGATATCAGCGTATTGAATACCATGCTGGCGCAGGAAGGACTGACAAAGAAGGATTTCGAGCGAAAATAGAAAATGATGTGGAATAAGCCTTAAAGGCCGATCTGCAATAAGAGAGCAGAAAGAAAACAGGGAAAAAACAGAGAAAAAACAGAGAAAAAAGAGAACGAAACAGCGAGTAGAAAAACAGAACGGAGCAAACAGGAGGATAACAGATGAACGACCAGTTTAAGGAGTTTGCAGATGCACCGACACCGACACTCACATTCGGAACACCGGTAGAGCCGGAGAAGGAGACACCGGCTGTAGTGGAAGAAGAGAAACCGGTAGAGCCGCAGCTGGATGACAGCATCCTGTCAGAGGATGAGCGCAAGATGGTGGATGATTTCAGTAAGCAGATTGATCTGCATGATTCTAACGGTATTCTGCAGTACGGTGTAGGTACACAGAAAAAGATGGCTGATTTTTCCGAGAATGCACTTAAGAGCGTGAAGACAAAGGATCTCGGTGAAGTCGGAAATATGATCACAGATCTGGTGACAGAGCTGAAAAGCTTTGACGTGGAAGAAGAGGAGAAGGGCTTCCTCGGTCTGTTCAAAAAGACGGGGAATAAGCTGACTGCCATGAAGGCAAAATATGATAAAGCGGAAGACAATGTAGGAAAGATCTGTGAGGTACTGGAAGGTCATCAGATGCAGCTGATGAAGGATGTAGCGGTTCTGGACAAGATGTATGAACTGAACCTTACTTATTTTAAAGAGTTGTCCATGTATATTCTGGCCGGCAAGAAGCGCCTTGAGGAAGTGCGCGCAACAGAACTGGCACAGCTCGTGGAGAAGGCACAGAAGAGCAATCTCCCGGAGGATGCGCAGGCGGCCAAGGACATGGAGTCTCTGTGTGAGCGTTTTGAGAAGAAGATCCATGATCTGGAGCTGACAAGAATGATCGCACTCCAGACGGCACCGCAGATCCGTCTGGTACAGTCCAGTGATACCATGATGATCGAGAAGATTCAGTCAACAGTAGTCAACACGATTCCGCTGTGGAAGAGCCAGATGGTGATCGCGCTGGGTGTTGAACATTCCAATCAGGCAGCAAAGGCACAGCGTGAAGTAACAGATATGACCAACCAGCTTCTCAGGAAGAATGCGGAAGCGCTGAAGATGGCAACTGTAGAGAGTGCAAAAGCTTCCGAACGTGGAATTGTTGATCTGGAGACATTGAAGACAACCAATGCAGCGCTGATTTCCACGTTTGATGAGGTGATGAAGATTCAGGAGGACGGACGCCAGAAGCGTTGTGCTGCTGAGGAAGAGCTGAACCGTATGGAGCTTGAGCTGAAGAACAAGCTGCTGGAGATTCACCGTTAAGGAGACTTATAATAGAAATAAAGCGAAAGCATGCAGGCGGGAAACCTTGATCAAAAAGCAAAAGTATGCGGACAGGAACTGTGATCAAAAGCGAAAATATGAACGCAGGAAATGGTGACCAGAAAACAGAAGTAAATAAACAGAAATATACAGACAGGAACACGGAAACAGAAACATGACAGCGCAGCAGGACGGGGGGTTCTGTTTAGCAGGAGAGGGCGCGGAAAGGACTATTTATGACATTTATAGCGATTTTGATTTTATTCGTAGTGATTGTTGCGGTAATAGTGGCTGTGAGTACGGTCAGTGCAGTATCCGGTGTTATTGCAGATGAGGATAATGAAGAGTAAAGAAAATGTGTCTGATTTTTCCTTTCAGATCTTAAAATGATTTTTAAAATGGAAAGTCCAAAGAGAAGAGGGAGGCTGTATGGCTTCCCTCATTCTGATATAGCGGCAGCGGTCAGAAATATTGCTGTTGTCTGCCTAAAGTGAGCCGGTCAGACGGAAATTGTGGGAGGAGTGAAGAACAGAGATGGGACAGAGAATTGACGAAGAGTTTATCAGCGGATTCTGCAAGCTGCAGAATCAGACGCGCATGGTGATCTGTGAAATAGAGTATCAGGAGGACGGGAGCAGGAAGGTGATTTCCACCGACTGTGCCTATGGAAAATGTGAGCACAGCAGAGATTGTCTGCTGATGGGACAGATTGTATGATAATGTTTGAAGAATTTGAAGAGATCGTATATGACATTGCGGATACCTTTCCGGAGGATTTTTATCGGGAACTGAATGGCGGTGTGGTGGTGCGCAGGCACTGTAAAGTGCATCCAAAGGCAGAGGAAAATGATCTTTTTATACTGGGGGAATATCACCGCAATAATTATCTGGGCCGCATGGTCGTATTGTATTACGGCTCATTTGAGAGATGCTTCGGGTATGTGCAGGACGGTGAACTGAAAGAACGGATCCGAAAGGTACTTCTGCATGAATTTCGGCATCATCTCGAGTCTCTGGCCGGGGAACGGGATCTGGAAATAGAAGATGAAGTAGAATTGTCCCGTTATAAATACCGGAAACAGATGGAAAAATGCTTGACGGATGAGGAGTCAGGGGATAAAATAAAAAAGTGAGTTTTTGAGAACGGACATTTGTCTGCGTCACAAAGACACACTGAGGAGATTATGAAAAATTGAACCGGAGGATACAAATATGAAGCCATACAGAGAGATGAGCCGTGAGGAGCTGCTGAAAGAACAGGCAGCACTTGAAGCGAAGTATCAGGAGATTAAAGCCAAAGGCCTGAAGCTGGATATGTCCCGAGGCAAACCTGCGAAAGCACAGCTTGACCTGGCGAACGGAATGATGGATGTACTGAACAGCGATTCCGATATGGTATGTGATGCGGGTGTGGACTGCAGAAATTACGGAATCATGGACGGCATTCCGGAGGCAAGACAGCTGCTCGCAGATATGTCGGAGGTGCCGGAAAAGAACATTCTGATCTATGGAAACTCCAGTCTGAACGTTATGTTTGATACAGTATCCCGTGCGTTTACGATGGGTGTCTGCGGACATACACCGTGGGGCAAGCTGGATAAGGTCAAATTCCTGTGCCCGGTGCCGGGATATGACCGTCATTTTGGAATTACGGAATTTTTTGGAATTGAGATGATCAACGTACCGCTTCTGACAACGGGACCGGATATGGATATGGTGGAGAAGCTGGTGTCAGAAGATCCGTCGATCAAGGGTATCTGGTGTGTGCCGAAATATTCCAATCCGACCGGTATTTCCTATTCGGATGAGACAGTCAGAAGATTTGCACATCTGAAACCGGCGGCTCCGGATTTCCGTATTTTCTGGGACAATGCATATTCAATTCATCATCTGTATGAGGATGATCAGGATGTGATTCTGGAGATTCTGACGGAGTGTGAGAAAGCCGGAACAGAGGATATGGTATACAAATTCATCTCCACTTCCAAGGTAAGCTTTCCTGGTTCCGGTATCGCAGCGATGGCAGCATCTGAAGCCAATCTGGCGGATGCGAGACGTGCGATGCATTACCAGACTATTGGTCATGACAAACTGAATCAGCTTCGTCATGTACGTTTCTTCAGGGATATGGACGGTGTCCGTGAACATATGAGGAAGCATGCGGACATTCTTCGCCCGAAGTTCGAGGCAGTTCTGGATGTATTGGAGCGGGAGCTGGGCGGTCTGGAAATCGGAACGTGGGTGAAACCGAAGGGGGGATACTTTATTGCATTTGATTCTCTTGAGGGATGTGCAAAGAAGATTGTGGCGAAAGCAAAAGAGGCAGGTGTTGTCATGACGGCTGCAGGTGCTACCTTCCCGTATGGAAAGGATCCGAAAGACAGCAATATCCGTATTGCACCGTCTTTCCCGACACCGGAGGAGCTGGCTGTGGCGGCAGAGATTTTTGTATTGAGCGTGAAGCTTGTCAGCATCGAAAAATTGTTGGCAGAATAAGTGCAATATGGCAGAAAAGGGAGGATTCGTACAGAATCCTCCCTTTTATACTTGCTCAGATTTCTTTTCTATTATATAATATATTTAATTATGCGTTCACGGGGAACTACAGGATGGATCTGTGTCTGCCTGGTCTTCCGCGTGTCCGTTTTATGGCAGGAACGACTTCATATTCGGTGAA
>JBGVDJ010000011.1:0-59951 GCA_045119335.1 Candidatus Choladousia sp. | reverse complement strand
TACAGTTTCAGGGACTTTGAGGAAATCTCATCAAAGTCAGTTACACTTTGGAATTGCACATAGAATGAAGGGATATTATGGCAGTCAGATCTGACAACTTACGTCCCGTCCGGAAAAGTACACCCGTACGCAGGAGTTCGCGGAAACAGCCTGTGCGACGGGTTATCAGTGTGGAACGGGATTATTTTGATTATAATCTGTTGGCAGTCGTAATTCTTCTGACCTGTTTTGGTCTGGTTATGCTCTACAGCACCAGTGCATACGAAGCCATGCTTGAGACAGGCGGAGACGACATGTCCTATTTCAGAAAACAGGCAGTGATCAGTGCCGGTGCACTGGTTCTGGCCCTGATCGGTTCCCAGATCGATTATCATTTTCTGGCCAGATTCTCCATGCCTCTTTACTGGGTTTCCGTAGGATTTTTGTTTATCACAAAGTTCATCGGACGAGAGGTCAACGGTGCAAAGCGCTGGATTTATTTTGGACCGATTTCGTTCCAGCCGGCGGAGATGGCCAAACTTGCGATTATTTTGTTTTTGCCCGTGCTGATCGTAAAAATGGGCAGGCAGATGAAGGGGTGGAAGGCGCCTCTGATCGTATTTATGTTCGGATTTATTTCCGGCGCATTTACCTATGTATTTACAGATAACTTAAGTACCGCGATCATTATTATGGGTATTACGGCGGTTCTGATTTTTATTGCGCACCCGAAGACCAGGCCGTTTATTATTATTGCAGCAGTAGGAGCAGTACTTGTTGCACTGTTTGTATGGTTCCTGGTAAGTACGGCCAGCAGTTCGGACAGTTTCCGTGTACGTCGAATTCAGGTGTGGATCGATCCGGAGTCCTATGCAAGCCTTGGTGGATATCAGGTTATGCAGGCGTTGTATGCAATCGGTTCCGGCGGATTTTTCGGTAAGGGACTGGGCAACAGTACACAGAAGCTGGGAGCCCTCCCGGAGGCACAGAACGATATGATCTTCTCGATTATCTGTGAAGAGCTTGGCGTATTTGGAGCGGTTCTTCTGATCCTGCTCTTTGTGTTTATGCTGTATCGTCTGTTTTTCATTGCACAAAATGCACCGGACCTGCTTGGTTCGCTGATTGCGTCCGGTATTTTTGTTCATATTGCGCTGCAGGTGGTATTGAACCTTGCAGTAGTTACCAATCTGATACCGACCACTGGTATCACACTTCCGTTCGTCAGCTACGGAGGTACATCTATTTTGTTCCTGATGGCGGAGATGGCCCTGGCTTTAAGTGTGTCAAGGCAGATTCGTTTTAACCCATAAAAAACTGAGGAGAGAGAAAGATGAATAACAATGTAAAGACAAGATTTGCTCCGAGCCCCACAGGCCGGATGCATGTAGGTAACCTGAGAACTGCGCTGTATGCATATCTGATCGCGAAGCATGAGGATGGTACATTTATGCTTCGTATTGAAGATACTGACCAGGAACGTCTGGTAGAGGGTGCAGTTGATATTATTTACCGTACACTGGCTAAGACCGGTCTCGTTCATGATGAAGGTCCGGACAAAGACGGCGGATGCGGTCCGTACGTACAGAGTGACCGTCAGAAAGCTGGCATTTATATGGAATATGCCAAGAAGCTGATCGAAAAAGGAGAAGCTTATTACTGCTTCTGTGACAAAGAGAGACTGGAGTCTCTGAAACAGGAAGTGGCTGGCAAGGAGATTTCTGTTTATGACAAACACTGTCTGCACCTTTCCAAAGAGGAAGTAGAGGCGAAGCTGGCAGCAGGCGTTCCGTTCGTAATCCGTCAGAATGTTCCGCAGGAAGGCACAACTTCCTTCGTAGATGAGATTTACGGAACCATTGAAGTTCCGAACGCAGAGCTGGATGATATGATCCTGATCAAATCTGACGGATTCCCGACTTACAACTTTGCAAACGTAGTAGATGACCACTTGATGGGAATCACACATGTAGTACGCGGTAATGAGTATCTGTCTTCTTCACCGAAATATAACCGTCTATACAATGCTTTCGGCTGGGAAGTTCCGGTTTACGTACACTGCCCGCTGATCACAGACGCAGAGCACAAAAAGCTTTCCAAACGTTCCGGACATTCTTCCTATGAAGACCTTCTGGAGCAGGGCTTTGTTTCTGAAGCAATTGTAAACTACGTGGCACTGCTTGGATGGTGTCCGGAGGATAACCGTGAGATCTTCTCCCTTCAGGAGCTGATTGAAGCATTCGATTACCGTCATATGAGCAAGTCTCCGGCTGTCTTTGACGTTCAGAAGCTGCGTTGGATGAACGGCGAGTATCTGAAGGCTATGGATGATGAGAAGTTCTATGAATCAGCACTTCCGTATCTGAAGCAGGCGCTTACCAAAGATCTGGATCTGCACAAGATCGCTCAGATGGTAAAAACAAGAATCGAAGTATATCCGGATATCCTGGAGATGGTTGATTTCTTTGAAGCACTGCCGGAGTACGACATTGCAATGTATACACATAAGAAGTCCAAGACCAATACACAGTCCTGTTATGAAGTACTGCAGGATCTGCTTCCGATTCTGGAGAATCACGACAATTTCACCAATGACTCACTGTTCGACGTACTGAAAGCTTATGTGGACGAAAAAGGCTGCAAAGTGAACTATGTAATGTGGCCGGTACGTGTGGCGGTTTCCGGTAAGCAGATGACACCGGCTGGTGCAACAGAGATCATGGAGATCCTTGGCAAAGAAGAATCCCTTACACGTATCAGAAAAGCAATCGAAATGTTAGGAGAAGCATGCAAGTAAGCAATGCACAGTCAAGGGCGATCGCCCACGGGACGGGTCCGGCTATGGTACTGGCCGGACCCGGTTCCGGCAAAACCCTCGTAATTACACACAGAACAAAATATCTGATCGAACAGCATCACGTGAACCCCCAGGATATTCTGGTCATTACCTTTACGAAAGCGGCTGCTCTGGAAATGCGTACCCGCTTTACAGCTCTGACCGGAATAAAGGGTGTGACCTTCGGGACCTTTCACGCGGTCTTTTTTGCTGTTTTAAAGCATGCATATCATTATACTGCAGCGAATATCCTGAGTGAAGAGCAGAAGTATCAGATCCTGCAGCAGCTGATGCGGGAGAGCGGTCTGCGTTTTGAGGACGAGAAGGAGATTCTTCCGGAGCTTGTTTCAGAAATCAGTCAGGTGAAGAATGAGCAGATCAGTCTGGAACATTACTATTCCCGTTCCTGTCCGGAAGAAGTCTTTCGCGCGGTGTTCACCCGATATGAGCAGATACACAGGGAACAGGGACTGTTGGATTTTGATGATATGATGACATACACATGGGAGCTGCTGAATGCGAGACCGGATATCTGCCGGGCATGGCAGCAGCGGTATCGCTATATTCTTGTGGATGAGTTTCAGGATATCAATCTGCTCCAGTATAAAATACTGAAGGTGCTGGCGGAGCCGGAGAATAACCTGTTCATAGTAGGAGATGATGATCAGTCGATCTATCGGTTCCGAGGTGCAAAGCCGGAGATCATGCTGAATTTTCCGAAGGATTTTCCGGATGCCGAGCAGATCATACTGGATCAGAATTTTCGCTCCGTATCTCCAGTGGTTCAGGCGGCGCAGACGGTAATTGAGGAAAATGAACACCGGTTCGATAAGAAGATACGTACCGTCCGTGCGGGGGGAAGTCCGGTGGATGTGCGGGAATTTGAAAATCAGGATCATGAGAGCCTGTATCTGGTAAAATGTATCAGGAACTGTCTGGAGAGAGGGATACCGTGCTCTGAAATTGCAGTATTGTTCCGGACGAATCAGGGAGCAGGTCCGTTCGCTGAGCGTCTGATGGAGTTTAATCTGCCTTTTGATATGAGGGATGCACTTCCAAATATTTACGAACACTGGATCGCAAAGGATCTGTTTGCATATTTTCATCTGTCCCGTGTCGGACTTGACCGGACCGAGTTTCTTCAGGTGATGAACCGGCCCAAACGGTATATCAGCCGCGACAGTGTAGCGGATACACCTGTGGTATCATTTGAAGCGCTGCAGACGTATTATGCGGACAAGGACTGGATGACAGACCGCATCGACCGTCTGGAACTGGATCTGAAGCTGATGCGCGGGATGGCACCGTATGCTGCTGTCAATTATATCAGGAGGGGGATTCAGTACGAATCTTATCTGGAAGAATACGCGAAAGCACGCCGGATGCGTCCGGAAGAACTGTTTGATATTCTTGATGAAATCCAGCAGGGAGCAAAGCCGTTCCGGACGTATGAAGAATGGCAGGAACATCTGGAGGAATACCGGAGGAAGCTGGAAGAAAAACGGATGCATAAGAATGAGAAAGCAGATGCTGTCACGCTGGCGACGCTGCACAGTTCGAAGGGACTGGAATTTTCAGAGGTGTTTCTCGTTGATGTCAATGAGGGAATCATTCCTCATCGGAAAGCATCAGTGGAAGCGGATCTGGAGGAAGAACGCCGGCTGCTGTATGTGGGGATGACGCGTGCGAAGGACCGTCTGCATCTGTTCTATTCAAAGGAGCGCTACGGAAAAGCGATGGAGCCGTCACCGTTTATCGAGGGGCTTCTTCCGGAACGATGAGAATGAAACAGCGGAGCTGTATGATGGCAGCTCCGCTGTATTAAAATGCTGTTTTGTAATGTTAAGTTCAGAATTCCGTAGTTACTCAGCCTCGTCAGCCGGAACCATCTCATCGTACTCAAGTGAATCAAGCCACTCATCGAAACCGTCTGAAGCTGCCTCATATTCATCGTCATCCTCGATATTCTCAAGAACCGGAATGCCATTCTCTTCATGGTAGCGATACAGATATACCTCGCCATCCTCATTTACGCCCTGCTCATTCAGCGGAAGAAGTGCAATATAGTCATTGCCTGCTGCCTCGTAGATCGTGAGGATTGAGCATTCAACTGTCTCATCATTGTCCAGTGTCAGGGTAATAGTAGCACCGCCGCATTCTTCGCCGCAGTCAGCGCAGCTGCCGTTGCATGTTTCCAAATCACTCATCTGTAATACCTCTCTTATATGTGTTGTGCAGTTAATTGCTGGTTCCACTTTAACAGAAACGCAGGGAAATAGCAAGTAATATCTGGTATATGAACGTCTGCCTCCTTCTTTTTTTTACGCAATTTGAAGAATTGGAAATATAATACTGGGAAAAAATCAGAAATGATGCTATACTTAGGGAGACTATTCTTGAATTGTAAGATGGTAAATAACAGACAGGAGAACAGAAAATGAAACTGATATCTTGGAACGTAAACGGCCTCAGGGCATGTGTGCAGAAAGGATTTCTGGACTTTTTCCATGAGGCGGATGCGGATATATTCTGTATACAGGAGAGCAAGCTTCAGGAAGGCCAGATCGAACTCGAACTGGACGGATACTGTCAGTACTGGAATTATGCAAAGAAGAAAGGGTATTCCGGTACGGCTGTGTTTACGAAGACAAAGCCGCTCTCAGTTGCTTATGGAATCGGTATGGAAGAGCATGATCAGGAGGGCAGAGTGATCACGCTGGAATTTGAGAGATTCTATCTTGTGACAGTTTATACACCGAATTCGCAGAATGAACTGGCGAGACTTCCGTATCGTATGCAGTGGGAGGATGATTTCCTTGTTTACCTGAAAAAGCTGGAGAAGAGCAAGCCGGTGATCTTCTGCGGAGATCTGAACGTAGCACATAAGGAAATCGACTTAAAGAATCCGAAAACGAACCGCAGAAATGCCGGATTTACGGATGAGGAGCGGGAGAAGTTCACAAAACTGACGGAACAGGGATTTGTTGACACATACCGGTATTTTTATCCGGACACGGAGGGAGTGTACAGTTGGTGGTCCTATCGTTTCAGAGCGAGAGAAAAGAATGCAGGATGGCGCATTGACTATTTCTGTGTTTCAGAATGTCTGAAAGAATATCTGAAAGGGGCGGTGATCCACACGGATGTATTTGGTTCGGATCACTGTCCGGTAGAACTTCAGATTTCTTTTGAATAAAAACAGGTTAAGCTATATGGGTATTGGATGACGGGAGAGCAGCGGCATAAGGAGAAAGTGGGTATTTACACAACAGGAAAGGCAGGACACTACGTGAAAGACATCGAATTTAAAATTTTACCAGACAACAATCTGACACCCGGAACATCGCTTGAGAAGGACGGTGTACATTTCGGCTATTATGCCAGGGAGAAGGCAGTTCCCGTATTGCTTCTGTATCGGAAAGGTACAGAAGAGCCTGTGGCAGAAATTCCGTTTCCAGGACAGAGTGTGCCAGGGGCACCATATGTAATGAAGATCCGTATGCGGGCAGCACAGTACGAATATAATTTTCTTGACGGTTCAGAGGTCGTGACTGACCCGTATGCGAAAAAGATCGTCGGAAGAGAAGTGTTCGGAGTACCGGCTCCGGAGTCTGCACACAGCGTACGCGGCGGTTTTATTACGAAAGTATATGACTGGCAGGAGGATAAGCTTCCGCAGATTCCGTTTGATGAAGCGGTCATGTATCATCTGCATGTGCGCGGATTTACCATGCAGAAGAATTCAGGAGCCAGAAAAAAGGGAACATTTGCGGGACTGCAGGAGAAGATTCCGTATCTGAAATCGCTCGGTATCAATCAGGTGAGGCTGATGCCGGTATATGAGTTCACGGAGATGATGCAGCTGCATGCACAGAAGAAACTTCCGGCAAAGACCCAGCAGGAGGCTAAGGCGAGGGCATTTGAACACAAGCAGCAGGAGAAGCGTTACAAAATGAACTTCTGGGGCTATGGCGAAGGGTATTATTTTGCGCCGAAAGCTTCCTTTGCCGCCACAAGGAATCCGGATGAAGAACTGCGTAATCTTGTAAAAGCGTTTCATGCGGAGGGAATTGAGGTACTGCTGGAGTTCTCATTCCCGGATGATATGAGTCCCGCGATGATCGGTGACTGCCTGAACTACTGGGCATTTGAGTATCATATTGACGGATTCGCAGTGATCGGCAGAGACACGCTGAAGACGGAACTTTCCAAGCTTCCGCTGTTTCGCAGCAGGAAGCTGATCTGCGGCTGGTATCCGGAGGATGTGGTCCGTGAAAATGCAGAGAATGGATACAGCCTGATCGCATCGTCAAACGACGGATTTATGGTTGATTGTCGTCGGCTGCTGAAGGGCGAGGAGAATGCACTTTCCGGGTTCGGATTCAGGATCAGGCAGAATCCGGATGGTTGTGCGCAGATCAACTATATTACGAACCATGACGGATTTACTCTGCTGGATCTCGTCTCCTATGATGAGAAGCATAATGAGGATAATGAGGAAATGGGCCGTGACGGTTCAGAATATAATTTCAGCTGGAACTGTGGAACAGAGGGACCGACGAAACGTCGTGATATTCTGAAGCTGCGTATGCGACAGCGTAAAAATGCATATGCGATGATGCTGTTTTCACAGGGGGTGCCCATGCTGCTGGCCGGTGATGAGTTCGGCAATTCACAGAATGGAAATAATAATCCGTATTGCCATGACAGCGAATTGTCCTGGACTGACTGGAGTCACTGCAAGGCGAATGGGGAGCTGACGGATTTTGTGAGAAAAGCGATCGCATTCAGAAAAAAGCACGCTGTACTGCATCAGAAGAAAGAACCGAAATGTATGGATTACCTTTCGAACGGGTATCCGGATCTTTCCTTCCACAGCGACAAGGCATGGTACGGAGAGTTTATTCCGGTCAGACGTCACCTGGGCTGTATGTACTGCGGTCATTATGCAGGTGAAGAAGGATATCTGTATATTGCCTGGAATTTTCACTGGGATGAGCAGCAGTTCGCACTGCCGTTCCTTCCGAAGAACAGCGCATGGTATAAGGTAATGGATACTTCGCTGAAAGAAAGCTTTCCGGATGAGAACGGGCAGGAATGTCTGAAAGATGTCAAATCCTTTACGGTTCCGCCACGAACAGTCGTGATTTTGGAAGGAAGAGAGTAACATGATGCGTGATTCAGAAAACAGAATTACATATACAAAAGCGAAAGGTCATCTGAAGACCATTACAGAACACAAGCTGCTGGTTTTGAAGTACTGTTTCCGGATCGGTCTGTACCGCCAGGGACTGATGCATGACATGTCGAAGTATATGCCGTCCGAGCTGCTGATGGGATTTCGGTATTATGATGACGGCAGGAGCAGTCCGAACAACGGCGAGCGAAAATGTAAGGGTTATTCCTATGCATGGCTGCATCACAAGGGAAGGAACCGGCATCATTTTGAATACTGGCTGGATTACTCTCTGAAGCAGGAACCCGGCAAACATCCGCTGCAGCCGGTGCAGATGCCGCGAAAATACGTAGCGGAGATGCTGATGGACCGTATCTGCGCGTCTAAGAATTACAATAAGGAAGCGTATACAGATCACGATCCTCTGGTGTATTTTGAACGCGGCAGGGGCCACTATCTGATTCATCCGCAGACCAAAAAGGAACTGCATGGAATGCTGAAGATACTGGATCAGAGAGGGGAAGAAGAGCTGATCCGGTTCGTGAAGGATTATTATCTGAAGGGATATCCGATTTAGAAGAGCAGAAAAGAGAAAGGCTCAGAAAGTAGCAGAGACCGGAAGAAGAGCACAGAAAAATAATAAAAAGAAAACAGAAAAACAGAATGAAAAAGAGGTCCGCGAGGTGTACCGACCTCCCAAATGTTGGATTTTGGTCTGACTTTGGGGGCGGTACATTGGCCGCAGACCTCTTTTCATCTACATAGAACACTGCATAAAACATACGAAATGATCTACTCCGGATAGATCAGCCGTTCATCTGTGATGTCAGTGAGGACTTCGCGCAGATACTTTTCAGCCAGATAATTGGCCATCGGCAGGTTCATATCGAGATAGTTTCCGCAGTCTCTGGCACTGGCTCCCGGTACCTCATCGTGGAAATCACGAATGAAAGCGAACATTTCCTGCATCAGCGGAACAATGTCTCTTGATTCATAATCGCCTGCGAGCAGCAGGTAGAAACCGGTCCTGCATCCCATCGGCCCGAAATAGACGGTCTTTGAACCGTATTCAGAATGGTTGCGCAGATAGGTTGCGGCCAGATGCTCGATCGTATGCATCTCGGCTGTATTCATGACAGGTTCTTCGTTCGGTTTTGTCATGCGAATGTCGAATGTGGTAATGATTTCGGATCCTACGTAATCTTTTCGGGATACATACAGACCCGGCAGCAGTTTGATATGATCGATTGTGAAGCTTGCGATTTTTTCCATCAGAAATCTCCTTATGCTGATTTGTGCTTATTTTCATTTACTATGTATTCTAGCAGATTCAGGGCATCCATACAACCTTGACTTTGCCATATGAAGATGATAAAATCACGTAAGAGTCCGCGGCAGGAATGATGCGGCGGAGGATTTATGAGAATCAAGGAGGAACGAGTCATGATAGACAACAAGAAGGTGCTGTTCAGCGGCATGCAGTCAACAGGTTCTCTTACATTGGGAAATTATCTTGGTGCATTGAAAAACTGGGTGACACTGAGTGATGAATATGAGTGTTTTTATTCTGTAGTAGATATGCATTCTATTACGGTCAGACAGGATCCGGCCACACTGCGCAAACGCGCACGCGCACTGCTTACTCTGTATATTGCGGCAGGTCTTGATCCGGAGAAGAACTGTATCTATTATCAGTCACACGTATCCGGTCATGCGGAACTGGCATGGATCCTGAACTGCTATACATACATGGGAGAACTGAACCGTATGACACAGTTCAAGGATAAGGCTGCAAAGCATGCAGACAATATCAATGCAGGTCTGTTCACATATCCGGTACTGATGGCAGCGGACATTCTGCTTTATCAGGCGGATGTGGTTCCGGTAGGTATTGATCAGATGCAGCATCTTGAGCTGACGAGAGATATCGCGCAGCGTTTCAATGCAGTCTACGGCGACGTATTTACTGTACCGGAAGCATATATCGGCAAGACAGGTGCAAAGATCATGAGCCTGCAGGATCCGAGCAGGAAGATGAGCAAATCTGATGAGAATCCGAATGCAAGTATCTATCTGATGGATGATCCGGATACGATCCGCAGAAAGTGCAAACGTGCTGTGACAGACTCAGTGGGTGAGATCCGTTACTGTGAAGAGCAGCCGGGTCTGCGCAATCTGCTCGATATTTACTGTGCATGTCTGAACAGGACTCCGGAAGAAGCTGTGAAGGAGTTTGCCGGCTGCGGTTATGGTCAGCTGAAGGAAGCAGTAGGCGAGGCAGTTGTATCTGTTCTGGAGCCGCTTCAGAACCGCGTGCGGGAACTGGAAAAAGATAAGGCATACATTGACAGTGTGATCAAGAACAATGCGGAGAAGGCGAACTACTACGCAATGAAGACACTGCGCAAGGTACAGAAGAAAGTAGGCTTCCCGGAGCGTGTACGGTAAGCGAAAGCAGCGACAGGGATAGTGATAGTGATAGTGAAGCGCTGTCGTCTGTCCAGTGATCATACAGAGAAATGTCAGGATGTGTAAAATGTGATAAAGGCATCCGGAGAACTGTCGGAAACCCGTGCGATATGAGAACGACAGCAAACCGGAAAGTATGATAAAAAGGTATGATTGAAAAAGTATGATAGAATAGGGAAAGTAAGGCCGTCGGACTATTTGAAGTCCGGCGGCTTTTTCGTTCAAAGGAAATCGCGTTCCTATAAAACAAACGCTTCGCAGAAATCGTACTGCAGCGGAAATTTGCCTTCTCTGCATTACATAATGCACAGCTGTGTATCAGATGCTGCGATGCGCCGTCAGGACTGCAGAAGCCGGGCCATGTCATCAGGCAGGTCACTGGTGAAACTCATGGATTTGCCGGTAATCGGGTGAGAAAAGCAAAGCCTGTGGGAATGCAGTGCCTGGCGGCCGATCAGATCGCGGTTGTCCGGATTATACAGAAAATCACCGATCAGGGGATGGCCGATGTATTTCATGTGGATGCGTATCTGATGAGTACGGCCTGTTTCCAGGTGAACCGATGCCAGAGACAGCATCTGCTGATTTTGTGCAGAAGAAACACAGGCAACCCGGTGAAAATGAGTTACCGCGCGTTCACCGTGCTCCAGATCTACACATCTCATGATGGCGGACCCTTCCAGCCTTGCTATGGGGGCATCAATTGTGCCGGATTCCGGCAGGAGGCCTTCTGTGATGGCAAGGTACTCCCGGTGGATCAGGCGCTCTGCGGACATCTGTGAGAGAACTGCTCCGCTCAGCATGTTTTTGGCAATGATGAGCAGTCCGCTCGTATCCCGGTCGAGCCGGTTGATGCAGCGGTAGACGAAGGGCAGATCCTGTTGCGCAAAATAGTGCATGACAGCATTTGCCAGCGTGTTGTCGTAATTGTTTATGGAAGGATGAATCGGGGTATCACTGTTTTTGTTAATGACCATCAGGTCTTCATCCTCATACACAATGTCAAGGGGAAGAGCAGACGGTACGATGTTCTCCGAGGATTCATTTTCAATAAGATGAATCTGAATGATATCACCGGGGGTTATGCGTGAGGTCGCATAGGCCCATTCACCGTTTCGGCATATGCCGCGCTCAGTTCGTTTCAGATGCGTAAGTACGTGATGAGAACAGCCGTGCAGCCGGAGAAATTCTTCAATCTTCATACCGGAATACTGCTCATCGACTGTCCAGTTCAGAGTCCGTTCCATTATGCTTCGGAAGATTCCGGTGCTTTTGCATCTTCATTTATGAGCACCTTTTTGATTTCACAGATATACATTGTATGGTAATCGGATTCCGGATACCAGCGGTCGATCTGTGTCTTATCAAGGAATGAATCCGGGGTAAAAGGCTGCGCGAACAGTTTTTCACAGATCAGAACAGTCTTGGCATCTTCGAAGTACGGTGTCTGTCCGTCGTATGAAACAGTCAGACCGGTTTTGGCAATTTTATCTTCGTCGCGTCCGGATACACGTCCCAGATACGCATAATCCTTCATGCGTCCTTTCGGGAGAACCGAGAGGGAGAGAGTAGCAGAGCTGTCGATAAACTCTTTGGTATAACGCTGCGGACGAATGACGATGAAAGCCACATCTTTGCCCCACATAACTCCGAGCCCGCCCCAGGATGCAGTCATGGTATTACAGGTGCCGTCTTCTTTTGCAGCAGTGACGAGCAGCCACTGGGCACCGATCAGATCAAACGGATTTTCCTTTAATTCTGTGGTTTTGATTTCTTCAAACATAGATAATTCCTCCAGTTATAGTATCATGCCTATTCATGATATTCTGTTTTGGGAAAGTTTTCAAGCATTTTACTTAACAAACCGGCCTATCTGTGATATGATTTATTATAAGTTCGGGTTAGATCATGTCAGGTTTTGCAGGATACTTTTTTTGCAGCAGACAGAAGGTGTTTTTGAAAATGTCGGAGCAACAGTTTCTGCAGTTATTCTGACTGGGTTCCCGGATCAGAGGGACAGGAGGTTTTCAGGATGGAAGGACAGGAAAGATACGTTGCATACGTTGGTACGTATACGCATGGAAGCAGTATCGGAATTCATGTATATGATATAGACATAGAGGCAGGGATCATGACGGAGCGGGATGTAGTTCCGGTCAATAACGCGTCTCATATGGCCAAGTCTTATAATGGAAAATATTTGTATTCAATTGCAGATGAAGGTGTTGCAGTATTGAAGATTCAGCCGGACGGCGGTCTTGAGTCGATCAATGAAGTAGGCATTGACGGAATGAGAGGATGTTATCTGTCACCGGATAAGAACGGCCGTTTTCTTTATGTGGGCGGTTACCATGATGGTAAGGTCACTGTGGTTCATACACACAGGGACGGACGGCTCGGTTCTGTGATGGACGGTATATTCCATAAGGGTCTCGGCAGCGTGGCCGAACGCAATTTCAGACCGCATGTAAGCTGTGTGATCCCGACTCCGGACGACAAATATCTGTGTGCGGTTGATAATGGAATCGATCAGGTGAAGCTGTATAAAGTAAATGAAAAGAACGGTAAGATGAAGCTGTATGACATTCTGCGCTGCAAGCTGGATTCGGGTCCTCGTCTGCTGACATTCAGTCACGACGGAAAGTTTGCCTACATCAATGCCGAGCTTACCAATGAAGTATGCGTATATAAATACGACGGTTCAGGAAAGTCACCGGATTTCGAAAAAATTCAGGAGATCTCAGTTCTCCGCGATCCGGACTCAAAAGGAAGTGCATGCTGCGGAATGAAGATTTCGCCGAGCGGAAAATATCTGTATTGTTCTACGGCAGGTGAGAATACAGTGGCGGTATTTTCCATTGATCAGGAGACCGGTATGCTGACGCGGCTCTGCTGCCTTCCGATCAGCGGCGAGTATCCGAAGGATATTGATGTATTTCCGGGTGAGAAGACACTGGTCGTGCTGAACCATGAGACGAATGAGATTCGGTTCTTTACTATCGATTACGAGAGAGGACTGCTGATCATGAAAGGTCGTCCGGTGAAAGTGGATACACCGAACTGCATTCTGATCTCCAAAGTGGAAGGATAGAGTAAATAATTAAGTGATTAAAGAGAGACACAGCCGGCAGAGGTATCCTGTCGGCTGTGTCCGTTTATATGTAAATATTATTCATAGATTTTTTTCAGATTCTCAATGCGCGCACTCATTCCGGTCAGAAGGTGATCTGCAATAGTCAGTATTACCATAGCTTCCACGACAGGAACGGCACGTGCAACAACAATCGGGTCATGGCGTCCGTGAATGGATTCTTCGCGGCATGTTCCGTCACGCCCCAGCATGGACTGTGTCTGCGCGATGGAAGGAGTCGGTTTGAACGATGCACGGAGCAGGAGCGGTGAACCATCGCTCATACCGCCCAGAATACCGCCGCTGTGGTTGGTGGCTTTGTGCGGAATACCGTTTTCATCATTCGTATACCAGTCATTATTTTCAGAGCCTTTCGCCGAAGCGACCAGAGTTCCGTCTCCTATTTCCACTGCTTTTACGGCGCCGATCGACATAACCGCCTTGGCGAGGTCTGCATCGAGCTTGTCAAAAACAGTTTCTCCAAGGCCGGCCGGGAGGTTTGTCACACAGCATTCGACAGCCCCGCCGCTGGAGTCCTGTGACCGGATACACTGCTCCAGATATGTGATTGCCTGCTCTGAAGCCTCTTTGTCGGGCATACGGACCATGCTTTCCTCTATATAGGAGAGATCCATGTTCTGATGATCGATCTTGACGGGACCTATTGCGCTGACGTAAGCGGTAACAGAAATGCCCAGTTCTTCGAGAAGTTTGCGTGCAACGGCTCCGGCAGCTACACGGCCGATCGTTTCCCGTCCGGAGGAACGTCCGCCGCCGCGGTAATCGCGGAAGCCGTATTTCATATCAAAGGTATAATCGGCATGTCCCGGGCGATACAGTTCTGAGATATTGCCGTAGTCTTTTGAACGCTGATCCTGATTGCGCACCATGAGCGAGATAGGAGTACCGGTAGTTTTTCCTTCGAATACACCGGAAAGGATCTCTACCTGATCGGATTCGGAACGGGCTGTTGTGTAACGGTTCTGACCCGGTTTTCTGCGATCCAGATCACGCTGAATATCAGCTTCGCACAGCGCAATGCCGGCCGGACAGCCATCAATGACGACACCGATCGCCTTTCCGTGAGATTCGCCCCAGGTACTTATTCTGAAAATGGTTCCAAGTGTTGAGCCAGCCATTTTGATTCCTTCTTTCTGTATATTTGTCTGCGGATACGATTCTGATAACTGCAAATCTGCCGAAACGGAACTTAATAGCTGAGTTTCAGCCGGTACCCTGAGCAGACGGCTTTCCAAACAGTATAGTATAAGGAACCGCCGGTTGGCAAGCAGAAATATGAAGTGAAGACGGATCGTAAGTATGGATAAGATGCAAGGCGCAGGCGGATCGTAAAAATACAAAGCCGAACGGCAGGGATTTGGCAGGATTTTGGAAAGAGCAGGAGCAATCGCGGGAACGCTTTCATATAATAATCATGACAGGTAACCGGAAATGAGGAGTATTATGAATTCAGACTGTAGATGTATCGGTTTTATTCATACGATCGAAAAAGGGGATACCCTTTATCTTCTTGGGAAAAAATATGATGTAAAGGTATCCTCTCTGATTTTTGCAAACCCGTATGTGGATGTCTATAACCTGCAGGTGGGGGATCAGATCTGCATACCGAGGCTGCGCCCGCTTTCTTAAAAAAATATAAAGAAGCGAAAATCACGGGAGCGCAGATTGACAAACTTTTGGGAGAAAATTATAATGAGCAAATGAGACAATTATATTAAGGGAAGCAGTCTACCCGAAAGAGAAAGAGGATGTTTTATGAATTTTCTGAATAAGCTGGAGCGAAAGTACGGAAAGTACGCAATCCACAATCTTCCGGCAATCATCATAGCACTGTATGCGGCCGGCTATCTGATCTGGATCTTCATGCCGGAGCTTCTGTATTATCTTACCCTGTCGCCGGCGCTGATTCTGCGCGGACAGGTATGGAGGCTCATTTCATGGATTCTCGTTCCGCCCGGAGCGCCGGATCTGTTCACAATTATTATGCTGTATTTTTATTTTTCACTCAGTCGTACGATGGAGTATACATGGGGCGCGTTCAAGTTCAATGTGTATATCCTTTCCGGTATTATTTTTACTGTGATCGGAGCGTTTCTGCTGTATTTCATCGGAGGAACTACCGGTTATTTCAGCACATACTACATTAATATGTCGATCTTCCTGGCATTTGCACTGACCTATCCGGATATGAAAGTATATCTGTACTTCCTGTTTCCGATCAAGATGAAGTGGATGGGACTGATCTATATATTCTTTATGCTGCTGGAGGTAAAAGACGGCGGAATCGTTGCGCTGATCTCCATCGTGGCATCTCTTATGAACTTCCTGCTGTTCTTTCTGGCGACCAGAAATACGCGGCATTATTCGCCGAAGGAGATTCATCGCAGACAGGAATTCAGAAAGAATGTACAGAAGGCTCAGCCTAAGGGTGCCACGAGGCATAAATGTGCGGTCTGCGGACGTACGGAGCTGGATGGTGAGCATCTGGAATTCCGGTTCTGTTCCAAGTGCGAAGGTAATTATGAGTATTGTCAGGACCACCTTTTCACGCATCAGCATGTAAAGAAGAAATAAGGAAATGAAATGAACGAAAAAGAGAAAACAAACAGATCATTATTGAAATATACGAAAAAAAGAGCTGCGGGTGCAATTGCTGCGACCGCAGCTATGCTTATTATTACCGGACTTGCAGCATCCGGTGATGCGATGAATTACAGTTATCTGGCAGTATGCCTGCTGATGAGCGTTCTGGCAGGCCTGTTCGTTCTGCTGGATCTTTCTTATGGAAAAGTTGTTTCATTGCTGTTTTATCTGCTGCTTCCGTTTGCGGCTCTGTGTGCACTGGAGAATTATACTCACGTAATTGAGGATCTGACAGGCATGATCCTGATCCTGAACCTGCTGTTCTGGTATCTGCTGTACGGACTGCTGGTATTTCTTACCGGCCGGGTGGCATTGGGATTCGGATTGGCAACTCTGGTTCCGATGGTGTTCGGCATGGTCAATTATTTCGTGGTACAGTTCCGCGGCACACCAGTCGTGCCGTGGGATCTTCTTTCACTCGGTACAGCAATGTCTGTGGCGGACAATTATACTTTTACGATTACCTGGAAGGCAGCATTTTCACTGATCGCATTTATCTGGATCATTCTGTTTGCCTCCAAATCATCGGTAAAGTTCAGAAACCGGAAAATACGTACAGCCTGTCTGCTCATATTTGTGATGCTGTCCGGGGGGTATATTGCCGGAATTCAGAAACCGGAAGTGCAGAGCTTTTTCGGGATGGACACCACTCTTTTTACACTGAATGTTCTGTACCGGAATAACGGGATAGCAGGTGCGTTCCTCGGAAATCTTCGTTTTCTGAACATTGACCAGCCGGATGGATATTCAGTAAAAAAAGTTGAAACGATTGTGTCTGAAATGTCTGAAGCGGCTGCAGAAGAATCCCAGACTGAGAGCCGTACGGTCGGGAAAGTGCAGACAGCCGGAAGTGAAACAGATGCAGCGAATGCGGAGTCTGCCGGAATTACGGAATATCCGAATATTATTGTGGTGATGAATGAAGCGTTTTCGGATCTGTCCGTATGGAGCGAGTTTGAGACCAGTGAAGAAGTTATGCCGTTCTTCAAATCCCTTCAGGAGGAAGGCATCGGCGGTGAACTTTATGTCTCTGTTAAGGGAGGCAATACGGCGAACACCGAGTTCGAATTTCTGACCGGTGACACCATGGGATTTCTGCCGACCGGCAGTATACCGTACCAGCAGTACATAAACGATGAGACACCATCTATTGCCAGTTACCTGAAAAATCTTGGATACAGTACACTTGCGATTCATCCGTACAACCGTTCCGGATGGGACCGGGATGAAGTATATGAATACTTTGGCTTTGATGAATTTCTGGATAAGAATGCATTTGTCAATCCTTATAAAATGCGAGGGTATATCAGCGACAGCAGTGCTTTTGACAAGATTATTGAGCAGTATGAGGAAAAATCGGATGAAGAAAGGCTGTTTGTCTTTGAAGTGACGATGCAGAACCACGGCGGGTACAGCAGAGAAACACCGGATTTCACATCCTATCTGGAGCTGACGGGGGTTGAGAGCAAGACAACCAGCGTACTGGCCACAGAGAAGTATCTGACGCTGATGAATCAGACAGACCGTGCACTGGAAGAAATGATCCATTACTTTGAAGAGCAGGACGAGCCGGTCGTCGTGTTAATGTTCGGTGACCACCAGCCGTCAGACTACATTACTAATGTGATCAAGCGTATCTGCAATATCCAGACCGGTGAGACACTGGAGGACCTTCAGCAGGGATACCGTGTTCCGTTCATGATCTGGAGCAACTATGGTCTGGAGCATGAATATTATGACGGCATCAGCGTAAATTATCTCGGCGGAATTCTGATGGAGGCTGCGGGCATTCCGCTTACCGGATATCAGCAGTATCTGAGCAGACTGAGAGAAACACTGCCGGTCATCAGCGGACTTGCATATCGTGACAGTGAGGGTACCTTCTACAATCTGGAGGATGATACCTATTCAGAACTGCTGAATGAATATAAGATGCTGCAGTACAATCATCTGGTGGATACGAAGAATCGGATTGATTCGTTTTTTGGCAGTTAAGTATTGACAAGTATAAATTGTATAGATTATACTTCAGAGGTATTGTTTACGAATAAATATACAGTATACGAAGATGTGTACCCCCGGCTGACGAGCTTTGCGCCATATGGCGGGCTGTATTGTGCAGAACGGGGGTATATTTAACCTTATCAATCATGTAATCATCTGTTTGGATCTGAAGAATGATAAGCGTTTTGTTGCGTATATGGAAAACGAGGAGTGTACATTTATGAAGAAAACATTTGTGACAAAAGAGAAGCTTGAAGAGATTATTCAGGAGTTTCCGACTCCGTTTCATCTGTATGATGAAAAAGGTATTCGCGAAAATGTAAAGGAACTTTACGATGCATTTTCCTGGAATAAAGGCTACAAAGAGTATTTTGCGGTAAAAGCGACCCCGAATCCGTTCCTGATCAAGATCCTGAATGAATACGGATGCGGTACGGACTGTTCTTCCATGACAGAGCTGATGCTGTCTGAGGCAATCGGAGTGAAGGGACACAATATCATGTTTTCTTCTAATGATACACCGCTTGCTGAGTTCAAAAAAGCAGCTGAGCTCGGCGGTATCATCAACCTGGATGATATTACACATATTGAGAAAGTGGAGCAGGCAGTCGGATATCTGCCGAAGACCATGTCCTGCCGTTATAATCCGGGCGGACTGTTCAAGATCAGCAACGATATTATGGACAACCCGGGCGATGCAAAATACGGTATGACAACGGAACAGATCGAGGAAGCATTCCGTATCATGAAATCAAAGGGTGTCGAAGAGTTCGGTATTCATGCATTCCTCGCAAGCAATACAGTAACAAATGACTATTATCCGATGCTTGCAAAGGTTCTGTTCGAACTGGCAGTAAACCTGAAAGAGAAGACCGGAGCAAAGATCAAATTCATCAATCTTTCCGGAGGAATCGGCATTCCGTATCGTCCTGATCAGGAGAAGAATGATATTCACAAGATCGGCCAGGGTGTGAAAGCTGTATACGAGGAAGTGCTTGTTCCGGCGGGCATGGGAGATGTTGCAATTTATACAGAGCTCGGAAGATACATGCTCGGACCGTATGGCTGTCTTGTTACAAAGGCAATTCATGAGAAGCATACGCACAAGGAATACATCGGTGTGGATGCGTGTGCAGTCAACCTGATGCGTCCGGCAATGTACGGTGCTTACCATCATATTACAGTCATGGGCAAAGAAAATGAACCGTGTGATCATAAATATGATGTGACAGGTTCCCTGTGTGAGAACAATGACAAGTTTGCGATCGACCGCATGCTTCCGAAGGTAGAGATGGGAGATATCCTTGTAATTCATGATACAGGTGCTCACGGATTCTCAATGGGATATAACTACAATGGCAAGCTCCGCTCTGCAGAGATTCTTCTGAAGGAGGACGGAACTGCACAGATGATTCGCCGTGCGGAGACTCCGAAAGACTATTTTGCGACATTTGATTTCTGTGATGTGCTGAAGGATATGAAGTATTGATCCGGCAGGATTGCTTCCTGCAAGAGGCGATAAAAAACAGAAGGTAAAACTAAAAACAGAGAGGCGGATCCTATATACGGGTCCGCCTCTTTATAATCGTCCCGCTGAATTCATGGGAAAATATTTCTTGCATTTGCCGGGGAAGTATGCTATTATTGTCGACGTGTGAACACACACAGCTGCCGCTGTGGCGGAATTGGCAGACGCACTTGACTCAAAATCAAGCGGGAAACCGTGCCGGTTCGAGTCCGGCCAGCGGCATTAAATAGAGCCTGAATTTTCAGGCTTTATTTTTTTTCGTACAAAAGGAAAGTTCTCCTGTCGGAGAAGCCTTGAATTAAAAATGCCCGCTGGGGGGCGGGTGTAATGATACAGACGGTGATCAAAAAAGGTCAATATAAAATCCTTCTTCAAATTCATCACCGTCAAGGTCATCATCTTCGGTTAAAAAATAATGCATGTCCAATAAATCAGAACCAGTCATGTTTCGGATAAGTTTGGGTGTCATTCCTTCTGGTGGATTTTTAATATATTTTTCTCTGAGTTCATCCAGAGGAATGCGCTCATGTTTATAATACATTTCAAGGAAGAGCATTTCTTTTTTGCAGTTGGGACATTGTAAAGGGTCATACCCCATGGTAAGGAGAAAACGTTTGCAGACCTTGCGCCGGGGCTAAATCTCGTGGATCGGCTGGTAGGCGCAATAACTTCGGGACAAGTTGTCCCAAGGATGTATATTGACGATTAGGTAGCGATTTACGGCGTGCTTATACTAACCGAGAACGGCGGCGAATACGGCATTGAAGCAAGTGTAGTAACCACCGTTGTATTAGCGTTTGCCGCCGCAATCATTTGGTATGCGGGTAGAAATGGAGTGAAGAAAAATGGCAAAAACTGAATGGATATTATGTCCTATATGCAACAGTAAAACCCGTGACAGAATTAGAGAAGATACAGTATTAAAAAACTATCCGCTTTACTGAACGAAATGCAAAAAAGAAACCTTGATTGAGGTAGAAAAATTACATATAACAATCATCAAAGAGCCAGACGCACAGACGCAGAGCCGATGAAATTGTGAGCGTATCACAATCATCTCTCTGCGTTTTTTGTTTGATAAATATTGTGAGAAAAAGAGGTATATATTGTGAAAAATATATTTAGTATTTTAGAGGAGTTTTTGAAAACGGTACGGCACTACACCAACGCCATCACTATCACCCAGCGTATGGTGGTCGAGCCTTGTACCGGGATGTCATTAGACCGTCCAGCGCTCTACAAGGTCACGCAGGCCATTTTGAACGACGAGGTGGACTTGGTTGTGGTTGATAGCATCAGCTGCATAGGGCGGGAATGGGGCATGACACAAAGCTATATCGAACTGCTGACCCAGCATAAGGTCAAACTGCTGTGTGTAAAGAAACAGCTTATGATTGACGGCGAGGGCGTTACCCTCATTTCAAACTATAAAAAAAGCGAAGTGTCTTTAAAGGATTATCAAACCCTATAAGGACACTCCGCATGTGCAGGCGCGTTAGGATATAAAGACAGATTTTCTGCGTTGAGAAAAAACGTTGATGCAGAAGATAAAAGGCTCTGTCCGGTAAGCAGTACCTCAGGGGTTCAGGATACAACAATCATCAACGAATCCGGTCTCTATTCCCTGATCTTCAGCAGCAAACTGGATTTCGCCAAGCGCTTCAAGCACTGGGTAACATCCGAGGTGCTTCCATCTATCCGAAAGACTGGTACATATCAGGGAGAACCAGTTCCAGCAGAGCAGATCCCAATCGGTGAGATCGCCAACTACTTCAAGGCAATGGATCGGATCTTTGTTTGGCAGGGACTTGCGCCGCATAAGATTGCAGAAGCATTCGTGATGGTGTCAAAGCAGTTCGGTATTCAGCTGCCGGATGGCTGTGTGAAGGTTCCAGAATATGAACAGTTGAAACTTTCGATGGAAGTGGTGTAGAATACTGTAAAATGAAATTGCAACCAGAGAGGGGATCAGTCGATGAGATGCATAATAAGAACAATGACTCCGGAAGAAGTTCGGGCAGAAATAGCACGAAGAGAAAAAACACGTAAACGAATTAAATTCTGGACTATAAAGATTCCAGCAATTTTAGCTCTGCTATTTATTATCTGGATGTTTGTGGCTGGCGGATCTTATTCTGGAGTGCCAGCAATATTAGTAACGGTAATCCCTGGAATCCCGTGGTGCTTATTCTGGAACTGGATCGCAAATATGGAAATAAAATAAAGCTAAAGCGTCGTTTCAGGCTCTTTTTAAATTTATGTATTTGCTGAATTTCATCCATACCCGGATCTTCAATAAGCTGAACAGCCGTACCGGACTGAACATCGATTAATGTTGTATTGCCTGGTTCGGTAAAACAGGTATGGATAACATTTGAATTGCAGTTTTGCAGAGAGAAATTTCCATATCACACCGGATGTTTCAAATAAAACACCGCCAACTGCGTCCGGTCCCTCAGATTCAGCTTGGTCAGGATGGAACTCAGATAATTTCTGACGGTTCCCTCCGAGAGAAACTGAGCTTCTGCAATCTCACGGTTGCTTAAGCCGTCTGCAACTGCAGCAATAATATCAAGCTCCTTCTTAGTAATACCACAGGAACTGTAATCGAAGCCGGAATCCTTTTTCAGCAGCTGCGGCAGCTTCTGGATCACTTCATTTCCAAATACGGTCTGACCGCCGAGCACTGCTTTGACAGAAGGGACGATGTGTTCGTAGTCCTGCTTCAGCAGATAGCCGCGAGTGCCGATCTTCAGTGCTTTTACAATATAATCGTCATCGGAAAAGGTAGTCAGCAGCAGGATTCTGGCATCCGGATGCTTTTTCAGGATGGAGGAAGCGGCTTCCAGACCGTCCATTCCCTGCATACGGATGTCCATCAGAAGCACATCCGGCTGGCATTCATCGTACAGACGGATCGCATCGCGCCCGGAACTGCCGGTGCCGACCACATGAAGATCCGTGTCAGCTTCCAGAATAATCTTTAAGGCTGTTGTTACCAGCATATCGTCATCGACTAAAAGCAAATTCATTTCTCAAACCTCAATTTTTCTAAGTATATGAATGAATACAGGTCGCAATTGGCAGAAGCAAATCATTTTACGCTTCCTTTGGCACTGTAATATAGATCCGGAACCCGTTCTCTGCCGTAATCTGAAGTGTTCCGTTCAGAGCCTGCACACGGCTGTACATATTTTTCAGACCGATGCCGCCGGACTCATTTCTCAGATTGATATTGCCGGACCTGTTTCTCAGACCGGAACTGTCGGATTCCAGACAACTGCTTGTACCGCCAGACCCTTTTCCATTGTCTCTAATCACCAGCTGATAAAAGCCAGGATGCTCAAAAACGGATACTGTCACTCTGGTTGCATTGCTGTGTTTAGCTGTATTGACCAGAGCCTCTTTCACAATTGCAATAAAACTGTATCGAAGGGCAGAGGGCAGTTCCGGGGACATGTCGTACTCCAGCCGGGCAGGGCAGAAAGCAAATTCATCCACCAGCGTCTGCAGTGTGTCTTTCAGACTGACGGAGCTGTCGTGCAGGTCATGGACACTTTCGCGGATGCTGTTCATAGCCTGATTCAGCGTATCATTCAGGTCAGCGAGCGGCTGTGTCAGGGCCGGCTCCTTTGAAATAGTGCGAAGGGCACCGACCAGAAGGATAGAGCGTGTCAGCATGTGACCGACATTATCGTGGATTTCCCGGGCGATGCGGTTGCGTTCCTTTAAGGTGGCGGAATAAATTTCCGTGTCCTGTTTCTCACGAAGGGTGCGGTTTCGGTCCTCCAGAAGCAGCTGCATTTCCGTGTCGTCGTCTCTGGTGCGGATCAGTGCACTTCGAAGCTCGCTGATCTGCTCTGTATTGATACAGAAAAAATGTGCGGTGGCACATTCTGCGACCAGGAGAAGCCGTACAAAAAGGGCCAGTGATAATGTCGCCTCCGAAATGGGAAGATGACTTTTGTTAAGGAAAAGAAGTGCTGTAATGGCTGCCGCAATCAGAGAAAATGGTGCATCATACAGAATCAGCGGCAGGAACCAGAGCAGATTCGGATAAAAAAGTGCCAGAATCAGGTAAATACAGACCGGAATGAGCCGGATTCGTTTCACTGAAATGCCATAGCAGAGTGCGCTGACAAAAACAGCGAGCAGAAATGCCGTTACATATTCTGCAGTGACTCCGGAAAAAAACATTCCTGCCATGCCAAAAAGCAGCAATACTAATTTATCGGTAATGATATTCATAGGATTCTTTCCATACTATAATTCAGATGGCAGACCATGAAAGTCCACCGGAGATACCTTTCGGATACATTCTCCATTCAGGCATCCTGTCAGTTCAGTTACTGTTTCATGGTAGCATACGAATATCAGAAAATCAAATGACATTTGTCACATTGTCTTCTGACATCCGGTACTTATCAGCCGGATTTTTTTTCGCTATAATGGCAGCATAAATTGAGAAAGAAACAGCACCGCAAAAGCGGAAGAGGAGGATATGTATGATTCATATAGAAAATCTGGTAAAGAGATACGGCAGCCTGCTGGCGCTGGACCATCTGAATCTCGACATAAAAGAAGGCGAAATCTTTGGACTGCTGGGACCGAACGGTTCCGGAAAGACAACAGCGATCAACTGTATACTCGCTCTTTTAAAATATGACAAAGGCAAGATCACGGTATTTGGAAAAGAAATGAAGCCGGACAGCTACGACCTGAAAGCACAGATCGGTGTGGTACCGCAGAACGTGGCCGTATTTGAGCAGATGACCGTGCAGGAAAATATTGATTATTTCTGCGGACTTTACGTGAAAGAGAAAACAAAAAGGAAAGAGCTTGTGGAAGAGGCTATCCGTTTTGCGGGACTGGAGGATTATCGGAAAATGCTTCCGAGAAAGCTCTCCGGCGGTCTGCTGCGGAGACTGAACATTGCCTGCGGTATTGCTCATAAGCCGCGTCTGATCATTCTGGATGAGCCGACGGTGGCGGTGGACCCGCAGAGCCGCAACCGCATTCTGGAAGGAATTCAGGAGCTGAACCGGCAGGGTTCCACAATCATTTACACTTCCCACTATATGGAAGAGGTGGAGCAGATCTGCAGCCGCATTGTGATCATGGACCATGGCAGAAGCATTGCATCCGGAACGACAGAAGAACTGAAACGGCTGATCCGGACTGCTGAGACAATCTGTATTGAGCAGATTGCGCTGACACAGGAGCAGGTGGCTTACCTTCGCACGATGCCCCATGTATTCCAGGTGCATTATGACGAAAATCTGGTGCTGACAGTCAAATGTACCAGTGCAAAACATAATCTGGTTCGCATTCTGAATTACCTGCAGGAGAATGGAATTGCATTTGGACGGGTATTTTCCGAACTGCCTACACTGAATGATGTATTCCTGGAAATTACAGGGAAAGAACTGAGAGATTAGGAGGCAGAAAACATGCTGCATTTATACTGGTTTAATTTAAAACAGAAAATCCGCTGTGTAAGCGAAATGTTCTGGTCACTGGCTTTTCCGCTTATTCTTGGTACTTTTTTCTGGCTGACCTTCGGAACAGAAGATGTGCAGCTGCAAAATCCGGTGGATACAGCGCTGGTCAGTGAAGGTAATTTTTATTTTGAAGAATTTCTGTATTCTCTGGATGGGGAAGTGCTGACACTGCAAAGTATGGATGAGGAGAAAGCGCTGGAGGCACTTGCTGACGGAGCCGTAGAAGGAATCTTTTACAGCAGTGAAATTCCGTCGCTGACGGTGGCCGGCGTACAGATCAACGAAAGTGTGCTGGAAATGCTTCTGGATTCTTACATACAGAATCAGGCACTGGTGATGGATCTGGCGAAAGATAATCCGCTGAAGCTGCTTACAATGACAGAGAGTATGGATTTTGACCATGATTTTGTGGAGAGTATTTCTCTTGGCGGCAATTCTCTGGCCGGAAATCTCAACTATTTCTTTGCCCTGATCGGAATGTCCTGTATGTTCGGTTCCTTTATGGGAATGACCTCTGCCATGAATTTAAGAGCTGACCGCTCTTCGCTGGCGGCGAGAAGATGTGTGGTTCCGACGAACCGCCTGACACTGGTAGTCAGTGAAATGCTGGCGGCATTCACAGCACAGTTCATCAACATTTGCATCGTGCTGCTTTATATGCATTCTGTGCTGGGGATTTCTTTCGGAGAAAAGTGGATCCTGATCCTTCCGGTCTGCGCGCTGGGCAGTATGGCAGGTGTGGCAGTTGGAATCTGCGTCGGAAGTCTTCCACTTCCGGAGGGAGCAAAGATGGGAATGCTGGTCGGCGGATCGCTGGTGCTTGGTTTTCTTTCCGGACTGATGTTCGGAAATATGAAAAATATTGTGGAACAGTATTGTCCGATCGTTAACCGGCTGAATCCCAGTGCATTGATTTCAGATGCGTTCTACAGCATTTCTGTATACGAAAATATGCAGCGCTATGGCACAGATCTGGCATTTCTGGCGCTGATTACCATAGTGCTGATGATGACCGCGTTCTTGCGGCTGAGGAGGGAGAAATATGATAGTATTTAAAGGATATATGCGGATCATTAAGCGCAATATCTGGACGATTCTGATGTACGTTTTTATCTTCATGGGCATTGCAAAAATGATTCAGACCAGCCTTGGATCCTCCATTCAGGCACAGGGATTTGTGTCACAGAAAACGAATGTGGCAGTCATGAACCGGGATGGAAGTGCACTGGGCGATGCGCTGGAAAAATTAATGGAAGAAAAGCAAAACCTGGTTTTTGTGGAAGATGATCTGCAGGTTATGCAGGAAGAAATGTATTATGGAAATCTGGACTATATTGTGGTCGTGCCGGAAGGGGCTCAGGAGCAGCTGCAGAAGAGTGCAGCTGAGCAGACAGAAATCGTGCAGGAAAATGCAGATGAGCAGGCGGAAACCGTGCAGGAAAATGCAGATGAGCAGGCAGATATGATGCAGGCGAGCGTAACGGATGCGGATCTGACTGCCGGTTTGCTGGAATGTGTATCTGTTCCGGATGCAGTTGAGACGTTTTACGTGGAATCTCAGAGCAACATGTTCCTGAATCAGGTATCCATTTATCTCTCTGCCGGATATGAGGTGGAGGAGGCCTGCAGCCATGTACTGGCACTTGGCGAACAGACACCGGCTGTGACTTTGATGGATACCAACGGAAACAGCGGCGAGCGTAAAGACTACGCTTACTATTTCGGATATATGCCATACGCATTCCTCGGTTCTGCGATCATGGCGCTCAGCCTGATCATTATGGAGTTCAAGAAAAAGGATATCCGCAGGAGAATGGAAAGCTCCGCAGTGCCGTTTACCACACAGAACATAGCGGCTTTTGCGGCATGCATGATAGTCGGCATCATGATCTGGGGAATCTGCATTCTGGCAAATGCGCTCTTTTATAATGGCGGTGTATTCCGTGACCCCAATGCAGGATATTATCTGCTGAACAGCGTATGCTGCCTGCTGGTAGCGCTTTCTCTTGGCTATCTGGCAGGAATGATCTCTACCGGTCCTGCAACGATGAACGGAATCACGAATATACTGTCGCTGGGACTCTGCTTCCTGGGCGGTGTAATGGTACCGTTGGAAATGCTGGGAGGAACCGTTCGCAAAGTGGCACAATTCCTGCCGACCTACTGGTATTCTACGGTGAACGGACTTCTGGCAGACTATTCTGAACTCAGTCCGCAGATCATGAAAACGATCCGCCAGGGATATCTGATTCAGGTGCTGTTCGCGGCGGCTGCTCTGGCAATTGCGCTGTTGGTGAAGAAGGTGAATCAGCAGGAGAGAGGATAAGGCAGATAATAAAATAGAAAAAGTTTTTGGGGATGTCTGGTGGATGTCCCTTTTTTCATTACAGCAAATAAGAAATTATCCGGCCTTATTTGACCGCTCATATATTTTTCACTTTCGGTATCAGGCAAATTCTGGTATGATTGGTGTGAGTAAGACGGCAGAATGTCACTCAGGCATAAAATGCGCTTCACGCAGGAACACCGGTGGCATTCCTGAATCCAGGTCAGGGAGGTTTTCTATGATTCTGCTTATTATAATAGCGGCGGTGTTGTTACTGATTATTTTGCTGGCATCTTATTGTGCATACCGCTATGTGTTCTATTTTCACGACACACGTACAGAAGAGGAACGTCTGGCGATTCCGGAGGGGGCGCAGTATCAGAAGCACAGTGAAAATATGCGGAGACTTCTCAGAGATATCGCAGCACTTCCCTATGAGCAGGTGTACATCACTTCTTTTGATGGAAAAAAGCTGGCGGGCAGATATTATCATGTGAAGGACGGCGCTCCGCTGCAGATTCAGATGCACGGGTATAAGAGCTGTTCAGTGCGTGATTTCTGCGGAGGAGGTCTCGGAGCACGCAGGATGGGAATGAATGTACTGCTGGTGGACCAGCGGGCACATGGAGAAAGTGAAGGGAAGGAATTGACATTTGGTATTCTGGAACGTTATGATTGTCTGAGCTGGATCAATTACGCAAGTGATCGTTTTGGAGCGGATACGCCGATCTTTCCAATCGGAGTATCAATGGGTGCAGCGACCGTGCTGATGGCATCGGATCTGGAGCTTCCGGAAAATGTAAAGGGAATTATTGTGGACTGCCCGTATTCCTCACCGAAGGAAATTATCTGTATGGTAGGCGGTTACATCCATCTTCCTGTGAAGCTGATCTATCCGTTTGTGTATATCGGCGCAAGGATTTTCGGGCATTTTAATCTGGAAGAGACCAGTGCGGTACAGGCAGTGGCAAATGCAAAGGTACCGATTCTGCTGATTCACGGAGAGGACGACCGGTTCGTGCCCTGTGAGATGAGCCGGAAGATTTACCAGGCCTGTAAAGCGCCTGTAGCTTTAGAAACATTTCCTGAGGCAGGACATGCGATCAGCTATCTGCTGGATGGAGAGCGATACTATAATGTGGTGGAAAAATTCATAAATGGATGCCTTTAGAAAGGGCGGGTAGATTACGGGGAAAAACCACAGAACTGATTTCAGGAAGCCGTTTCAGAAGAAAACATTCTGACAGATTAATGTTTCTTTTTCCTGCTGTACAGCTTGACAGATATTACTTTCGATGCTAATATTCAGTCTGGTTGATAAGTTGGAGTACAGATAAAATTAAGAAAATTAAGACTTCCGGAATCCGTCGGGCATTATAAAAATTTTCGCTGATTTCCAGTCAATATAACTGAATAGGACAGTTCGTAACCATCCTGTCTGTAAACAAAACTAGGGATTCTTATTTGCGCAGGGAATCTCTGCGCATTTTTTATGGAGAAAATTATGATACGCTATAGTGAGATACAACTGAAAAACCCAAGAGAGATCGTGCTGCTTCGCGGATGCGGGTGCAGATGGAAGCGCTGCACATTCTGTGATTATCATCTGGACTGTTCGGAGGATGAAAATGAAAATTTTGTGCTGAATCAATCCGTACTGAAGCAGGTCACCGGAAAGTACCACAGTCTGGAAGTGATCAATTCCGGAAGCTTCACAGAACTGGATGCGCAGACTGTGCAGCTGATACGGAAGGTCTGTGAGGAGAAAGAGATTCATACACTGCGTTTTGAATCACACTGGATCTATCGGAAAAAGATTGCCGGGCTGAGAATATTTTTTGGCGAATGCGGCATTCAGGTGAAGATCAAAATGGGAATTGAAACGTTCGATGAGCCGTTTCGTGAGAATGTTATGAAGAAGGGCATGAAAGATGTGACACCGGAGATGGCAGCGGAATATGCGGACGAAGTATGCCTGCTGTTTGGACTGAGCGGACAGACGGAAGAGAGTATGAGAAACGATATTGAGACCGGCCTGAAATATTTCGAGCGCATCTGCATCAATATCATGAATGAAAATACGACACAGATACATCCTGATAAGGAGGTGATTCGTATTTTCATGGAAAAGCTGTTTTGGCAATATCGAAATCATCCGCGGGCGGATATTCTGATCGAGAATACGGAATTCGGAGTTGGCGGCACACAACCGGTGTGACTGTCTGGAATAAATACAGAAAAGAGGAATTGAAATGAGAAATGAACTATTGCTGATCTGCAGTCTGCTTCTGATCTTCGGCGGTCTGCTGGTGTTTTACGGGTTATTTGGTGTGAGCGGCATTTACTGCTGGACTGTGCTTGCGACGATTGCAGCCAATATTGAGGTGCTGATCGTGGTAGATGCATTTGGAATGGAACAGACACTGGGAAATGTTCTGTTTGCATCGACATTTCTGGCGACGGATATTCTGAGTGAGGTTGCGGGGAAAAAGCAGGCGAACCGGGCAGTTACGCTTGGTATTGTGACCTCGATGGCATTTATTGTAATATCGCAGTCGTGGTTTTGGTATATACCGGCAGCCAGTGACTGGGCAATGGACAGCATCCGGACGATTTTCAGCAATACACCGCGCGTGATGCTGGCCAGTCTTCTGGTCTATGCAGTGACACAGCGCTTTGATGTGTGGGCATACCATAAATGGTGGGATTTTACCAGAAAAAAATATGGGGATTCCAGAAGATTTCTGTGGCTGCGCAACAATGGATCTACATTGATTTCTCAGCTGCTGAATACTCTGATGTTCACGTTTGGGGCATTTTACGGAATGTATGATACGCAGACCCTGATCTCCATCTGCGCATCCAGCTACGTTATTTATATAGTAACGAGTCTTGCAGATACTCCATTCGTGTATCTGGCGAGAAAAATGAGCAGTCGCGTTCCGCAGGACTGAGATCAGAACTGGGATCAGAACTAAGATAAAGAAAAATCGCAGGTTTGCTTTGCCGTAAAGTATCCTGCGATTTTTTCGTCTGAATTCAAAGTGGGTAGGAGGTGCTTCGTTCAGTACGCTGACATTATGTAAGTGAGCATACGGTGTTATTTGGCCTTGTGCACCGGATCTGCCGGATAGCCGCCGCGCAGCTTCTGCATTCCTCTCTGCAGTGCGTCCTTGGAATTCTTCCAGTCAGCATCTTTGTTTCGGTAATCGAATTTGTCGATCAGCCAGGTGATGTCTTCCTCCACGCGGGCAAAATTTTTCTCCATTACAGCAAACATGGCCGGATAGAACTCTGCTTTTTCCCTGTCGTTCAGATAGCGGTCTGCATTTCCGCAGAGGATACCGAAATGGTGAAGGCAGAATCCCTTGCCGGTATTGATCTTTTCTTTGAAGGCACTGTCATTGCGGTACAGGTAGAAGAAGGTTTCGATATAGCGTTCAAATGTATCCTGCACATTTCTGCAGATATAGCAGGAGCAGTCCTTTGATTCGGCCCATGCCTGAATCGCATTCTTTTCTGTATCAGAAGAAGAACGGCGGAATTTACCGAGCAGAGAGGATTTGCCGGGAGTGAAGGAACGGAACTGGGCCTCCATTTCCTTTCGCAGCCTCTGGTAGTGTGTTTTCAGGATCAGAGAGTTGCCGAGTGTATTGCCGTAGTCGAACATTTTCTTCGTATGCTCCCGACAGAAGCCGGCCTTGTCGGTCTGCTCGCGGATATCGCTTTCCATGTAGGAGGAGCTGCTGCCGAGAACAAAGTCCAGTGCATCGCGTTCCAGTTTTCTTTCAATAAAGCAGAAGGGACATTCATCCTGTTCATTTACCGCGTCGTTCAGCGGTATCGTATATAACTTTTCTTTCATTTCACGTACACTCCTTGTGGTCAAGATGAAGCGCTGATCAGAAACAGGCCAGACAGCCCAAAAGGCAGCGCAGCAGCTCTGATCAGCATGATATGATCTATTTTACCAGATAAAAAGCGGGAAGCAAAGAATTATCTCAGGCTTTTTCGGAATTCCTTTTGCTCCATCTGTATATCTGCTCATAAATTCCTGTTTTTTTTATATGATTTACGGAAAGTGTCATAGATTTGCGCGCCGGATTGCTGTATACTTTATCTTCGGAGTATCAGGATTATAGAATCGGTACAGTGAAAGGACAAGACAGAATATGAACAGCAGAACTCCTCTGGAATGGAAACACTATTTTGAAAGTGAAGAATTCGAAAAGGAATACTACTATGACGCGGCAGATCTCGGATGTACACTGAAAGAGAAGGAAACACAGTTCCGCGTATGGGCTCCGACTGCAGAGCAGGTGAGTGTGAACCTGTATAAGAGTGGGAACAGTCAGTCAGATGATCCGATCGGGACAGTTTTGATGCAGAAGGCGGAAAAAGGAACCTGGTTTGTCAGTGTTCCCCTCTGTCTGAAAAATATATACTATACTTATACTGTGGTCGCCAACGGAGAAACACACGTGACGCAGGATGTTTACTCAAGAGCGTGCGGGGTGAACGGACAGAGGAGTATGGTTGTGGATCTGGCGGATACAGACCCGACAGGCTGGCAGGAGGATACGTATGTGTATGATGCTTCCTGTCTGCCCGTGATCTATGAGCTTCATGTGAAGGATTTTTCTTTCGCAGAGAGTTCGGGAATTCCGAAGGAGTACCGCGGAAAATATAAGGCATTTACGGTACAGGATTCCACATTGAACGGTGAGGGAGAGAAACCGACGTGTCTTTCCTATCTGAAAGAACTTGGCATTACGCATGTACATTTGCTTCCGAGCTATGACTTCGGCTCCGTAGATGAGGCGGGAGACTTTGATACACAGTTTAACTGGGGTTATGATCCGGTCAACTACAATGTGCCGGAGGGCAGCTATGCAACAGATGCCTTTGACGGCAATGTCCGGATCCGTGAATTCAAGGAGATGGTGCAGTCACTGCATCAGGCCGGACTCGGTGTGATCATGGATGTGGTCTATAACCATACGTATTCCATGGACTCCTGTTTTCAGAAGACAGTTCCGTACTATTATTACCGTGTGGATGAGAACGGGGAGCTTTCTAATGGCTCTGTCTGCGGAAACGATACGGCCAGTGACCGTCTGATGTACCGCAGATACATGGTGGATTCTGTCTGCTACTGGGCAAGAGAATATCACATTGACGGATTCCGTTTTGATCTGATGGGTCTGCATGATGTGGAGACGATGAACGAGATCCGCAGAAGCCTGAATCAGCTGCCGAACGGAAAGAATATCCTGATGTACGGCGAGCCGTGGGCCGGAGGTGATACCGCCATGAGAGATGGTGCAGTACCGGCTCTGAAAAAGAATGTAGCGCTTTTGGATGAAGGTATCGCCGTATTTAATGATGACACGAGAGATGCCATCAAAGGAAGCGTTTTTTATGAGGAACGCCCCGGATTTGTAAACGGAAAGAAGCATCTGGAGCCGGAGATCCGCTCTGCCGTATGTGCATGGTGTGACGGAAAAGGCGGATATCAGCCGCACGGTCCGGGTCAGATCATTACATATGTGTCGGCACACGACAACTGGACGCTGTGGGACAAGCTGAATTATACAATGAAGGACGAACCTGATTTCCAAGCCTGGGATGAGAAGATTCTTCAGGCAAACAGATTTGTGGCAGGAATTGTGATGACCTGTCTGGGATCTGTATTTTTCCAGGCCGGAGAGGAAGCTGCAAGGACAAAGCTCGGAATCGGAGACAGTTTCAGCTCTCCGCCGCAGCTGAATGCGCTCGACTGGGAGCGCATGTACCGTTACGAAGAACTGCTCCGGTATTACAGAGGAATGCTTAAGCTTCGCAGACAGATATCGACTTACTGGAAGCGTGATCTGTCTATGACAGATCAGATCAGATTTTATGATACAGAGCCGGAAAGTGTGGCATTTTCCATTGATGCCGACAGCAGAGAGAGCAGTTGGAAGTGTCTCTGGATTATATATGCAAAGAGCCTGGAAGAGGAGGAAGGGGAACTGCATTCTCTTCGTACCATAAAGCTTCCGGCAGCAAAGCGTCAGCTCGTTTCGGATGGGGTAACTGTCTTTGACAGGCCGCGTGAAGTATCGGAGAAAGAAAATGTGACTGTTATGTGCGGCGGAGTTACCGTATTTGCGGAAGCGTGGGAAGGACAGGAGGCATAAGAATGCAGAGATTCGGAAGAGCAGACTGGAAAAATGCGGCTGAGGGTGAAGCACGCTGTTTTCTTTTGACAAACGGACTTGGGGGGTACAGTTCTCTGGCAGTGACAGGTGCCAATACGCGTGATGATCACGCTTTATTCATGGGAGTGGATAAGGCACCGAATTTCCGTTATCACTATGTGACGAACCTCCATGAGACGATTGAGACGGGGACGGATGTATATGATCTGGCATCCCAGTCCTATGTGGCTCATACAAGAGATCAGCACGGTTACCGGTATCTGCAGATGTTCTCCTGCGAGGATATCCCGGAATGGGTATTCCATGCGGACGGATTTACGATCCGCAAGCAGATCGTCATGGCACACGAAGCCAATACAGTAGCTGTGCATTATGAAATACAGACTTCCGGGAAACGTGAGGCTGTGTTCCGTGTGCGGCCGCTTCTGAAATTTGCACCGAAGAATCATCAGCCATCTGATACGCAGGAGTTTCTGATGGATCAGACAACCATAAAGAGTGACGGACATGTGCTGTATTACCGGACAAACGGTATGGTGCAGGCAGCTGATGAAAAGAGAATCCGCGACCTTTATTTCGCCTATGATGCGAGAGACGGCAGAAATGCAGTCGGTACAGTCGTTGCAAACCACGAGATTGTATTTGAGATAAAGGGTGGAAGGATGGAATGTGAACTTGTCTACAGTGATCAGCCTTCCGTGGATTCATTTCAGACAATTCTGGATGCGGAAAAAAAGCGTCTGGCGGCGCTGGAAGAGCGCGCCGGTTTTCGGACTCCGGAGGCGGTGCGGCTTGTGAAAAGTGCAGATCAGTTCCTGGTGAAGCGTGATTCGACCGGCGGAGATACGATCATTGCCGGATATCCGTTCTTCGGTGACTGGGGCAGGGATACCATGATCGCTCTGATGGGATGTGCCACAGAGACCGGGCAGTATGAGCGCACGAAAAGTATTCTGAGAACATTTGCAGCCTACTGCCGCAGGGGACTTATGCCGAATATGTTCCCGGAGGGTGAGGATGAGCCGATGTACAATACGGTGGATGCTTCGCTCTGGTTCATTGAAGCGGTATACGAATACGGATGCTCCTCCGGTGATACAGAGTTTGTCCGGGAAATGCTGCCTGTAATGAAGGATATCGTGTTCTGGTATCGGAAGGGGACGGATTTTCATATTTATGCAGATTCAGACGGACTGCTCATGGCCGGAGAGGGGTATGAACAGGTGACCTGGATGGATGTCCGGTATGAGGATATTCTGCCGACCTCGCGTCACGGTAAGCCGGTCGAGGTAAATGCGCTGTGGTACAATGCACTTTGTATCCTGGCAGAGCTGTCAGAGGAAGACGGCAGCCAATACGAGGCAATGGCAGAACAGGTAAAAAAGAGTTTCCTGGAAAAATTCTGGCTGAAGGAGCCGGGTTATCTGTGTGATGTACTGTCTCTGGAACCGGAAAGAGCGTATGCCCGGGAGCAGATCCGATGCAACCAGGTATGGGCATTATCGCTTCCGTATTCCATGCTTGATAAAGATTATGCGTTGCAGGTACTTGAAACAATAGAGCAGGAGTTGTATACTCCTTATGGGCTCAGAAGTTTATCTCCGAAGGATGCTCAGTTTCACCCGTTCTGCTGTGGCAGCCAGTATGAACGTGATCTGGCATATCATCAGGGAACGGTCTGGGGATTTCCGTTGGGCGCATATCTGATTTCCATTCTGCGCTGGAAGGAACCGCAGGAGAGTATTCCGGAAGTACAGGAAAAACTTCGGATGTTCGGAACCTGCTTGCAGGAAGGCTGTATCGGACAGGTGGCTGAGATTTATGACGGAGCATTTCCGACTGAGTCAAGGGGCTGTTATGCTCAGGCATGGAGTGTCGGTGAACTGCTTCGGGTCTATCGCAGGCTTGAGATGATGCAGGATGTACACGGTCCGGATACAGGAAAATGAGAACGGAACGATAGATGGCAGATAAGAAGCAAAACAACAGGGCGTGATCTCAGGTTTCACGCACCGCAAATAAGTGAAATGCGAGGATAGGGTTATGGAAAGAGCAAGCGGCATTCTGATGCCAATCAGCAGCCTGCCGTCCAAGTACGGTATCGGATGCTTCTCAAAAAGTGCATATGAATTTGTTGACCAGTTAAAAAAGGCAGGCCAGAGCTACTGGCAGATTCTGCCGCTGGGACCGACGAGCTACGGTGATTCACCGTACCAGTCCTTCTCTACATTTGCCGGCAATCCGTATTTCATCAGTCTGGAAGACCTGATTGAAGAAGGTGTGCTGGAAAAAGAGGAATGTGATGCAGTTGACTTCGGCAACGATGCATCTTCTGTGGATTACGGTAAAATTTACGAGGGACGTTTTCAGCTTCTGCGCAAGGCATATGAGCGGAGCAGTGTCTATGAGGAAAAAGAATTCTCTGATTTCTGCTGGAACAACGGATGGTGGCTGGAAGATTACGCACTGTTCATGGCAGTCAAGGATTTCTTTGACGGAAAGAGCTGGATCGAGTGGCCGGAGGATATCCGTCTGAGATGGGGATTCGCTCTTGATTATTATCGGAAAGAACTGTATTTCCAGATCGAGTTTTATAAATATGTTCAGTATAAGTTCAATCAGCAGTGGAAGAAACTGAAACAGTATGCGAATGAGCAGGGAATCTCTATCATTGGAGATATTCCGATCTATGTTGCGTTTGACAGTGCCGATACATGGGCAAATCCGGAGCTTTATCAGCTGGATGAGAACAATGTGCCGACCGCAGTCGCAGGATGTCCGCCAGATGCATTTTCAGAGACAGGACAGCTCTGGGGCAATCCGCTGTACCGTTGGGATTATCATGCACAGCAGGGATTTGACTGGTGGGTGAAGCGAATCGCAAACTGCTTCACGCTGTACGATGTGGTTCGTATTGATCATTTCCGCGGATTTGATGAGTATTACTCCATCCCGTATGGAGATCCGACAGCGGAGAACGGACATTGGGAGAAGGGACCGGGAATGGACCTGTTCCGGACTCTTCAGTATCGTCTCGGTCAGAAGGATATTATCGCGGAAGATCTCGGATTCATGACAGATTCAGTGCGTCAGCTCGTTGTGGACAGCGGTTATCCGAATATGAAAGTCATTGAGTTCGCTTTTGACTGCCGTGATACCGGAAATGCGAGCGATTATCTGCCGCACAATTATCCGCGCAACTGCGTAGTATACACCGGTACGCATGACAATGAGACACTGTGCTCCTGGTTCAAAAATATCCGTCCGGAAGAACGTAAGATGGTTCGCGATTACCTGCACAACGATAAGGTTGCTGAGAAGTGGCTGTACAAAGATATTATCTGTATGGCAATGCGCAGCGTGGCTGATCTGTGTATCATTCCGATTCAGGATTATCTCGGCCTCGACAACAGGGCGCGTATGAATGAGCCGTCCACACTCGGAAAGAACTGGAAGTGGAGACTGACAGAAGGTCAGTTCACGGAAGAACTGATGGAAGAAATCCTCTCCTTTACGAAGATGTACGGACGTTCTCGCAATCATTGATTTTTAAAGCTGCATAAAGCATCATTGATAATTAACTGCAAATAATAAGATCATCAATAATAAAGCATTAATCTGTGCCCGGGCACCTGCGGTATTCGTATCGTAGGTGTCCGGGTACGTGTTTTGGAAGAAAATTTCGCAAATATGAAAATATTAGGGTAAAATCCGTCAACTTCTGTTATAATCCTTTTATGGGGAAAAATGGAGGTGCAGTATTATGAAAAAGAAGGTAATTGCGGCAGGTCATATCTGCCTGGACATAACACCGGTATTCAAATCCAAAAAAGTAAACAGCCTGAATGAGGTCCTGACACCGGGAAAGCTGCTCCATGTGGGTGAGGCACAGGTGAGCACGGGCGGTTCTGTTGCGAATACGGGACTGGCGATGAAGCTGCTGGGAGCAGATGTATCCCTGATGGGCATGGTCGGCAGGGATGAATTCGGAGAGATGATCTGCAATATTCTGAAACGGTATGATGCCGAAAAGGGTATGCTGGTAAAGGCTGGGGAGGCCACGTCCTATACGGTCGTTGTTGCACCGCCCGGAATCGACCGGATTTTCCTGCACAATCCCGGTACCAACAATCATTTTCATGCATCGGATATTCCGCAGGAGGCTCTTGAGGAAACGGCACTGTTTCATTTCGGCTATCCCCCGATCATGAGATCCATGTATCAGAATGACGGAGAAGAACTGGTTCAGATGATGAAACGTGCGCAGGAGGCAGGCGCGGCTACTTCTCTGGATATGGCATCTGTGGATCCGGATTCGGAGGGCGGCAGGGCAGACTGGAAGAAGATTCTGCAGCGCGTATTGCCATATGTGGATTTCTTTGTACCAAGTGCAGAGGAACTCTGCTATATGCTTGACCGCAGCCGGCTGGAGGAATGGCAGAGGAGAGCAGGCGGACGTGATGTTACAGAGGTGCTGGATCCGGACAGCGATATCAGGCCGCTGGCGCAACAGTGTATGGAACTGGGTGCAAAAGTCGTTCTGATCAAATGCGGAGCTCCCGGTATGTATTATTGCACAGCTCCGCGGTCAGTGCTTCAGCAGATCAGCGGCAGGATTGAACTTGATCCCGATAAATGGGAAATGCGGGAGGGATTTGAGACCAGTTTTATTCCGGAACAGATCCTGTCCGGTACAGGTGCAGGTGATACCAGTATTGCTGCGTTTCTGACTGCTGTGCTGGAGGGGTATCCACTGGAGGAGGCAGTGCGCTTTGCCGTTGCAGAGGGTGCATGTTGTGTTGCGGCATACGATGCGCTGGGAGGACTGAAACCGCTGGATGAGCTGAAACAAAAAATGGATGCAGGATGGGCGAAAAATAAGGAGACACGATGAACTGTATCGAAGCCAGGAGAATGGTAACTCCGTTTGTGAAAAAAGAATTGTCGGATAAAGAGACGGAACGGTTCCTGAATCATATCGAACACTGCGATGACTGTATGGATGAACTGGACATCTACTTTACGATGTACAAGGCAATTGATGCGCTTGATCGCGGTCTTCATCACGAATATGATTTCCGGAAAATGCTGGAGCAGGAGATACGCTCAGCACGTCATGCGATCCTGCGGCGCAGGTTTACACGTGTGATGCGCTGCTTTATTATGGTGATCGCAGAAATTCTTCTGCTGTTCTGTGTCTGGACCGGATACGAGATGCGCAGAGGAGAACTGGAACGGAGTACTTTTCAGCGTGTGGTTCAGATGCTGCAGGAATTTCCGCAGCGGCTGGTGAAAGGAGAAAGCTATCTGGAAGATTCGCAGACTCTGGGCGATATCGGGCAGAGTACGGCGCATGACTGGAGAGACAAACGATACATTGTAAAGCAGCAGGAGTTGGAGCGAAAGAGTCCGGCGAATGCGGAGCAGGGTACGGAGACAGAAGCGTCATCAGAAAAATCGGAAAAAGAAGAATCCGAAAAGGAAAAGAAAGCTTCGGAGTCCGAGAATGCCTCAGAAACAGAGCCGTCATCGGAAACAGAGAAAGAGAAACAGACGGAAAAGCAGACAGAAAAACAGAAAGCGAAGTCAGAAAAAAAGAATGCTTCCGGCGCGGCAGAGGATGGAAATAAAAAAATATCTGACGAAAAGAAAAACAAATAGGTCCGCAGACCGGAAAGCTGGGAAATAATAGAAAGAAAATAATATGAAACTGAAAGAATAGGAAGAGGAGACGCAACCTCATGGCTGATAGAGAAAAAATTGTACTGATTGACGGGCACAGCATCCTGAACCGTGCTTTTTACGGACTTCCGGTGCTGACGAACAGTGAAGGAATCCACACGAATGCCGTATATGGTTTTCTGAATATTCTGTTCAAGGTGCTGGAGGAGGAGCATGCTCAGTATGCAGCGGTAGCTTTCGACCTGAAGGCTCCGACATTCCGCCACAAAATGTATGACGGATACAAGGGAACGCGCAAACCGATGCCGCAGGAGCTGCATGAACAGGTTCCGCTGATGAAGGAAATGCTGCATGCAATGGGGATTCCGGTCATGCAGCTGGAAGGATATGAAGCAGATGATATTCTCGGTACTGTGTCGCGGCAGATGGAGAGCCAGGGACTGAACGTGGCAATCGTATCAGGAGACCGTGACCTGCTGCAGCTGGCCACAGATGATATTCAGATCCGTATTCCAAAGACAAAGGCAACAGGGACAGAGATCGAGGATTACTATGCCGGAGATGTACTGGAGCGCTACCAGGTGACACCGGTACAGTTCATTGACCTGAAGGCACTGATGGGAGATACCTCCGACAATATTCCGGGGGTTCCGGGAATTGGTGAGAAGACGGCAACAAAGATCATTGTGCAGTATGGTTCGATTGAGGAAGCTTATGCACATGCGGACGAGATCACTCCGGCCCGGGCACGGGAATCGCTGAAAAATCACTATGATATGGCGCAGATGAGCAAGGTACTGGCAACAATTGAACTGAATGCGCCTTTTGAACTTTCAAAGGATGAAGCAAGGATAAAGAATCTGTATACACAGGAGGCACTGGAACTTTGCCGCAGACTGGAATTCAAAAATCTGCTCGGACGATTCCACGTGGAAGAAAAGGAAGAAAAAGAAGCGGTGAACTGGAAGCGCATTACCGAGTTGGGCGATGCCGAGGAGCTTTTTGGCCGGATGCAGGGGAAAACAGTCGCGTTCTGCCTGATCACAGGCGAAAATAATCTGTTGGGAGCGGCAGTATGTGACTCGGATACAGATGCGTACTTTCTGGAGGCAGGCGGTTTCCTGACAACAGATTATCTGGCATCAGGGATCTCTGATATGACAGAGGCGGCTGCAGGAATTGTCACGATGCATCTGAAGGAACAGCTGCCGTATCTGAAGATTGTACGGGAGTGCCGGGACACGATTTTTGATGCGGCTATTGCAGCATATCTGGTCAATCCGCTGAAAGACAGTTATGACGCAGAAGATATTGCAAAGGAATATCTGAATCAGACGATGGCTTCCCGCACAGAACTGTTCGGCAGGGACTCAGACAGGAAGCTTCTGGAGGAAAAGCCGGAAGAGTTTGCAGCATTCGTTTGCCGTCAGGTGACGGTGCTGCGGAAGGCTTATCCGCATATGCAGAATCGTCTGCAGCAACTTGGCATGGACAGCCTGTTCACGGAAGTGGAGATGCCGCTGGTCTTCACTCTGGCTGATATGGAACGGGAAGGAATCCGTGTGAAAGCAGAGGAATTGAAGGTATACGGAGAGCAGCTGACAGGGCGGATCGCAGAGCTGGAACAGATGATCTACAACGCAGCGGGAGAAAAATTCAATATCAATTCACCAAAGCAGCTTGGTGTGATCCTGTTTGAAAAACTGCAGCTTCCGCATGGCAAGAAAACAAAGACAGGATATTCCACTGCAGCGGATGTGCTCGAGAAGCTGGCGGAGGAATTCCCGATCGTATCGGAGATTCTTGAGTACCGGCAGCTGACCAAGCTGAAATCCACGTATGCGGATGGACTGGCCAATTATATCTCCGCGGACGGAAGAATTCACGGAAAATTCCACCAGACCATAACGGCGACGGGCCGTATCAGCAGTACGGAGCCGAATCTTCAGAATATCCCGATCCGAATGGAACTGGGCAGACTGATACGGAAAGTATTTGTACCGGATCCGGGTTATGTTTTCCTGGATGCTGACTATTCGCAGATTGAGCTGCGTGTGCTGGCACATCTCTCCGATGATGAGATGCTGATCCGGGCTTATCAGGATGCGCAGGATATCCATACGATCACCGCATCGCAGGTATTCCATGTGGCACCGGAGGAGGTGACACCGCTGCTTCGCCGCAATGCGAAGGCAGTCAATTTCGGAATCGTATATGGTATCAGCTCCTTCGGACTGAGTCAGGACCTGAGTATCACACGCAGGGAAGCACAGGAATATATCGAGCAGTATTTCAAAACGTATCCGGGAATCAAGCATTTCCTGGACAATACAGTTGAGAATGCCAAGAAAGATGGCTATGTGACCACTATGTTCGGACGAAGACGTCCGGTACCGGAGCTGAAGGCGTCGAATTTCATGCAGCGTTCCTTCGGCGAGCGTGTTGCCATGAATGCTCCGATTCAGGGAACGGCCGCAGACATCATCAAGATCGCAATGAACCGTGTCAATGAATGGCTGCGCAGCCGGAATATGAAGTCACGCCTGATCCTTCAGGTGCATGATGAACTGCTGGTGGAGACGGCAGTCGAGGAACTGGAGGAAGTGCGTGAGATGATGGTGCGTGAAATGCAGTCGGCGGCTGAAATGAAGGTGCGTCTGGAAGTGGATATCCATTCCGGTGAAAACTGGTATGAGGCAAAATAGGGAAAGACAAAAGCAATAGGGAAGATAAATAAAAAAGATAAGGAAGATAAGGAAGATAAGGAAGATAAGGAAGATAAGGAAGATAAGGAAGATAAGGAAGATAAGGATATGAAGGTACTGGGAGTTACCGGCGGGGTCGGCGCCGGAAAGAGCACTGTGCTGGATTATATTCAGAACAGATATGGTGCACGTGTGATTCAGCTGGACAGGGTAGGACATATGGTGCAGGAACCGGGGCAGACGTGTTACGACCGGATCGTTGAGACCTTCGGTACAGGGATCCTGAACGATGACCGGACTGTTGACCGGAGCAGGCTTGCCGCGGCAGTATTTGAGGATCAGGAGCTTCTGCAGAAACTGAACAGGATCGTTCATCCGGCTGTAAAGGAATATATTGTGCGGGAGATCGAACACGAAAAACAGCTGGGAGCAGTGCCGTTTCTGGTGATTGAAGCGGCACTGCTTCTGGAGGATCATTACGATCAGATCTGCGATGAGATCTGGTATATCCATGCGGATGAGAAGATACGTTCCGAGCGGCTGAAACGCACCCGCGGCTACAGCGATGCGAAGGTGCAGGGGATCATGAGCAGTCAGATGCAGGAGGCGGAATTCCGTTCACGCTGTCAGCTGGTGATCGACAACAGCAGCAGTATTATAGAGCGTGTCCATGAACAGATCGACGGCGGATTGAGAGAACATGGATTTTTATAAAAATATTTTAATTGTGTTGTTCAGGCATTTTGTAAATGTCTGAGCAGGCAAAATGAGGGAGTGGTGAGACGTGGTTTTCAGCTCAGTTACATTTATGAGCGTTTTTTTTCCGACAGTGTTCCTGCTGCATCTGATACTGCCGGATATCAGGGTGAAAAATGCCCTGCTGATTGCAGCGAGTCTGCTATTTTATGCATACGGGGAGCCGGTGTATGTACTGCTTATGCTGGGGTCCGTATTTGTCAATTACCTGCTTGGTATGGTGTGCGGGAAGGAGGGGGTACTGCGAAAAGCCGGTCTGATCACTGCGGTGAGCTGGAACATCGGACTGCTGGTACTGTTTAAGTACACGGGATTTCTGGTGCAGCTGCTGAACGATACGGGGCTGACAGCGTTTCCGGTACCGCAGATAGAGCTGCCGATCGGTATTTCATTCTTCACATTTCAGGCGATGTCCTATGTGATCGATGTGTATCGGAAATCAGTAAAGCCGCAGAAAAATTTTGCGAAGGTGCTGTTATACATATCATTTTTCCCGCAGCTGATCGCGGGGCCGATCGTCAAGTATCACGATATGGAACGGGAAATTGAAGAACGGCATGTTACATTGGAGGGTACGGCCCGGGGCATGAGACGGTTTGTGGCCGGTCTGTCCAAAAAGGTGCTGATCTCCAATACGCTTGGTCTGGCTGCGGATACGCTGTTTGCTGCAGATCCGGGAAGTATTAACATTCTGACTGCGTGGATTGCAGCGGTTTCCTATCTGTTTCAGATTTATTTTGACTTCAGCGGATACAGTGATATGGCTCTCGGAATGGGAGAAATGTTTGGCTTCCATTTCAAGGAGAATTTCAATTATCCGTATATCTCGGACAGCATTCAGGAATTCTGGAGAAGATGGCATATGTCACTTTCCGGATGGTTCCGGGAATATCTGTATATTCCTCTGGGCGGAAACCGAAAGGGACGTACAAGGACAATCATAAATAAATTTATTGTTTTTTTCTGTACAGGATTATGGCATGGGGCTAATCTGACATTCGTTGTATGGGGCCTGTATCATGGAGTATTTCTGATGCTGGAAGAATATATTCAGCTGAAAAAAAACAAAGGATGTCTGGCTTCTGCAGTAAAACATATTTATACACTGCTGGTTGTCACCGTCGGGTTTGTTATTTTCAGAGGTGATACTTTGGAACAGGGAATGTTTTTTATCAGAGAAATGTTTGCAGGTTTTCATTTTGAACCGGAGGCTGTAAGCATGGCTGCTTCCATGATGACACCGATCTTTCTTGCAGCATTTGCTGCTGCAGTGATTGCAGCATGCCCGGTAATTGAATGGATAAAAAAAGTAAAACTTTTTGGGCATTACAGTGTATATGAGACAATGGCATGGACAGGCAGTGCGGTCGGGCTGATATTATGTATGCTGAGCCTTTCAGGCAGTACATACAATCCCTTTATTTATTTTAGATTTTAGGAGGCTGCTATGAAAAAAAGACAATATTTATGCTATCTTGTTTTCATGATTGGTCTGTGTGTGATTCCGTTTGCAGGAATGCTCTGGAAGGAAGAGGACAGTTCTTCTGAAAACCGTACACTGGCCAGTATGCCTGTTGTGAAGGATGAAAATGGGTGGAACATTGATTTTTTATCAGATATGGGTACCTATTTTGAAGACCATTTTGCCTATCGGCAGGAAATGGTCACCGCGGACTCATTGATTCGTGGAAATGTGTTCGGTGTATCGGCAGCAGATGGTGTGATTGAAGGTACGGATGGATGGCTCTACTATAAAGATTCGCTGGATGATTATCTCGGAAGAGATGTTCTGAGCGACAGAGCAGTCTATAATATTGCACATACTGTGAAGATGATGCAGGATTATGTAGAAAGAAATGGAAGAAATTTTCTTTTTTTAGTAGCGCCAAATAAAAATTCATTGTATGATGAATATATGCCGTATTATTATTCAGTCAAAGTGAGCGATACCAGTAATATTGACAAACTGATTCCGCAGCTGGAGCAGGAAGGTGTCAACTTTGTGGATCTGTATCAGGTGTTTGAGTCGCAGGATGAGATACTTTATCATAAACGCGACTCTCATTGGGATAACAGAGGAGCTGCACTTGCTGCAGAGACGATCCTGGATGCAATTGGTCTGGAACATCGTTCTTATGGAGAGGCTGAATATGAAGTGCGTACCGATTATGCAGGGGATCTTGACAAAATGCTTTATCCGGATGCGCTTACGCTGGAGCAGGAATATTATTATACGGTTCCTTTTGAATATGAGTATACGGGAGAAGTTGAGAGTAATTTCGATCCGGAGATCAAGACAACAAATGATGCGAAGACGGGCAGTCTTCTGATGTACCGGGATTCCTTTGGAAATGCCCTTTTGCCGTTTATGGCGGAAGAATTTGGTGAAGCCAGATTTTCAAGAGGAGTTCCCTATTATCTGGATGATATGATCTTCTGCAATGCAGATACAGTCATTGTAGAGCGTGCAGAGCGTTTCCTGCCGGATATGGGACAGAACCCGCCGGTGGCACAGGCTCCGCTTGCAATACTGGAATATGATTCCGCTTCAGAGTGGGAAGAGAATGGAACTAATGCAGCCAATTGTCAGACCAGTGAAGAAGGGTTATATCTGAAATTCAGTGGTACCATTGATGAGAAAATGGTTCAAACAGAGTCTCAGATTTATCTGCGGATTGACGGCGAATATACATACGAGGCATTTCCGGTGTCAATTGATACAGGCGAGACGGTGTCTGATTATGGATATGCCGTATATATCGAAAAAGAAAATCTGGAAGATGAAGAAGGTAAAATTGAACTGTTTGTGACAACAGATCAGGGTACAGAAAAAGTTTTTCAGGATATCGTATCATATGATATACAAATTTATGAATAAAGAAAGGAAAGAGTTATGCTGAGAAAAAAAATAGCAATGGTGTGTGGAGTAATGATCTTATCTGTAGGATCTATGTTTGTGGTAAGTGCTGAAGAGACAGCTGAACCGGCAACAGAAGTCATGATGGAAGCAGAGACCGAAAGTGCGGAACCGGCAGAGAAAATTGTACTGCAGGCAGAGGGGGCTGAGCCGATTGATATTACAAATGAAGCAAAGCTTGACATAGTGGGAATCTCTGTGGAAGCAGCAGACGAAGAGGGACTTGTAAATGTAGTTCTGGCAGCAGGTGACGGCACAGCATATGAGTTCCTGAATGTAAACTATGCGGATATGCAGGAACCGAAGCTTGTTGTTGAGGGTGCTTTTGCCTATATCAAGTATACAGGAATCGCTTCCGGAAAAGAGCGCAGTGTAGGACAGACCGGAGAACTGGTATATGAAGAAGCTGCAGAACTGTTTGCGGTAGATGAGGTGTATATGAGAGCAGAACCGGACAATGATGCAGAAATTGTTGGTGTGATCAACCGTGGTGATGCGATCGAAGTAATGGGAGAGACAGCTACTCATTATAAAGTAAAGAAAGATGATGTGATCGGATACAGTGTTCGCAAATGTATCAGCGAAGATGAACAGGAAGCAATTGCTGCAGTTCAGGCAGAATCAGCTGCCCGTGAAGCAATCCGTCAGGCAGAAGCTGCTGCAGCAGCTGCAGCGGCGCAGAGCGCTGCATCCTCACAGAACACATCTGCAGTGTATGAAGTAAAGCGCCAGAAATTTGATGACTGTGACGGAAGCGGACATGGCTATTACCTGATCACTTATTCAGACGGAAGCACAGGTGTGGAAGAGTACTAGATTTTTCTTTTAAATTTCAGGAGGGAGGAACGAGAAGATGAAAAAATGGGTGAGTTATGTAAAGCTGCTGATGTTCGTACTGATTTTATCCTGTTTTGCCGCCGGAACTGCAGAACCGCAGGTACATGCAGCCTCCGCCACGGATGAAGGAGTGGCTAAAGCAAAGAATGGCTGGGAGATTCTGAATGGCAAAAAATATTACTACGAAGATGGAACGAGGGTGACCGGCTGGAAGATTGTCGGCGGTGCAAGCTATTATTTCAGCAAAGCAAGTGCGACCAAAGGCCAGATGGTAACCGGACTGAAGAAGATTGGAGATGCAAAGTATTATTTTGTACTGTCAGGCGACAAGGCCGGTCAGATGGTAACCGGCTGGCAGACGATCAACGGTGCGCAGTATTATTTCAGCAAATCCAGCAGCACCAAAGGTCAGATGGTGACCGGATTAAAGAAAATTGACGGTGCAAAATATTATTTTATTGCATCGGGCAGCAAAAAAGGTCAGATGGCAACCGGCTGGAAGACTGTTAACAATGCAAGATACTATTTCAGCAAATCCAGCAGTACCAAAGGTCAGATGGTGACCGGTCTGAAGAAGATCAATGGTGCAAAATATTATTTTATTGCATCGGGCAGCAAGAAGGGCCAGATGGTGACCGGCTGGAAGACTATTAACAATGCAAAATATTACTTCAGTAAATCCAGTAATACCAAAGGTCAGATGGTAACTGGCCTGAAGACGATCAATGGAGCAAAATATTATTTTGTACCGTCCGGCAGCACAATGGGTCAGATGGTGACCGGCTGGAAGACAGTTGGCGGTATAAATTATTATTTCATTGCATCAGGCAGCAAAAAAGGCCAGATGGCAACCGGACTGACCAAAATCGGTGGTGCATATTATTATTTTACGACCTCAGGCAGTGCAATGGGCCAGATTGAGACCGGCTGGAAAACAATAAACGGAAAGAACTATTATTTTAATACCTCCGGCAGCAACAGGGGACAGGCAAAAACCGGTTGGATGATTGTGAATAAGGTATGCTATTATTTTGATTCCAATGGTGTTCAGGATACTTCTTTGACTGTAAACACAAGCCGCAGCGGCGACTCCACAGGAACTGCGGCACAGAAGACTTATCGAAGAGCACAGGCGATCGTGGAAAGTATTACTACACCAAGTATGTCAAAAGAAACCAAGCTGAGAGTTTGCTTCGACTATGTAATGGCGGAATATACAGGACGACGTCCGAGAACTCCGCATTACTGCGGAACAGACTGGCCGGTAGTATATGCGAATGATATGTATCTGGATGGAAGCGGCAATTGCTTCAGTTATGCAGCAGCCTTTGCCTATATGGCGAAAGCATGTGGATATACAGAAGTATATGCGTGCAATAGCACAGGTCATGGATGGTGTGAAATCGGTGGATTGATTTATGATCCGGAAGAATACAGAAATACACAGCACAAATATTATGGAACAAGCTACAGCAGCGTGCCTCATTACTGGAAATCAATTGCTGACTGGCAGGTGAGCAGCTTGAGCTTTAAGCGCGTGAAGATTGCATAGGAACTGTTTTGCGACGGGAAAAAGGAAGGCTTTTGTCATGGAAGAGAAGCCTTCCTTTTTTGAAAAAATAGTTTCAGGCAGAAATAGTACAACAAACGAAGGGAGTGGGTAAAATGTGGAAAAAATCAGCAATAATATTACTGGGACTCTCGTTGGGTATCGGAAGCATTGCATGCGCACAGGAGATGCTCGTATCAGAGGAAATCCAGACAGCGCAGGAGGATATCATTATTGATACAGAGGAGTCTGGAACAGAAGTGTCAGGACTGCTTACGGAAGACGCTGAATTAGTCATAGAAGGAATGGAAGAACTGCTGGTCGAGCCTGAACCAGAGGCAGAGGAGACAGAAGCTGGAACGGAAGCAGTGTCGGAACCGGAAACCGAATACGAAACAAGACACGACACAGAAGCGGACACAGAAGCGGAAACTTCCTGCAGTGAGCTTCCTGAAATCGAAGTAATTGCAGAAAGTGAGCTGGCAGCGGAGGAGGTGCTTGCTCTGGCAGCATCAGACAGTGCCGTGCTGGAAGGTACCTGCGGTAAGAGCGGTTCATCTGTAAATTGGAAAATAGAGAATCTGACGCTGACGATCAGCGGAAGCGGTGAGATGGAGGATTATGATTGGACGGAAGAGCCGCCCTGGCGGGAGTATACTTTTGACATTGAAGAGGTCATTGTAGAAAAAGGGGTAACTTCTATTGGAGATTATGCGTTTGCTTTCTTCAGCAATCTGAATAAAGTGACACTGCCTTCTACTGTAAAATACATTGGAAGTTATGCTTTTTACTGGTGCGATGGACTCACATCACTTTCCTTAAATTCCGGTCTGGAAAGCATGGGCGATTATGTATTTTACAATTCCTCAGTGAAATCCCTGACATTGCCGAAGACTCTGAAAACAGTAGGAAGCAATATATGGGCAGGTATGTGGAAACTGGAAAATATTTATGTCGCAAGCGGAAATTCCGCATATAAGTCTGTAGATGGTATTCTGTATTCCAAAAACGGAAAGACACTGGTAAGGTATCCTCTTGGAAGAGAAGGGGCATGTGCGGTACCGAGCGGAACAGAAACAATAGGCAATGGCGCGTTCTTATGGTCAGCCGTTTCATCCGTTACTTTTCCGGAAACTGTTACATCCATCGAATACGGAGCATTCATGTATTGTGATCAGCTCACAAAAGCAGTATTTCCGGATTCTCTGACAACAATTGGAGACAGTGCATTTTATGGATGTGAAAGTCTTGCGTCGGTTACATTTGGAAGTTCTCTGGCATCAATTGAAGATGATGCGTTCGGAGAATGCAGCAAGCTTACCAAAGTGACTTTACCGGCCGGCATTTGTTATATCAGTTCTTCTGTATTTCTAAAGAGTACAAAGCTGACATTTAAAAATAAGTCGATCGTGAAAATGGAGGACGGAGATTACGTTGAAGGGTATAAGGTAAAAGTAAAAGCTCCTGAATTTTATTCCTACGCATTTGAAATACTGGATTTGATAAATAAAGAACGTGCAGCGGCAGGAGCTGATCCGCTGGTGATGGATCAGAGCCTGTTGGATTCAGCAATGCAGAGAGCACATGAAATTGTTTTGTATTACAGTCATACGAGACCATCTGGCCTGAATTGTTTTTCTGCGAACGGCCTGATGTGGGGAGAGAACATTGCATATGGATTCCTGACTCCCAGCGATGTAATGGATGCCTGGATGAATTCACCAGGACACAGGGCGAACATTCTGAATGCGAATTTTACCACGGTTGGAGTAGGGTGTGTTCAGGTGAATGGTATTTATTCCTGGGTGCAGTGTTTTGGAAATGAGCTAAGTTCGACTGCGGTCTCTTCTTCCTATTCTGATCAGACGAAATCCAGAACAGTTGTTGTGGCAAAAAACGATGCCTATGGAACTGTCTCCATGAAGGTCGGAAAATCTTCACTGGAAGTAGGGGGTACGACCAATATCAAAGTATATTGGAACGGCGAACAGATCAAATATCTCGGCCCGGTAATTGAATCCACGAATACGGATGTGATCACGGTCAGCGGAAGCAGGATAACAGCGGTTGGTGCAGGAACGGCGAAAGTCAAGCTGTATTTTAAAGGTTACGAAGAAAAAGCAATTACAAAAACGATCACTGTGACGGCCAAGCAGGTAAAGGTATCCTTCAATGCGAATGGCGGCTCGGTGTCAAAGTCATCCCAAACCGTTTCTTATACCGGAAAATATGGAACGCTGCCGTCACCGACCAGAAAGGGCTATACCTTCCTTGGATGGTATACGGCGAAAACGGGAGGCTCCAGGGTGATCTCATCCACCAAAGTGAGCAGGAGTACGGCGCATACGCTGTATGCGCGCTGGAAGAAGATCAGCATTGGTCAGGCATCCATTACATCCCTTAAAAATTCGGCAAGCGGAAAACTGAAAGTTACAATAGGGGAAATGTCAGGAATTACCGGATATCAGATCGTGTACGCGACGAATAAGAGCTTTACGCATAATAAAAAATCTGTTTCCATTACCGTAGGTACTACAAAGACGCTGAAGAATCTGACGGTTGGAAAGACCTATTATGTAAAGGTGCGCGCATATAAGATTGACTCTGCGGGAAAACGCATATATGGTGCTTACAGTACGATTTCCAAAAAGAAAGTCGCAAAATAGTGCATTGCCAAACAGATTTTCTGTGTTGCGGATGAGGACCTGTATTGACCAAAAACAAAAACTGGTGTATATTACAGAAGTTATGAACAAGAGTTTATTGGAAAACAGGAAAACAAAGGATTGATAAAAGATGGATTTTTGCAGTATTGCCAGCGGCAGCAGCGGCAATTGTATTTTTATAGGATCGGAGCATACCAGCGTATTGATTGATGCCGGCATCAGCGGAAAAAAGGTGACCGAGGGGCTGAAAGCCATAGACAGGAAGCCGGAGGAACTGGATGCAATTTTTGTGACACATGAGCATTCAGATCATATCAAGGGACTTGGTGTTCTGGCACGGAAGTACAAAATTCCGGTATATTCCTCCTGCGGGACAAAGGATGCGATGTTTTGTCAGTGTATGTTGGGAAAAGTGGATGAGTCGCTGTTTCATACTGTGACAGCGGATGAGCATCTGCAGATCGGTGATATTGACATCCTGCCGTTTAAGGTGTCTCATGATGCAGCGGAGCCGGTAGCGTACCGTTTTACCCATCAGGACAGGTCAGTGGCCGTGGCAACGGACCTTGGATTCTACGATGACTATATTATAGATCATCTGAGAAATCTGGACGCTGTTCTTCTGGAATCGAACCATGATATTAATATGCTGCAGGTGGGTTCTTATCCTTATTACCTGAAGCAGCGTATATTGGGACGCCGCGGACATCTCTCCAATGAAAACGCAGGACGGCTGCTGGGAGAAATCCTTCATGATAAAATGAAGGCGGTGTTTCTCGGTCACCTGAGCAGGGAAAACAACTATGAAGCTCTTGCTCTGGCAACGGTCTGTGCGGAGATCACCATGGGAGACAATCCGTTCAGGGCAGATGATTTCCTGATCCAGATCGCAAAAAGGGATGAGCCGTCGCAGATGATCGCGGTATAAAAGCGTTACATAAAGTAAACAGAAGAAAGATTTTGATGTACAAATAGAAGGATGCACTGCATTCTCCATAAACCGAAAGGAAAGAGAACTATGAAAAAGACAATCATTACAGTAGTAGGAAAAGACACAGTTGGTATTATTGCAAAGGTTTGTACCTATCTTGCAGAGAACAATGTAAATATCCTTGATATTTCACAGACGATCGTACAGGGATTTTTCAATATGATGATGGTTACTGATGCAAATCAGTCTCCGAAGAAGGTTGGTCAGATTGCAGAAGAGCTGGATGCACTGGGAAAAGAAAACAATCTGGTGATCCGCTGCCAGCATGAAGATATCTTTAACATGATGCACCGTATCTGATCGTTGGACAAAAGAATGTCGTAAGCGATTGCGGAAGACAGGAAGGATATTGACAATAGGAAAAAATGGCTGTGCAGCCTGACAAGGAGACGTTATGATTAACATTTGGGAAGTAAATGAAACGAATAAGATGATTACAAAGGAGAATCTGGATGTCCGTACTATTACACTGGGCATCAGCCTTCTCGACTGTATCGATACAGACCTGGATAAGCTGAATGAAAATATCTACCGTAAAATCACTACGGTTGCGAAGAATCTTGTTTCTACCGGTCAGGAAATTGAAAAAGAGTATGGAATTCCGATCGTAAATAAACGAATTTCCGTTACTCCGATTGCACTGGTAGGCGGAAGTGCCTGCAAAAGTGCAGAAGATTTTGTGACGATTGCAAAGACGCTGGATCGTGCTGCAAAGGAAGTGGGAGTGAATTTTCTCGGCGGATATTCTGCACTGGTGTCCAAGGGAATGACAAAGGCAGATGAATATCTGATCCGCTCCATTCCGCAGGCACTGGCTCAGACGGAGCGTGTCTGCAGTTCTGTAAATGTAGGTTCCACAAAATGCGGTATCGACATGGATGCAGTTCGCCTGATCGGCAAAATGATTCTGGAGACTGCAGAGCTTACGAAGGAGCAGGATTCTCTTGGCTGCGCGAAGTTCGTGGTATTCTGCAATGCGCCGGATGACAACCCATTCATGGCAGGTGCTTTCCACGGTGTGACAGAAGCTGATGCGATCATCAATGTCGGTGTCAGCGGCCCGGGTGTTGTAAAGCACGCTCTGACCCATGTACGCGGCGCTGATTTCGAAACACTTTGCGAGACGATCAAGAAAACTGCATTTAAAGTAACCCGAGTAGGTCAGCTGGTTGCGCAGGAAGCGTCCAGAAGACTTGGCATTCCGTTTGGTATCATCGACCTTTCTCTTGCACCGACACCGGCGATCGGTGACAGTGTGGCAGACATTCTCTGCGAGATTGGTCTGGAGTATGCAGGTGCACCGGGAACCACGGCAGCTCTGGCTCTGCTGAATGACCAGGTAAAGAAGGGCGGCGTTATGGCATCCTCCTATGTGGGCGGTCTGAGCGGTGCATTCATTCCTGTCAGCGAAGATCAGGGTATGATCGATGCAGTCAAGGCAGGCGCTCTGACACTTGAAAAGCTTGAGGCGATGACCTGTGTCTGCTCCGTAGGCCTGGATATGATTGCGATTCCGGGAGATACACCGGCATCTACGATTTCCGGTATCATTGCAGATGAGATGGCGATCGGTATGGTGAACCAGAAGACAACGGCAGTGCGTATCATTCCGGTTATCGGCAAAGAGGTAGGCGAGATGGTAGAGTTCGGCGGCCTCCTGGGTTATGCACCGATCATGCCGGTCAACCAGTATTCCTGTGAGGCATTTGTCAGCAGAAAGGGACGTATTCCGGCTCCGATTCACAGCTTTAAAAATTAGCAGCAGCAGATAAATGGATAGAAACGGGAAGAACAGACTGGAGTTTTTGAGCTGCAGTCTGTTTTTTGCTTACAGCGGAAGAATAGAATGTTGTACAGGAGAAAATTTTGTTATGAAAAAAAGAAATGGTGAAATTGATTTATTAAAATTTCTGTTTTCCGTGCTGATCGTTGTATTTCACAGCAAAAATTTTGTAAATGCAGGCAGTGAGAAAATATTCACGGGAGGAGCGATCGGCGTAGCCTTTTTCTTTATCGTTTCAGGTTATTTAATGGTTCATTCCGCCATGAAAATAAACTCTGATTCAACCGGGGAGGTCGGACAGCTGACGGTTAAATTTATATGGAAAAAAATCAGGGGGCTCATGCCGGATGTTTATGTAGCCTGGGTCATTGCTTTTGTGGTAGAGTCATTTATTGTTCGAAATACGGAAGTATTCGCAGCACTCAGGAAAGCATGCTACGGTATTTTTGAACTGCTGTTCCTTAATATGGCCGGATTTCTGGGCGGAGATGTTTTCCGTGTGAATCATGTAACCTGGTATCTCTCTGCAATGCTCATTGTTATGGCGATTTATTATCCGATCCTGCTGAGGTATAAAAAGAATTTCCTGACATTGGCTGCACCGCTTATTGTTCTGTTTCTATACGGATACGTGTACACAAATATAGAGTCCGGCTTCAGTACACCGTCTGCATCTGTCGGCTTTATCCGGAAGGGACTTCTGAGAGCATTTGCAGAAATCGCATTGGGCTGTGCATGTTATCTCCCTGCGCAGAAGCTGAAAAATCTGAAAACTACCGGTGTGTTTAAAACAGCTATGGCGGTGATTGCATTTGGCTGCTACGGTATTGTATTCTGGCAGTCATATGACAGGATAAGTACATTGCTCTATATTATGATGGCATTTGTGCTGGCAGTCGGTGTAGTGATCAGTTTCAGTGAACAGACCATCTGGCACGACTGGTTAAATCATCCTGTAATTTCCTGGCTTGGTGCCTTCAGCTTTGATCTGTATATAAGCCATGGCTTCTGGAGCCATGCGATGAAAAAAATCCTGCCGGATACGTCATACACAAACCGTCTTGCAGTATATCTGGTCATCGTTGCAGCTACTGCACTGGTCGTAAAATATGTCTCTGCACTTATTTTGAAAATATGGCCTGTTTTTATGAACTGGTTCCGCAGGACCATGTTCCGGCAGGCATGAGGATGGAATCCCTTTTAGCAGATATTTTCGAAGTACAGCGATCAGTTTATCGGAAATCAGATGATAACAGGACTGATCTCATACTCCGTCCGGAACGGAATTCCATACCGGCTGTTCAGGATGCTGCGGTAAAAATGTGAAGCATACAGGTCTTTTTCCCACATTGGAAGTGCAGCTTCCGGGATCAGCCGGGCAGCCCCGGCTGTCTTTGTAATGAGCGGAATGTCGCTCTCTTTCTTGATCCTGTGAAGCAGAGGAGCAGCATCTTTTCGAAATCCAAGCACATGTGCATAGGATACTGTGCCATTGCTGCGGAACGATTCTGTCTCATCCGTCCGGATATTCAGGATCAGATGCAGCAGAGCACGACGGATGCGTGTTTCTGTCAGCTGTCTTGTCTTCAGCTCTGCTACAATTTCCTCATAAGTCTTTCCGATACAGGAAAAACGCAGATTCGCGATGCGGTCTGCCAGAGCGGAAGAGAGGTCCAGTATGCCGCGAAGAGAGGCGGATGCAGCCGTACTGTCAAGCAGCCGGAGCTTCAGAGCCGGCAGCAGGTCCTCCGGCACTACGGGTGTTTTGCATGCCTCGCTGAATAACATCCGGCAATCCTCCGGGATATAGGAAAAAAGCTTTTTCTGCTGATTCTCATTCAGAATATATTCACGTCTCAGCGCTCCGTGTCCGAAGCGTCCTTCTGTCCGGTGTTCGATCAAAGAGGAACTGATCACTCCTTCGCGCAGTGCGCCAGCAGAGCAGTGTTTCCCTGACAGAGCGCGGCTGCTGTAGGAATTCCCTGTCCGTTCGACTGGAACCGGAATGATCCGGCTGAGCCGTTTCTGCAGAGCCTTGCAGTATTCAACACCCAGAATGTTGTTGGGTGTTTCGAGAAAGTGCGACAGTTCCTGAATCAGCTCAGGATCGGGCGGATTCATCCGGTATTCCGTGCGTATTCCGGGCCTGCCGGACTTTTTGATCCGTTCTGATTCAGAAGAATCCGATAATGGCTCCGATAAGAAACCGGCAGATAAACAACTGGTATAAGAAATCAGCGCAGCACTCCGTGCCTGCGGAAACGTCATGCCCTGTTTCAGGCTATCCTGAAGGAAACGGCTGAACTGTGCCGGCTCCTCCTTCAGAATATGCGCCGCAATATGAAACAGTCTGATATTGTCATTTTCTGCTCCGAAGCACAGGGTATCCACGACACCTATTTTATCCAGTATCGCTGTGCTGCCTTCCGCAAAATATTCCGCGCTGCCGGCGGCATAGCAGACCGGCAGTTCGAGCACCAGATCGGCTCCGCAGGCAAGTGCCATGCGTGTGCGGGTGTATTTATCAAAAAAGGCCGGATCCCCGCGCTGTACAAAGTCGGGACTCATGACAACGACAGCATAGTCGGCTCCGGTCAGTTCCTTTGCAATATTCAGATGATATTCATGTCCTGTGTGGAACGGGTTGTATTCCGCAATGATTCCGACAGTTTTCATGTGGATGCTCCTTCGCAAGAAATTGTGTTTTAAATTCAATACAATACAAATTATTGCCATTTTAGCAGACAAAAAAGCAGTCTGCAACGTAAATTTCATCTTGTCCGCTGTAAGAAATTGGAGTATAATGAAAGCAGTGCGAAGACAGGTCTTACCTGCGGCGTAAACATAAGTGAAAGGAGTCCATGAATCATGGCATTTATTGACATTCTGAAAGCAAAAGCAAGAGCTAACAAGAAGACAATCGTATTACCGGAAACAGAAGACAGAAGAACATACGAAGCTACTGCAAAGATCCTTGCAGAAGACATCGCTAATATTATTCTTGTAGGTAGCGAAGAAGCTATCAAAAAGGGCAGCGAAGGCCTCGATATCTCAGGCGCTGTTATCGTTGACCCGGCTACATCCGACAAGACACAGGGATATATTGACAAGCTCGTTGAGCTGAGATCCAAGAAGGGCATGACACCGGAGCAGGCTAAGGAGATCCTCCTGAACCAGTATCTGTACTACGGTGTAATGATGGTCAAGATGGGCGATGCAGACGGTATGGTATCCGGTGCCTGCCACTCCACAGCTGACACACTTCGTCCGTGTCTGCAGATCCTGAAGACAAAACCGGGTACAAAGCTTGTATCCGCATTCTTCCTGATGATCGTTCCGGATTGTGAGTACGGTGCAAACGGCGCATTCGTATTTGCTGATTCCGGTCTTGTACAGGATCCGAATCCGGAAGAGCTGGCAGCTATCGCAGCATCTTCTGCAGAGTCTTTTGAACTCCTGGTTGGTGAAGAGGCAAAGGTTGCTATGCTTTCTCACTCCACAATGGGAAGTGCAAAGCACGCTCTTGTGGACAAGGTAGTAGAGGCTACAAGAATCGCAAAAGAGCAGTATCCGAACCTGAAACTGGACGGCGAGATGCAGCTTGATGCAGCTATCGTTCCGAGCGTAGGTAAGTCCAAGGCTCCGAACAGCACAGTTGCAGGAGAGGCTAACGTTCTCGTATTCCCGAACCTGGATGCAGGAAATATCGGTTACAAGCTTGTTCAGAGACTTGCAAAGGCAGAAGCTTACGGTCCGGTTACACAGGGTATCGCGAAACCGGTCAATGATCTGTCCAGAGGATGCTCTGCAGATGATATCGTTGGTGTAGTAGCTATCACAGCTGTACAGTGCCAGGCAGAAGACAAATAAGCAGAACAGTGAAGCGCTGCGGCGCAGTCTGCGAAACGGATCGCAGCGGCTGCCGTATCATTCAGTTTAAATTTATCCGGAGGAATATATCATGAACGTATTAGTTATCAACTGCGGTAGTTCATCTCTGAAATACCAGCTTATCAACTCTGAGTCAGAGGCAGTTCTGGCAAAGGGTCTGTGCGAGAGAATCGGAATCGACGGAAGACTTACATACCAGAAGGCTGGCTGTGATAAGGAAGTTACAGAGGCTCCGATGCCGACACATAAAGAGGCGATCCAGATGGTGCTGGATGCACTCGTAAATGAAAAGACAGGTGCCATTGCAAGCCTTTCTGAAGTAAATGCAGTAGGACACAGAGTCGTACACGGCGGCGAGAAGTTTGCAAGCTCCGTAGTGATCAATGATGAGGTGCTTGCAGCGATCGAAGAGTGCAACGACCTTGCACCGCTTCATAATCCGGCTAACCTGATCGGTATCAATGCCTGCGCAGAGCTGATGCCGGGTGTGCCGATGGTCGCAGTATTCGATACAGCATTCCATCAGACAATGCCGGAGAAAGCATATCTGTATGGACTTCCGTATGAGTATTATGAGAAGTACAAAGTAAGAAGATACGGCTTCCACGGAACAAGCCACAGCTTCGTATCCAAGCATGTGATCGAGTTCCTTGGTCTGGACAAGGACAACAGCAAGGTGATCGTTGCTCATCTTGGAAATGGTGCTTCTATTTCTGCTGTTCTGAATGGCAAGTGTGTAGATACATCCATGGGTCTTACACCGCTCGAGGGTCTTGTAATGGGAACACGTTCCGGTGATATGGATCCGGCTATCATGGAATTCATCGCGAAGAAAGAGAACCTGGATATCGCAGGTGTTATGAATGTACTGAACAAGAAGTCCGGTGTGTTCGGTGTATCCAAGGGACTTTCCAGTGACTTCCGTGACCTTGAGGAAGCAATGAATGCAGGCAATCAGTATGCAGCAGCAGCCATGGAAGTATTCTGCTACCGCGTAGCAAAATACATCGGCTCCTATGTGGCAGCCATGAATGGTGTTGATGCGATCGCATTCACAGCCGGTATCGGTGAGAATGCTGCAATCGTACGTGAGAAGGTTATGGGATATCTCGGATATCTCGGAATTGCTCTTGATGCAGAAGCAAACAGCAAACGCGGTGATGACTGTGTGATCTCCACACCGGATTCCAAGGTTAAGGTTGCCGTTATCCCGACAAACGAAGAGCTGGCTATCTGCCGCGAGACAGTTGCACTGGTATAATTGCTGATCACAGCAGAATATTGTTGCAGAGATCATAACAGGAGGGCCGCAGTCTGTCGGCCCTCATTTGCTGATGCTGACCGGAAAATCCGTTTACATAAAAACGTATATTTCTGCCACATTTTGCGAAAATATCTGTTGACAAATCAAAAACTGCCAGTTATAATTTGAGAAGTGCGTTAGGAGGTATATGTCTTGTTGGACCTTACTGAAGTGATTTTAAACGATGGCAAGGTGATACACCGCGAAGTCGAGTTCGGACTGAAGCATTTGTCTTATAAGTTCGGGAATTTTAAGATTACAGACAAGACTCCTGTCAGTCTCCGTGTGGAGAACAAGGGAGAAAAGAAGCTGCTCTTAAATGGCTCCGTGGATATAGAGATACGTATTCCGTGTGCGCGTTGTCTGAAGCCTATGAGCAGCAGACTTGAGATTCGGTTCGAGCTTGAGCTGGATCTGAATGAGAAAGAATATATTGATGGATATAACCTGGATGTGGATCAGCTGGTTCACGATGAGGCATTGTTGGTCTGGCCGGAGAGGGTACTCTGCCGAGAGGACTGTAAAGGACTTTGCAACACCTGTGGACAGAATCTGAATGATGGCTCATGTGATTGTGAACGAACAGATTTGGATCCAAGAATGGCAAAAATCCTTGATATTTTCAGTAATTTTAAGGAGGTGTAACCGTGTCTATCTGTCCAAAAAATAAATCTTCCAAAGCTAGAAGAGATAAGAGAAGAGCAAACTGGAAAATGAGCGCTCAGACTCTTGTAAAATGCAGCAAATGTGGCGAGCTGATGCTTCCGCACAGAGTATGCAAGGCTTGTGGAACATACAACAAAAAAGAAATCATTGCAATGGATTAATTCTATGTAGTACGTAAAGGCATCTTGTAAAAGATGCCTTTTATGTTTTCTGCCTAAAAAGTTATGGAATTTTCTGTTGCTTTTTATTATGATGTTTAGTATAGTTGTGTATAGAAAAACTGGAGGAAATGATATGAGTGAAAAAGTCCGTGTAGTTGTCGATGCCATGGGTGGTGACAATGCCCCGGCAGAAATCGTGAAGGGTGCCGTCCAGGCAGTAAATAACCG
>JBGVDJ010000010.1:0-11094 GCA_045119335.1 Candidatus Choladousia sp. | reverse complement strand
AGGAAGTTGGTCTGGAACTGAAGGATGCAACTCTGGATATGCTCGGACGTGCAAAATCCGTTAAGGTTCAGAAAGAGAACACAATCATCGTTGACGGTATGGGCGATAAGGATGCTATTCAGGCAAGAATTGCTCAGATCAAGGCAACGATCGAAGTTACCAAGTCCGAGTTTGACAAAGAGAAGCTGCAGGAGCGTCTGGCTAAACTGGCCGGCGGTGTAGCAGTTATCCGTGTAGGTGCAGCAACAGAGACAGAGATGAAGGAAGCTAAGCTTCGTATGGAAGATGCTCTGGCAGCTACAAGAGCAGCTGTAGAGGAAGGAATCATCGCAGGAGGCGGTTCTGCATACATTCATGCAACAAAGGAGATCGCAAAGCTGGCTGATACTCTTGAGGGAGATGAGAAGACAGGTGCCAAGATCATTCTGAAAGCTCTTGAAGCTCCGCTGTTCCATATTGCAGCAAATGCAGGTCTGGAAGGAGCAGTTATTATCAATAAGGTTCGTGAATCCGAAGTAGGTGTTGGATTTGATGCATACAAGGAAGAGTATGTAGATATGGTTAAGGCAGGTATCCTTGATCCGGCAAAGGTTACAAGAAGTGCTCTTCAGAATGCGACAAGTGTGGCATCCACACTCCTGACAACAGAGTCTGTAGTAGGCATTATTAAAGAAGACACCCCGGCAATGCCGGCCAACCAGGGAATGGGAATGATGTGATAAAGCATTGAGCCGTGCAAAAACAGAGTATGACAGCCATGACCGCTTGCGGGCATGGCTGTCAGGCTCTGTTTTTATAGGGCGAAAGCCCGACAGCGAGAAGGAGCGAAGCGGAATCGAGCTGTGCACGGCGGGGTTAAGGCAGGGTGCCGCAGGCTCTGTTTTTATAGGGCGAAAGCCCGACACCTCCTAAAAAATTTATAAAATGAGGGTAAACAATGGACGTTTACCCTCATTTATGTTACAATCTTCTTTAAGACTTACGTATGAAGGAGTACCGGAATGGATGATAAAAAGACACTGAAGGAAATCATACGGGAGGAGTTGGAAAAGCTGTCAAAGCTCACGTGGGGACAGAGGTTTGGCTACATATGGGACTACTACAAACCGCTGATGGCCGCAATATTCGGTGTTATATTTGTCATTGTGATAGGAGTTAACATCTATCACAATCTGCAGCTCAAACAGCTGTTGAATGTATATCTTCTGAACAGCAACAGTTTCGAGATTGATACGGATCAGATTGCTGCCGGGTTTGGCGAGTATATCGGCGGACTTGGTGAGGACGATGTCGTGACAGTTGATGCTTCACTGGATCTGACGGATACGACTTCACAGTATGGTATTGCTGCACAGACGAAGTTTACTGCGCTGATTTCCGCGGCAGAGGTGGACATTCTGATCCTGGACAGAGAGTCCTATGAGAGATACAGTGAAATGGAGTATTTTGCGGATCTGTCGGATGTCCTGTCAGCGGAACAGATGGAGAAATGGGCGGACCTGCTGGTGCAGGGAGAAGGTACTGAAGCGATGCAGGGATTGGATCTGACCGGCTCACCGATACTGGAGCAGTACAATGCGTATGGCGATGATACGTACTATGGTGCCGTTGTTCTTAATGGCGAGCATCTGAATCTATGCGATGACTTTTTTGAGTATCTTTTTACGGAACCGCAGAAAGCAGTGGCAGATTCAACCGCACAGTAGGGCGGAGAATACAAAAACAGAAACGAATCCGGAGGAAAAATTATGAGTGATATGTACAGAGAGATTCTGGTTAAGAAAAAGATGTCGTTAGGAAGCAGATTCCTCAAGAGTATGCTGACGGTAATGACAGTTTTGTGTCTGGTGGGCGGACTTATCATGCCGCTTCTTCTGATCGGAGCGATCGCATTTGGACTGCTGGCTTTTTTTGTAGGACCGAAGCTGGATGTGGAGTATGAGTATCTGTATGTAAATGGAAGCCTTGATATTGATGCAATCTATTCAAAGCAGAAGAGAAAGAGAGTCGGTGATTTTGATATGGCAGAGCTGGAGATTCTTGCACCGGAGAAATCTCATGCACTCGACAGCTATCTGAACAAAAGCGGAGCCAGAGTAAAGGATTTCACCTCAGGTGATCCGGATGTGAAGAAATACATTATGGTGTTTAATCAGGATCAGGGTCAGGTGATGATCAAAGTGGAAATCGATGATGCAATTATTGCTGATATTCGCAGAATCGCTCCGAGAAAAGTAAATCTTGTATAAAGAATTTGTTAAAATCAGTGGTTGACATTGAAAAACGAATTTGTTAGAGTATGTATCTATAGCACAAAATACGAAAGACCTTATTCAGAAAGAGAGGAAATGTCATGGGAAGAATTATTGGCGATGGAATTACATTTGATGACGTGCTGCTTGTTCCGGCTTATTCAGAAGTGATTCCGAATCAGGTGGATCTGACTACCTGGCTCACAAAAAAAATCAAACTTAACATTCCGATGATGAGTGCAGGCATGGATACGGTTACCGAGCACAGAATGGCAATCGCGATGGCCAGACAGGGTGGTATCGGTATTATTCACAAAAACATGTCTATCGAGCAGCAGGCAGAGGAAGTGGACAAGGTAAAACGTTCTGAGAACGGAGTTATTACAGATCCGTTTTATCTTTCTCCGGAGCATACACTGGCTGACGCAAATGATCTGATGGGCAAGTTCCGCATCTCAGGTGTTCCGATTACAGAGAACGGTAAGCTGGTCGGCATCATTACGAACCGTGATCTTAAGTTTGAAGAGGATTTTTCAAAGAAAATCAAGGAGTCTATGACATCTGAGGGACTGGTTACCGCAAAGGTGGGCATTACTCTGGAGGAAGCAAAGAAGATTCTTGCAGAAGCGAGAAAAGAGAAGCTTCCGATCGTAGATGATGACTACAATCTGAAGGGTCTTATTACAATAAAAGATATTGAAAAGCAGATAAAATATCCAAATTCCGCAAAGGATGACAAGGGTCGTCTGCTGTGTGGTGCGGCTGTAGGTATTACAGCAAATGTGCTGGATCGTGTGGCAGCTCTTGTTGAGGCACAGGTGGATGTTGTTGTTCTTGACAGTGCACACGGACATTCTGCGAATGTGCTGCGCTGCGTCAGAATGATCAAGGAGAATTTCCCGGATCTGCAGGTGATTGCAGGTAATGTGGCTACAGGTGAGGCAACAAAGGCTCTGATCGAAGCCGGTGTTGATGCAGTTAAGGTGGGTATCGGACCTGGATCTATCTGTACGACACGTGTCGTTGCAGGTATTGGTGTTCCGCAGGTTACAGCAGTTATGGACTGTTATAGTGTGGCTAAAGAATATGGTATTCCGATCATCGCAGATGGAGGAATCAAGTACTCAGGAGATGTTACAAAGGCGATTGCAGCAGGTGCGAATGTCTGCATGATGGGAAGTCTGTTCGCAGGATGTGACGAGAGTCCGGGAACCTTTGAACTGTATCAGGGAAGAAAGTACAAAGTATACCGTGGTATGGGATCAATCGCAGCTATGGAGAACGGAAGTAAGGATCGTTATTTCCAGACAAATGCGAAGAAACTTGTTCCGGAAGGTGTGGAAGGCCGTGTTGCTTACAAAGGCAGCGTGGAGGATACTGTATTCCAGCTCCTCGGCGGTCTGAGATCCGGTATGGGATATTGCGGTACTCCGACAATTGATCTGCTGAAAGAGAACGGCAGATTTGTCAAGATTTCCGCAGCGTCTCTGAAAGAGTCTCATCCGCATGATATTCATATCACGAAGGAAGCTCCGAACTACAGCGTAGAGCAGTAGAAGGGAATGCGGCTGAAGCGCGGAGAGTAGAGAGGACATAGCTATCACGAACCACAGGACACTGTAAGACACAGTTTCCTGTGGTTTTTTGGTTATACGGGAAAAACTTTTTGCATTTTGTGTAAATATGGTGAACAGACGCTTTTTTCGAAAAAAGGGGATGCGAAGAAACATAAAATATTGTATACTGAAAAAGGTTGAAACTACAGTATTTTAAAGGATAAAAGGCGAAACCGGATCCAGCCGCTGGCAGAAAATGGCAAAGCATATGTATGCATTCAGAGTTCTGTCAGGGATTCGAACTGCCGGAGGTACATATGGAACAGAACGAAAAAGGACCACGGAAAATCAGGTGGGATCACGTTGTGATATGGACGCTTGTGCTGATTGTGATAACAGCGGCGGTAGGACTTTTGCTGCGCGTGCTCCCGAAGCATGATACAGAGGTGGATTCACTGATCGATGAGACAATAAGTATTCCGTTCGAGACGGAACCGCCGTACGTAAATGTTGTACCGCGGCCGGAGATCGATGAGCAGCTTCTGACGATCAATGATTATTCCAGGCCTGGGGAAGAGACAAAGGAAATTAAGTATATTGTGATTCATTATCTGGGCAATCCGAAAACAACGGCTCAGCAGAACCACGACTATTTTGAGAGTCTGAAGGATCTGCAGGATACTTCAATGAGCTCTAATTTTATAGTAGGAACGGAGGGAGAAATCATTGAGTGTGTGCCGCCGGGAGAGATTGCATATGCATCGAATGAGGTGAATGATTGCTCTGTTTCTATTGAAAACTGTCATCTGGATGATACAGGACGTTTTACTGTGGAGACATATGAGTCCTGTGTGAAATTGACGGCGTGGCTGGTGGGAGAGTATCAACTGGATCGAGAGGATATTATCCGGCATTATGATGTTACGGGTAAGGAGTGCCCGCTGTATTATGTACAGAATGAAGACAAGTGGGAAAAATTCCGTGATGATGTCATGGATTATATAGCCGAGTGTGAGGAGGCTGCAGCCGAACAGCAGTGATGTCTGCGGAGGCTGTGGCGGAGCGGCTGTTGAACCGGTGAGGGATATCCGGTGGAAAATGTGTGAGTTTGTATCAGGATAGGACGATGAGGGTTGCATGATCAGGAAATATTATGAGAAGATAGTTGCCGGCGAGGAGGTCAGAGTCAGTCTGATCGGTCTTCGTGAGGAGTTAAAAGAGGAGAAGAACAGGAGAGCTTTTGCATATCTGCTGGGCGGAGATTTTTCCGTACTATGCAGGCTGTTGAAAGATAATGACCCGAAAGTGCGCAGGAATGCGGCACTGATTCTCGGACAGCTGGAATCGGAGGATGTGCTTCCGGTTCTTTTTGCCGCATATGAGAAAGAAGAGACGAGATTTGTGCGGGCTGATTATCTGAAAGCAATGTCTGGCATGGATTATCGGACTTATGTTTCGCAGATGGAAGCCCGGCTCGAAGAACTGCGCAGCAGGGAAGTGACGATCGAAGAACAGAAGCATGTTTCGGAAGAAATCCACATGCTGCAGTCACTTGTGATGAAATATCGCAGAGTGCGGCGCCATAAGTTCATAGGTCAGAAGGTGGAAACGGATGTGATTCTGGTAACTAATCGATGTCAGAGAGAAGTGACGGCGCGTCAGATTGGGAAGGGCGAAGTGAAACTGCTGGCAGGCGGTCTGCGTGTAAAAGGCGCCAGGGTGAAGGATCTTCTGGCAATTCGGACGTATGGAGAGATGCTTTTTCCGCTTGTGACGCGTCCTCTTAAGGCAGACGATCCGGAAGAGACGGGCAGGATCGCAGCGCCGGCTGTAGCTGCAATGGCGGAGGAATTTCATGAAGGGGACGGGCCGTTTCTGTTTCGGGTAGAGCTGAAAAGCGGGATAGCTCCGGAGAAGAAGGGAACATATATCAGAAAGCTGTCGGATGCACTGGAGAAGGCCTCGAATGGTTTGCTGATCAATTCTGTTGCGGATTATGAGCTGGAACTGCGTCTTCTGGCAAAAAAGGATGGTACATTTGCACCGATGCTGAAATTTTACACAATTCCGGACAGACGTTTTTCATATCGCAGAGAATCGGTGGCATCCTCAATTACTCCGGTGAATGCTGCACTGACAGCCCAGCTGGCGCGGCCGTGGCTGAAGGAAGGCGCACAGATATTGGATCCGTTCTGCGGAGTTGGTACCATGCTGATCGAACGTCACCATGCTGTACAGGCGGGAGTGATGTATGGAATTGATATTTTTGGTGAGGCAATTGATCGCGCGCGGAATAATACGGATCGCGACGGATGCCATATCTACTATATTAATAAAGACTTTTTTGAATTTGAACATGAGTATCTGTTTGATGAGGTGATTACCGATATGCCGCAGGTGACAGCAGCGAAGCCAAGACAGGAAATACGCAGGCTGTATCTGGATTTCTTCCGGAAAGTACCGGTACATCTGAAAGACGGTGCGATTCTGGTGCTGTATTCCACAGAACCGCAGTTTGCAGCAGAAGCGGCGGTTTCGGTAGAAGGTTATCGCGTGGAAAAGAAATTTCTGATCAATGAGAAAGCGGGTACTTCTGTTTTGGTGATCAGCTGGAAGGCTGAAAAATAAAAATGTGAGTTATGAGCAGCCTTTTGCAGAAGTACAGGGCGTGCGGAGAAAATCTGCTATGCGATGCCTGCTGTGTGGATCACGGCAGGTACACAGAAGGATTCTCAAATGCGGGAGGAAAAATGAAAAAATTCATAGGAGATAAAAAATTCTATCTGATGGTGCTGTCCATTGCAGTACCGATCATGATTCAGAATGGAATTACAAATTTTGTGGCAATGCTCGACAATATTATGATCGGGCGTGTGGGGACGGAACAGATGTCAGGAGTGGCAGTGGCCAATCAGCTTCTGTTCGTATTTAACATCAGTGTGTTCGGAATGGTATCAGGTGCAGGAATATTTGGTGCACAGTTTTTCGGGAATGAAAATAAGAAAGGTATGCGTGATACATTCCGCTTCAAGCTTGTATCGTGTCTTCTGCTGACATTGGCCGGTGTGGCACTGATGTTCTTCAAGGGAGAAGAACTGATTTCGCTGTATCTGCACGACAGCAGCGGAAGCGGAAATGCTGAGGAGACGCTGCATTATGGTATGGAATACCTGCGCATTATGCTGATCGGTCTGGTTCCCTATGCATTTGCACAGGTTTACGCAAGTACATTGCGTGAAATGGGGGAGACCGTGGCACCCATGCGGGCAGGTGTCATGGCAGTAGTGACTAATACTGTGCTGAATTATATACTTATTTTCGGTAAATTCGGAGCGCCGGAGCTCGGTGTATCCGGAGCGGCTATTGCGACGGTTGTTTCACGATTTGTGGAATGCGGAGTGATCGTTGTCTGGACACACCGCAGAACAGAACAGCTTCAGTTCATACGCGGCGCATACCGGAGTCTGAAGGTTCCGGGCGAACTGGTTCAGAAGATTGTGGTCAAAGGTTCCCCACTGATGCTGAACGAGGTGCTGTGGTCTGTCGGTATGGCCACATTGACACAGTGTTATTCCACATACGGACTCGAGGTGATTGCAGCGCAGAATATTTCCACAACAATTTCAAATGTCTGCAATGTAATCTGGATCGCGATGGGAAGTGCGCTGTCTATTATCATAGGTCAGCTGCTCGGAGCAGGAAAGATGGAAGAAGCGAAGGACACGGATCGAAAACTGATCTTTTTCTCGGTATCCAGCTGTATTGTCATCGGGGCTGTCCTGATTGCCCTGTCGCCTCTGTTTCCGAAGATCTACAATACAACGGATGAAGTGCGTTCTCTTGCAACATGGTTTATTATGGTGGCAGCATGTTTCATGCCGGTGCAGGCATTTCTTCATTCTGCATATTTTACGCTGCGCTCCGGCGGTAAGACAGGAATTACCTTTTTCTTTGATGCCGGATTTATGTGGATCTGCAGTATTCCGGTGGCATACTTCCTGAGCAGATATTCAGGCCTGCCGATTCTGACCACGTATATTCTGTGTCAGTCACTGGATATCATTAAGGCGGTAATCGGATTCGTTCTGGTAAAAAAAGGTGTCTGGATGCAGAATATTGTCGTATGACAAAGTAATCTTCCTGGATGTGTGGCAGAGAAATGAAAAATTAATGAAAATGTAATTTATTTCACCCTTTGGATCATGGAGATTTACTCCGACATTCGAAGGGTGTTTTATATTTTAAGCTGTATTTGGGGCGAATCAGAAAAAAAGTTCTATATTTGGTAAAAAAGGACTGGAAATTTGAAAAGAGATATGTTACAATTCTGTTACAAGATGTTAATAAAAGAATGAACATATATTAAAAACACACGGGTGAAGATAAAACATGAGTTTTTTTGCAGGAATTGGAAAGAAAAAGGATATCGAGGCAAGCCGGTCCGTTCTGCCGGCGATGGATGCGCTGAAGCGTGCTGCAGCCTATGCAGAGCATCTGACACTGCCGGAAGCGGTCGGCAATGTACGTATGTGTGTGGCAGGTGCAGATGATGCCGGACAGAGTACAGCGGAACGGTCGGTTGTGAATTACAGGGGAACATTGCGTATGATGGGGCGGACTGCAGGGAAGAGCAGGAAGACAGATACACCGTGCAGCCTGCTGTTCTTTACAGATGGCACAGATGCCGGCAGTTTGAATGCGGGATATATGGCTGGACAGTGTGCGTCGTTTCTCCATTTTCTCGGAATGGAGTCGGCAGTCCTGCATACAGTGCCGGAGGGCATTACAGAGACCCTGCAGGAAGGTTGGCAGTTCGCGGCAGCTCTTTCTCTGGATAAAAAATATCTGGAAGAGAATCGGAGAGCCGACAGATCGTCTGCTGTGTCTTCCTGTATTTATACAGAGAACCGGGAGAACTGGAGCGATGAACTTCTGACATTTGCGAAGTCATGTTATCCGAAATCATTTCATCGGATTCGTGCCAGCCGGAGGGAAAACTGGATTCATTTTTCAATGAAGCGGACGGCCAGACGACATGGCACTGAGGCGGCATTCGAGGCCGGTATGGCGGCTGCGAATATTATGGCGGCGGCAGAGGAGTTGTGGGTGGATCTTGAAATGATCAAGATTGATGCAGATGTGCAGGAAGGCTATCTGTTCAGCGTGTGCCGAAAGGGTGCGGGAAAAGCGGCGGATACGGAGATGAAACTGCAGTTATTTGATCGGAAGAGCGGCCAGGAGAATACTGCGCTTTCCACATCACTCCAGGTAAAAGAGCAGAAGGTAAGTTATGCATAGAACTATGAATAGAACTATGAATAGAAGATATGCCTGGAAACAGAGCAGCTGAAGTAAGGGGCAGGATAAAGCTGCAATCAGAAGTTTAAATCGGAATCTGCAATCGAAAGTGGAATCCGGAATCGCATTCCGAAACAGAAGAGGGAATGAAATTGAAAAAGAAGGCGGAAAGAAGCGGGCTGGTGGATTGCACCAGCCCGCTTGTCAGTGTCTGAATACCAGGAATGTGTTTCGCAATCAGGCTTTGCCGTCACTGCCGAGTACATTTTTGATCTTGTGAGCAACGATAGTCTTTACGTTTGCGCGACCGACCTTCAGATATTCTCTTGGGTCAAAGACTGCCGGATTGTTCCACAGAACCTCACGGATACCTGCTGTCATTGCGAGGCGAAGGTCAGAGTCGATATTGATCTTGCAGACTGCAGATTTCGCTGCCTGACGAAGCATCTCTTCCGGGATACCGATTGCATCCTGCAGATTTCCGCCGTTTTCCTGAATGATTTTAACGTACTCCTGAGAAACACTGGATGCACCGTGAAGCACAATCGGGAAGTTCGGCAGACGTCTGGAAATTTCGTCTAAAATATCAAAACGAAGCTGCGGTTTCTGGCCGGGCTTGAATTTAAATGCGCCGTGGCTGGTGCCGATTGCGATTGCCAGAGAATCAACGCCTGTCCGGCTCACGAATTCTTCCACTTCGTCCGGATGGGTGTATTTTGCATCTTCTGCAGATACATTGACATCATCCTCAATGCCGGCCAGCTGTCCCAGCTCACCCTCTACAACAACACCTTTGGAATGTGCGTATTCTACGACTCTTCTTGTCAGTTCGATATTGTCTTCAAAAGAGTGGTGGGAACCATCGATCATTACGGAAGTAAATCCGCCGTCGATACAGGATTTGCAGATTTCGAAGTCTGCACCGTGATCCAGATGAAGCGCGATCGGGATATCGTTCTCGATCAGAGCTGCTTCCACCAGTTTTACAAGGTAAGTATGGTTTGCATACTTTCTTGCACCGGCAGATACCTGAAGGATAAGCGGAGAGTTCAGTTCTCCGGCTGCTTCTGTAATTCCCTGAACGATTTCCATGTTGTTTACATTGAAGGCGCCGATTGCGTACCCGCCTTCATATGCTTTTTTGAACATTTCTGTGGTTGTTACTAATGCCATGACTTGTATTCCTCCTTGTTGTTATATTATGTCCGGATATCCCGGACTGAATCTGGTCTCTGACCAGAATTCAATAAGTATAAACAGTATACCATATATTTACTGTATTTACGATGAATTTTTAATATATTGTGAAAAAATTCAGGGGGAATTAAAATGATGTAATTGAATATATTTTTTGAACAAAATAAAAAAAACAAAAAAAACAAAAAAAGTGTTGACATGAAAAGAAAGATGTAGTATAGTACATTTTGTTCGACAGAGCGGTTGAACAGAGAAAAAGCAATATGCGCGAGTGGCTCAGTGGTGGAGTATCGCCTTGCCAAGGCGAGGGTCGCGGGTTCGAATCCCGTCTCGCGCTTTTTCTTTAAAATGAATATCTTATGTGCGCGAGTGGCTCAGTGGTGGAGTATCGCCTTGCCAAGGCGAGGGTCGCGGGTTCGAATCCCGTCTCGCGCTTTTTTTTTGGACAAACGGAGTCGTGTTGACGGCTCTTTTTTTGTACATTAACATATGTAAAAAATATGAGTGATACAATGAGATAACGAGGAAGGACACAAATTATGTTACAGATGATTGAATCGATCAACAAGGCAGTAAACAATTTCATCTGGGGTATTCCGGCAATGATCTGCATTATCGGTGTAGGACTTTACCTCAGCATCAGCACAGGTTTTATCCAGATCCGGAAATTCCCGCAGGCAATGAAGTGTACAGTGGGAAGAATGTTCAGCAAGGGAAATGCGGCAGATGGAGCACTTACCCCATTTCAGGCAGTCTGTACCGCATTGGCGGCGACAGTCGGCACCGGAAAT
>JBGVDJ010000009.1:0-3152 GCA_045119335.1 Candidatus Choladousia sp. | reverse complement strand
CAGGAACAGCATCATGGTTCCCTGTCTGATCATCCTGCTGCCGGACGGAGCCAATGCATAGAGGATATCTTCCATGTATTCTTTTTCCTGTCCGAACATAATCCAATGAAATGCCTGCTGGTTATCCGCAAGCAGCAGTTTCAGCATTTTCTCCTCATCTGCATCTACTGCCGGCGTCTGTGCTGATTCTTTGTTGAATTGCTTAATCTCTCGGATTTCTTTTACGCTGGTGTCTGTTGTGATCAGATTTCGGTCCGGCTCCGGCAGTGCAATCATTTCGTAGAGCTTATTGTATCCGTATCCTCTGAATCTCTCCTGCAGGAACATACTGTTTCCGCCCTCAGAGTAATTGTCATTGATCTTTATGAATTTGCTGGCTGTTGCCTCATTCAGCCCGTACTCTGCCTGAACAAATGCTCCCATACTGGGATAACCATCATTCCGATAAGCTTCGCTGTCTCGGATCTGCTTCAGCCGGTATCCAATAACGATAAAATTATCGACTGTCGTATTCAGCCTGTCTTTAATCTCCTGCTTCCAGGTTAAATATTCTGTGATTGTGATCTGATGATATTCTTTCATTTTCTACCCTCTTTTCCATTCTTTTTTCGAAAGTGTTTTCTTATATCGTTTAATAAATGGTTCAACGGTATTCCATTCCGGTTTTCGGTCATATTCCCCATAACACTGGCTTAAATTTCCATTCGGGTAAACTTCCAACGTATAAAACGGGATTTCCGGACACTGTTTTTTTCGCAGGAACAATATGAATGTTTTTTCCTGGTTCATTCGTTTATGATATCCATTCGCATATACGCAATGATGCAGTGCTTGTCCTTCTTCCATGATCTCATGTGCTGTATGTGGCGCCCGGATGATCAGGTCTTCCGACTCATACCCGAATATCCGGTTGACCCGTTCTTCCATTTCCTCAATGTGCGCATATTCTTTGTCCAGTGCTTCCCTCTCGGTCCGTAATCTTTCCCCGTTTATTTCTTCTGTCAGCCGGTCATGCATTTCTTTAAGTTTCTTCGGATAGAGCACAATATCATCTGACATATCTCGGCCATCCCTTTCAGCCATCTGCAGGTAATCCCTCCAGGTCACATCGCTGTTTCCTTTCTGCAGATAATTGAACGTGCGGGTGTATCTCCCTGTATAACGCAGGATCTGCATCAGCACACCTGGTTCCCTCCTGCTGTTGATCCATTGCAGCTGTTCCGCTGTCAGCTGTCCATATTCTTCTTCGTGCTGCATGAATCTCAACATGGCCATACTTACATTCTCTGTTTTTACAACACCCCTGAGCCAGTGCAGCCGTTGTCTTGGAATCCCAAGCACTTCATGCAGTTTCCTGCACTGCGGATGCAGGGTGCCATCATTTCCCGTCCATGCTGCTGAATACAGCAGGTGCCAGAATCCGCACTTATACAAAGCTTCATACCCCGGATAACGCAGGAGATTGAGCACATAAGCAATGGTTTCTCCCCAGCTCGGCAGCAGCTGCAGATCCATATATCCCCATACAGTTCCTTCTGTTGCCTGCTTCAGATTTGCTGTATAAAGCCATATTCCATTTTTATTGATTCGAATCTGGTCATTCCGGATTTTCTGCATCAGCTTTCTTCTTTTGTTCTTCAGCTTCTCTCTTTCGTGCAGGTAATACACTTTTACTGTAAAATATCTAAATCTAACGTTTCCGATGTCCATAATTGAATCCCAGTCTGTCGTTCTTACCGCCTCTTCAAACCGTACTGCAATTCCGGTCTCAGTGTGCTGGATATAAATGATATTCACAACATCTTTGATCTGCTGGTATCTTCCAGCAGGTTTGGCCGTTACCGCCACACCACATCTGGGACATCGGAACGTCTCATTCATCCTGTACCATTCTGCTCCCTGCGGATATTCTGCTTCTTTCTGATAGTTCCAGTTCCGTCCGCAAGATGTGCAAAATGCATGACCATGATTTCTTTTTTGACGGTAGATCAGATACTGCGGCAGTCTCAGATTTACCCAGCGTGAGATTGCATTCAGGTTTTCCAACTGCTCCCACTGTTTTTGCCTGCGCAGTCTCTCCAGTTCGTTTTTCCGGTCACTCTTTTTTGTTTTGACAGCCTCAATCAGTTCTTCGATCGAACGAATCACGTTTCCTTTTGGATTGTAGAAATACTGTTCTGCCTTCCACTTTTCTGTCCACTCATCCAGATGTCTTTTCGCTTCTTCCGTATGATGATGAAACAGAACGTATTCTTCTAATTCTCCATACCATGAACTATTGTCATTCCGTATCAGTTTCTGGAGATATGCATCTGTCCATTTCCGTCTCCTGTTCAATTTTACCGTCCCAACGTTTTCTCCATCAAATACCCAGCGATATGCCGGCATTCTTTCTTCCTGCAGTTCTTCCGGTATCTCTTCACGGGATATGATATAAATATCTGCGATCACATGCGGGATACTGTCCAAAGTGACAGCATAGATGTTCATGAAAGCTCTATCCGTATGACGATTGCCTCTTATGTATTTTTCTACCAGCTTTTTCTCATCCCCATCTAAGGTATAAGACTGCACCGGAAGCTGCTCTGTCAATTTCTTTTTCATTTCTCGTAGTACTCCCTGATAATTTTGAATCCTTCTGCCGGAGCAATTACAGCCATATTGTTAGTCCTGGGTTTCTTCTTTGCTGCCTCATACATTACCGCCAGGCAGCCTTCTATCGTCTTCCCTTTTTTCCGGATCTGTCTGGCAACCTCTTCTCGGTCAGCACGGCTGAGCATGTAATCCGCTACCGCCTGCGCCATATCCGGATCCACTTTCTTTTTCTTCCGGATTTCGTTAAGTTCCATTTCAATCTTCCCGGCTGCTGCCGTGGCCGCATCGCAGAGAACTGGAATATCACCGGCAATGTACATCTCTGTTAAATCCTCCGGTATTCCATTTTCCTTTGCCAGCTTCTTGAGGGCTTCAAAGTCTCCCTGATTAAACTGACCTTCTGCTGCCAGATTAATTTCCTCAAACGAATCAAATTCTCCAAATTTCTCAAACATCTTGTTACCTCCTATGGTTCTTCTTTTTCGTATTTGACCAGAGTGTAATACTGTTGAAGGTACCCATATACATTGATACCTTCGTAATATGACCCCTTTTCC
>JBGVDJ010000008.1:0-8536 GCA_045119335.1 Candidatus Choladousia sp. | reverse complement strand
CGACTTCATAAGATTTTTCAAGGCATAGTACCCACTATGTCCAATGTTTATGTCCATTTTTCGTTAATTTCTTTTTCTGCACGATATTCAGTTGTCAATTTTCAGTTGGAATCTCATTCATTGAGATTCCGAGAAGTTATTTTGTTTTATTGTTTCCTTTGTTTTATTGTTTCCTTTGTTTTCTATATTATATCCAATATGGCAATGGAAAACTGTGGCATTTGCCACATTTTTTACTTTTCATTGCTTCTCTGCTCCGGCTTGATCTCCACCACTACGTATTCACAATGTTTCCCTGTTCTCACCGGATAACCCAGGCCGGCAATTCCGGAGGATACGATCACATCCAGCTCTCCTTTTTTTGCATAGCCGTAATTTACCGTGTCTCTGTCAGTCAGCGTCGTGAGCAGTCCTACAGGCCACATCTGCCCTCCGTGTGTATGCCCTGAAAGCATCAGGTCAAAGGATGCCTGTTCATTTTCTTCAAATTTGCGCGGCTGATGATCCACCACGATGTGATACGCTGTTTCCGTCTGACCGTCCAGCAGCTTTCCGGAAGACAGACGGCTTACTCCCGCCCTCGCGCAATCTGTGCGGTCTCTTCTTCCGGAAATGGTCAGTTCCGCATTCAGAATTTCTGTTTCATCTTCCAGGATGCGAATTCCGTTTTCCGTAATTGCATCCGCAAGCTGCTCCTGCGTATAGTCGCAATCCTCTGCGTAACTTCCCTTGTCATGATTTCCGTATATATAAAAAACTCCATACGTACTGTCAATTCCGGAAAATAACCGAAAGACATCCTGTACCTGTGTCAGTGTCGTCCCCTCATCCACGATATCTCCTCCCAGTATTACAGCATCCGGATGGGATTCCTCCATTTCTTCACAGATTTCCTCCAGTTTCTCCATATTCATTGTCGTTCCTGCATGCAGATCAGACAGAAACAGAATGCGGTATCCCTCATTACGGATCGCCTTGTCCGTGTATACTGTGTATTCCGTTTTCCTCACGGCCTGCATGTTCAGCCAACCGTAAAAGACCACTGCGGCTGTCAGAAGGACCGGTATCAGACCGCTTCGGTACAATTTGCCTGCATATCGTCGCATCTCCCCCACATACCGATACATGTTTTCTCTGTATCGGCAGGATTGCTCCTCCTTTTTGGACTTTGCGGTCCATCTGAGCACTGCCGCAGCCACATCCACGGCCAGACCAAATCCGGTCACATGCAGCAGGATCATCGCCCAGAATCCATAAAGATTTCCGGCCGGTATTGTCACGGCGGCAGCTGCTCCCATGATCAGGAACTTCTGCCAGACTGTCGGCTTCGGCCAAAACAGCGTCACAATGCGCTTCAGATAAAAATAGAGGTAAGTCATCATTGGAAGCAGTACGATCATTGAATTCATTTTAATCATTTGCATAAGTCATCTTCTCCCTGTATCCTGTTCTATATTCTGCCCTTCTGTCCGCAGATTATTACTTTTCACAACAGAAAATGCGGCAGAATCGATTCCTGCCGCATTTTCTGTATTTTTATTATTCAACTATTTCGCTGGCTGGACAGCTGCGATCCCACCATTCTCAACTGTAAACAGGATCGGCCCGCTGGCTGCGCTGTCATCTCTGCTCCCCACTATCGCATTTTTGCATATTCACACAGGCTTCACGATTTTTCTTGTCATCTGCCGAAAGATATGGTAGCATATTGGAGAAATAAATAAGGGACTGCAAATGGAACTCAGCCTTTACAGGCTGACGGGAACGGGGTGAGAATCCCCGACAGGACCGCTACTGTATGAATTCGGAGACTTCCGGTGTAAAAGTCACAGCCACTGATGCTTTATCGGGAAGGCGAAGTATCTCCTTGTTTCGAGTCAGGATACCAGCCATTTGCAGATGCTGAATTACCTTCGGACTAAAGGTATGGCATAACAATCATGTCATACTCCGAATGGGTATGGCCTTTTTTATTGGCAAAATCATACCGCATCAGGGAGGACAACATTATGAAAACCAGAAACAGATTTATCGCATTAACAATAGCCTCTGTTGCTGTCTCAACCGTTTTTGCATGCACTGCATTTGCCGGGGAATCTGCATCTGTGCCGCTCACAGACCGTGCCGGGAATGAAATCACCGTACCGGAAGAGATTACCAAAGTGGTCTCCATGGCTCCTGCCACCACTCAGGTACTCGAGGAACTGGGACTCACCGATCTGCTGGTAGCAGTCGATACACAGACTCCGCTGTATGTCGAAGGCACAGAAGATCTTCCGCAGTTCGATATGATGACACCGGACTGCGAATCACTGCTTGCACTTGATCCGGATATCGTCTTTGTCACCGGAATGAGCTATCTGAGCGCAGATGACCCGTATTCCGAATTGACGGCCGCCGGTATCTGTGTGGCACAGATTCCGTCCAGCGAATCGATCGCCGCCATCCAGGAGGACATCCTGTTCATCAGCGAATGCTTTGGAATGAATGAAGAAGGTGAGGCCATTGTCGCAGAAATGTCTGACCGTATCAGCGAAATCAGTTCTATCGGAGAGACTGTCACTGAGAAAAAAAGAGTTATGTTCGAAATTGCCTGCCTGCCGTATATCTACAGCTTCGGAGATGGAGTTTTTCTTGACGAAATGCTGGATCTGATCGGCGCAGAGAATGTCTTTGCCGATCAGGAGGGCTGGATTTCCGTAACAGAAGAATCTGCTCTTGCAGCCAACCCTGATGTAATCCTGACCATTGTTAATTATATCGAGGATCCCATCGGAGAGATCCTGGCACGCGAAGGATGGGAAAATGTGGAAGCAGTCAAAAAACAGCAGGTATACGCAATTGATAACGCAGCCAGCTCCCTGCCGAACCATCACATCACAGACGCATTAGAACAGATGGCGAAAGCTGTCTACCCGGAGGAATATGCCGCTATCGGCAAATAATGATTATGAAAACCCGTACAAAAATGATTCTGGCAGCAGCTGTTTCCATAGCTGCTGTCATCTTTGCATCAGCTACAGGAAGTGTCAGCATCGGCCTTTCTGACTATCTGAATATTATAGGAAATCAGCTTTTCGGCACACCGCTGAATGATTCAATTACCGCAAACAATGTATCGATTCTGTGGCGCATTCGCCTGCCGAGGGTGCTCATGTGTTATCTGGTAGGTGCCGCACTGGCGGCCAGCGGAGTCGTCATGCAGTCCGTGCTGCGCAACCCGCTGGCATCCAGCTACACGCTGGGCGTCTCATCCGGAGCTTCACTCGGTGCGGCTTTCGTCATCCTGCTGAATTTTTCCCTGCCCTTCGCCTCCGCCTATTCCCTTCCTCTGGCCGGATTTATCTTCGGTCTCGGAACCGTATTTCTGGCAATGGGAATGGCAACGCACTTTGACCGGAATATGGAGAACAACACTATCGTTCTCGTAGGAATGGTACTGTCACTGTTCGTCAATGCCATTCTGACTCTGATGACTGCACTGGCTCCTGACCGGATGAAGGAACTGACCTTCTGGCAGATGGGAAGCTTTTCGGCAATCCACTGGTCTGATGTGCAGGTGATCTTTCCGATCGCGCTGGTCGGCATTTTTCTGCTGATGCGCTTTACAAGAGAAATGGATCTCATGACTTTTGGCGAGGAGGAGGCTCTTTCCGCCGGAGTGGAACTGCACAGAATGAAACTGCTGATGATCGGTCTCTCTGCTCTGCTCACCGGTGCATCCGTTGCCTTTGCCGGAGCCATCGGCTTCATTGATCTGATCGCACCGCATGTGGTACGCAAAATCTTCGGACCACGTCATAAACTGGTGCTGCCTGCCTCCGCCATGTTCGGAGGAACATTTATGGTGGTGGCCGATCTGATTGCCCGAACCATTCTGGCCCCCCGTGAGATACCGGTAGGTGCCGTTACTGCGCTGATCGGTGCTCCGTTCTTCGCATACGTTTACTTTAACAGAAAGCCGAGGTAATGACATGCTGGAAGTTCGTGATGTCTGTGCCGGATATAATGACACGGAAATCGTTCACAATATTTCATTTCAACTGAACAGAGGAGAAAATATGTGTATTCTGGGTGCAAACGGCTGCGGCAAGACCACTTTTCTGCGCGCAGTGGGCAATCTGATACCATTTACCGGCAGCATCCGTCTGGACGGTGTCGAACTCCGTTCCATGAAGCGCCGCCGGATCGCAGAAAAGATCGCACTGTTCAGCCAGCTCTCCGGCACCTATTTTGCCTACACAGTCTACGATACGGTTATGATGGGGCGTTATCAGCATATCCGCAGGACCTTTTCCGACCGTCCCGGCAAAGCAGACCGTGAGGCTGTGGAACAATGCCTGGAGACTGTAGGTCTCGCAGATCTTTCTGACCGCAAGATCAACGAGCTTTCCGGAGGCCAGCTTCAGAGAGTGTTCCTGGCCAAAGTTCTGGCTCAGGATCCGCAGATCATCCTGCTTGATGAACCGACCAATCACCTTGATATCAAACAGCAGACGGAACTGATCGAACATCTGAAAAAATGGTCTGACAGCGGTGATCACACTGTGATCGGTGTCTTTCATGACATCAATCTGGCACTGCAGTTCTCAGACAAAGTGCTTTTTATGAAGGATGGATACCAGAAAGCATTCGGATCAATGAATGAGATTGCCTCCCGCAAACTGCTGGAGGATGTGTATGAAATGGATATTGCAGGATATATGGACCGGGAATTTGAAAACTGGAAACGATTATCCGAACAGATAAAAAGTGCCGGCGCATAATGCCCGGCACTTTCTGATTCCATCATTCATCCTATCTGTCCCCAGCGGTTCTGTCACACTGTATCATACGTATCCACTGCAAACAGCGGTTCTCCGGCCTGTATTTCTCCCTGCTTCAGCAGACGGATCCTCTGGTTTTCGGCTAATTCCGTACAGAGTACCGGAGATACAAGAGACGGAGCGTGTGCCTTCACATAATCCACGTCAATTTTCAGCAGAATATCACCTTTCTTTACTTTCTGCCCCGCCTTTACGAACGACTGGAATCCCTGTCCCTCCAGATTCACCGTATCCACTCCGATATGGATCAGAAGTCCGGTACCTGAATCTGTTGTAAATCCGACAGCGTGCTTCGTCTCAAATACAAAGTATACCGTTCCATCCGCCGGTGCACATACAGTTCCGTCTTCCGGCAGGACTGCTGCTCCGTCTCCCATCATTTTTGCGGCAAATGCTTCATCGGGAACAGCCGCAAGCTCATCTGCCTTTCCCGTTACCGGACTGCAGATGATTTCAGAATTTACGATTTGCCCCGTTCCGTTCTGCAAACTGTCCGTGTTTGCTTTCTCCTCCGCGTGTCTTTCCATCGTATCTCTCTTCTCCCTCGGTACAGACGATCTCGGATTCAGTTCCGCTTCTCCGGTCACGGAATTGTCTTCATCCTCCGGTGCATGTTCCAGATAATCCTCCAGATTTGATTTGATCACTGTTACATGCGGACCATATATTATCTGTACTCCTTTTCCTTTGTGCACAATCCCTGATGCACCGGTGGATTTCAGCAGTGTATCATTCACCAGTGACGCATCATACACGGTACATCTCAGACGTGTCGCACAGCAGTCAATGTCACTGATATTGCGTTTTCCGCCCAGTCCCTGTGTGATCATGCCGCTGACCGAATCTGACCGGATATTACCTGCAGCCGTATCTGTTCTGCTGCCTTCCCGACGTGCATTTACATCTGCCTTCGTATACAGCTTCGTCTCTGCATCCTCATCCTCGCGTCCCGGTGTTTTGAAGTCAAATTTCCGGATCAGGAACCGGAAAATAAAATAATACAGGAAAAAGTAAATGATACCTGTCGGAATCACGAGTACCCAGCTGGTCTTGGCATTTCCCTGCAGAACTCCGAACAGGAAAAAGTCCAGGAGACCGCCTGAGAATGTCAGTCCGACTGCAATATTCAGCATATGCGCTATCATATACGCAAATCCGGCCAGAATGACCTGTACAACAAACAGAGCCGGTGCTGCGAACAGAAATGAGAATTCTATCGGTTCTGTAATACCTGTCAGCATACAGGTCAGTGCCGCCGACAGCAGCAGACCTCCTGCCGCTTTCTTTTTTTCCGGCTTGGCACAGTGATACATGGCAAGCGCCGCACCGGGAAGTCCGAATATCATGAAGATGAATTCACCGGAAAAATATCTTGTCGCATCCGCACTGAAATGGGTTACATTCGCTGCGTCCGCCAGCTGTGCAAAGAAGATGTTCTGTCCTCCCTGAACCACCTGACCGACTACGTTCATTGTACCGCCCACTGCTGTCTGCCAGAACGGCATATAAAATACATGGTGCAGCCCGAACGGAATCAGTGCCCGCTTGATCAGGCCGAAAATCAGAGTTCCTGCATAACCGCTTCCCGTCACCAGACCGCCCAGCGCATAAATGCCATTCTGTACCGGCGGCCATACAAAATACAGAAGGATTCCCACAAACATATACACCAGTGTGGAAATAATAGGAACAAATCTGGTCCCGCCAAAAAAGGATAATGCATTCGGAAGCACCGTCCTGTAAAAGCGGTTGTGCAGGGATGCCACACCGAGGCCGACGATAATCCCGCCAAAAACACCCATCTGCAGCGTCTGGATTCCACACGTGGAGGCAATCGTTCCTTCCAGTACATCGGCTGCAATGGTCCCGTCCGCCAGTATTTCCCCATTAATAGTCAGCATGGCATTGATTGCCGTATTCATAACGAAGTACGCAATAACAGCAGCAAGTGCCGCCACCTCTTTCTCTTTTTTTGCCATACCAATGGCCACGCCGACCGCAAAGATCAGCGGCAGGTTATCAAACACCGCACTTCCCACACGGTTCATAATCACAAGCAGTCCATGAAGCAGCGTTCCCTCACCGAGAATCGTTCCCAGCCGGTATGTTTCTATGGTCGTCGCGTTTGTAAAAGAGCTTCCGATTCCAAGCAGCAGACCTGCCACCGGAAGTATCGCAATCGGCAGCATAAAACTTCTGCCTACGCGCTGTAAAACACCAAAGACTCTGTCTTTCATCTGGTTCTCCTTTTCAGCTTTATAGCGTTTTATAGAATTTTAACTATAGTCTGCCAATCCTTCCAGATTTTATACTTGAAACACAGGCTCAGTTCTTTTCCTCATACCGGTCAAATATTTTTCGTCCTGCAATATACTTGGCAGCTGTATGCTTCTCCTCTGCCAGGTACAGCAGCCGCTCCAGGCGCTCACTCACTTCCGGGCGATACGGATGGCGGATCGTGGAATCATCGATCACCACTGCATCAAATTCATATCCTGTCTCAAAGCTTCCCACCATACCGAAGAATTCTCCGCCGCCTTTTGTAGCCAAATAGTATGCTTCCTCCGTTTTCAGCGGTGGAAGGCTCTGATCCACCAGCCTCCAGCGGAGTTTTGAACACTGGATTGCCTCCGACATCGCGCGGAACATGGATAATCCGGTTCCGCCTGCGATATCACTTCCCAGGCCTGTTCGGATCCCCCTGTCCAGATATGCACGAACCGGTGCGATTCCGGATGACAGATTCGCATTGGACTGCGGACAGTGCGCTACAAAAACACCATTTGTTCTCATACGCTCCATCTCTTCCTGTCCACTGTGTACACAGTGGGCCATGATCGTCTTACAGTTTTTCCCGAACAGTCCATGCTGTTCGTAGGCTTCCCCGTAAAACGCGGTTCCCGGACACAGCTCACTTACCCACTGAATTTCTGACAGATTCTCCGACAGATGTGACTGCGCAGGCAGAGAATACTGCCGTTGGAGAATCCCCAGTTCTTCCATCACCTCATCTGAACAGGACGGAATGAAACGCGGTGTCAGAATCGGTCTGACATTTCGGAAGTGTTTCAGAGATTCCTCAATCCACCATCTCGTGTCCTCTGCAGATTTTTCTGCGCTCTCCTCACACAGATAATCCGGACAGTTGCGGTCCATATTCACTTTTCCCACGTATGCATGGATTCCTGCCTGCTCCAGCAGTTCCATCAGGATCAGTGTCGATTCGGCGTGCAGCGTGCCGAACAGACAGATACGCGTCGTTGCACTGTTCACCAGATCATCCACAAAGATCTGATATGCTTTGCGTGCATAATCCGGATCTGCATATTTCTGCTCCGCTTTGAACGCATGGGTATTCAGCCATTCCAGAAGCTCCAGATCCATACCGATTCCGCGGAAAGCATACTGCGGTGCATGCATATGCAGATCTGTCAGTCCCGGAAGGATCAGACTGTCTCCGTAGTCTCTGCACGGAATCTGTGCATACTTCTGCGGCAGTTCCTGAAACACTCCTGCACAGAATCCTCCCTCACAGACCACATAGCCGTGCTCGGTAATATTGAATTTATCTTTTTCTTCACAATAACAGATATTTCCTTTCAATGCGAATGCTTTCATACTATTCTTCTCCTCACCGGTATTCTGATTTCCTATAGTGTACCACAAAATCTCCGAAGCTTCCACGATTATCCCTTTCCACAGTCGAATCT
>JBGVDJ010000007.1:0-182473 GCA_045119335.1 Candidatus Choladousia sp. | reverse complement strand
AAAGAGCACTGGCTTTAGCTCCTTTCACAGAATCGATGATGTGCCAGGAATGTTTTCCTACACAGAATGCCTTAATACTCCGTTCCGCATCATTATTATCCAACGGAAGCTGCGGATCCTGCAGGAAGCATCTGAGATATTGTTCCTGATTCACAGAGTAATTTACAGCTTCTTTCAGTTTTGAACTGCTGTTGGATTTTGCCTGCTGAACTTTCAGCCACGCAAAATAAGCATCGACAAGCGGCAGGACAGACTGTTGCCTGTTATCCAGCCTCTCTTTGGCCGATGAGTTTTTATATTTATTATCAAGATGGTACATGGCATCGATCCGCTTGACTGCTTCAGCTGCTGTCGCCTGTGCCGGTGTAAGAGCCGCACCTTTTGCTGCTGTTTTTACGATCTCGGCAAACTTGCGTCTGGCATGAGCCTTATCTGAGAACTGGAATAAGGCTCATTATTCCAGAAGTATTATTATTCGAGAAAAGGTAAGAATTATTGCTTAACTACATAGTGTTTCTTGCTTCTTCTCGAATAATAATACATACCCTTTATAATTGACCTCATTAAAACTAAGGAGGTCAGTTATGGCAGAAAACATTTTAACTTTCTATGATTTAATGGAACAAGTACTAATCCAGCTTAAAAACCAAGGATATATGGATTCGACAATAACCAGATATCGTAGGTTCTACAACCGGGTAAACAGCTATCTTAATCAGATGAATATCGACATCTATACAAAAGCCGATGGTGAGCGCTTTCTTAGTACACTTAACGTTTCAGAAGCTACTTCTGTTTCTTACATATGTGCAATCAGAAGGCTAAACGATTATCTAGATGGGATTCCTTACAGATGCCATCATGGTAATCCTTGTGATTGTGTAGTAGATATCTATGAATCGGTTTTGAATGAGTATCTGGATTATTGTAAAGGAATAAATAACAAACCGGCTACTATTCAAGCAAAAGAAAGATCTTGTGTGATCTTTCTGAATTATCTGGAATTACATGGCTGTTCAACTCTTTCAAAACTAAGTCCAGAGCTTATTTCTCAGGCTTTACTGTGTTTTGATAATAAAGATAATTATGCTCTTATACGTTTATTTCTGAGATATTTGTTTGAAGAAGGTCATATCAAATCAGATTTTTCTAGTATAGTACCTCATTATAAAAGAAAACAGGTTTTGCCAACCATTTATTCGCCTGACGAAATCCGTAAGATTGAGTATTCCATAGATATAGAATCAATAACAGGAAAAAGAAATCTGGCAATCATACGCCTTGCAACGCGGATGGGGTTACGTTCAGGTGACATCGCAAAGCTGAAGTGGTCAGAAATCGATTTTTCTACAGGATACATTAGTATTATTCAGGAAAAAACAAGCACTCCATGGATGATGCAGATGCCACAGGAAGTATACGAAGTTCTAGTCAATTATAAGAAAGAAGACAAAACTCCCAGAAATGATGACTATGTATTTCATAGTTTATCAGCACCTTATGGGCGTATCACGACAAGCATTATACGTCATGCTGTGACCAATTCCTTTGTTGCAGCCGGGATTGATATCACAGAGAAAAAACATGGTCCACACACCTTCCGTGCTTCACTTGCCAGTTCAATGGTAAATGAAGGAACTACCTATGAAACTGTAAGACGGATACTTGGCCATTCGGATCCGGATATGATCAAACATTATGCCAGAACTGATATAGAAAACTTAAGGATGTATGCAATTGAGCCCCCACTTCCAACAGGATTATTCAGTGATTACCTTACTGGAAAGAAGGTGATATAGCATCTGGACTTTCAGGATTGAATTGCTCATCTAAGATGTTTTGTAATTCGCCGCTGAAATCAGAATCTATTGTTGTTTGAGTATCAGTTTTGTGACACTACAGTGTCAGCGGCTTTTATTAAGGCTGGAGCCGTGGATCTTATCGGCGGTACAGAGTGTGGAGTTGAGGAGCATGTTAAACTCTTCCAGAAAGCCGGGATCTGGATTGAAGATGGAACCATTACCCCGGAGAAAGGTGACATTGTAGTATTTAACTGGGATGATGCCACTCAGCCTAATGACGGTTACTCAGATCATATCGGAGTTGTAAGATCAGTAGCCTCTAAGAATTTTGAGACTACAGAGGGTAACATGAGCGGCGGTATCGTAGGTCATAGAACTGTACCTATTGGCTGGGGCTATATCCGTGGTTTTGCAAAACCTAAATACGCAAAGGCTACCAGTTCTACTCCTAAGACAGATACTAAGCCTACAGGGGCAAGTACAAGCTCACAGACCTATACTGTAAAGGCTGGAGACAATCTTACAAAGATTGCTAAGAAATATGGAACTACAGTACAGGTATTAGTTGACCTGAATAATATCAAGAACAAGGATCTCATCAACGTGGGACAGGTTCTTAAGTTACCGGGTACAAAGAGTTTTTGTGTAGGCTGTAGAGTACGGGTTAATAAATCCGCTACTCATTATGCAACAGGTCAGAAAATCGCAAGTTTCGTTAAGGGATCTGAGTACAAGGTTATTCAGGTCGGTACAGGTAAGTGTTTACTCGGCGGTATTGTAAGCTGGGTAAAGAATGAAGATTTGACACTCTTATAATCCAAAAGGGTTATTTTGAGAGGGCTATCAGTGTAAGGGCTGATAGCCCTATTTTTTTTTTGTCTAAAAATGAGGAGTATCTCTGGTTATTACTCAAATAACAAGTAACGGGTTTACATAGTATCAAAAAGGTGTATAATAACTATGAGATATTATGACAAACCTGTACAAATTCTATCAAACAGGAGGAAACAGGATGGTACAGGAGAGATTAAGAGCGGTATTTTATGCAAGAGTTTCTACAGAGGAGGAGAAACAGCTTAACGCTCTTGAAAAACAGATACAGGAGAACAGAGATGTAATAAGTAAAAACGGCTGGATACTGGTGGGAGAGTACATAGATGAGGGAAAAAGTGGAACCACCACAAAGAGGAGGAGTGACTATAAACGCCTCTTAGCTGATATGACAGAGGATAAGTTTGATATTGTAGTTTGTAAGGATCAGGAAAGACTCCAGAGGAATACTCTTGACTGGTATCTTTTTGTAGATAATCTGGTTAAGAACAGTTTAAAACTATTTATGTATCTGGATAACAAATTTTTTACCCCGTCAGAGGATGCTCTGATAACAGGAATAAAAGCTATCATTGCTGAGGAATACAGTAGAAATCTGAGTAAGAAACTGAATAACGCCAACAAGAGAAGAGTTGAGAGAGCTCTTGCTGGAGAGGAAATAGCGGCAATGGGTAACGGTAAATCCTTAGCCTTTAAAATCATAAATGGTAGATGGGTAAAGGATGAGAAAGAGGCTGAGCTGGGTAAAAAGATCTTTGAGCTTTATCTCCAGTGGAACAGTCTCAGGAAAGTAAGAGACTGGGTAAATGAAAACGGATACAGGAATAGTGTAGGAAAACCTTTTACTACTGAGAGTATAGGTAGAATATTGAAAAATGAAAAAGCAAAGGGTATAATTGTGATGGGACATCACCACCACGATTTTGATAAAAAGAAAATCGTGAGGATGCCTGAGGAGCAATGGGTTAGGATACCAGCCCCGGAGCTGGCTTATGTCAGTGAGGAAATGTTTGACGAAGTACAGAGGAGACTCAAAGCAAAGACCGGAAAGAAAAGGGGAGTAAATGCTTACTCTAATCCCCTAAGTAGTAAGCTGTATTGTGGTAAGTGCGGCGGTAAACTCTGGAAACACAACTCAAACGGCTATGTAAACTGGCATTGCTCCTCTAAAATGGCTAAAGGTGATATTAAGTGTACTGGAGTTTCTACCACCTCTGTAAAGGTGAGAAAAATTTACTCAGAGATCTCTAAGGATCTGGTAGTAAATAAGTCAGCGGTAAAAGCCTCTATGTTGGAATGGCTCCATAAACTGAAAGCCTCCTTACAGATTGAGGATAAAAGTGAGGCGGCACATAAAACCATTGAACAGCTTGAGAGAAAGAAAAACAAACTGACAGAGGCTTACTTAGATGAGATTATTTCTAAGGAAGATTACAAAGCTAAATACTCAGCTCTTGAGGATCAGATAAGAGAACAACAAAAGCTCCTGATCCCGGTAGAGGAGAATGAGGATGTTAAGGATATTGAGGCAGTAATTGAAAACATAGACAAAGAGATTGACACTTACATAGCCTCATCACAATTTGAAGATAGTAAGGTAGACTATTTAATTGAGCACACAAAGAAAATCACAGTTATTGATAAAGAGCACTATGTAATAGATCTTGACCTTTTAGCTGGGGTTATACTGACAGGGAAAGATTTTCTGTTATATGTACACAATACTATGCCGCTCCCCCATGGGAGAATTCATCCTCCGCGACATGGTCAATCGCCAGGGCCTCGGAGGCCAGTTCCATATCGCCTCCGCAGCGACCAGTCGCGAAGAAATCGGCAATCCGGTCTATCCGCCGGCCCGCCGAAAACTGGCGGAGCATGGCATTTGCACAGACGGCAAATATGCCCGCCAGCTGACCAGAAAAGATTACGACGAATATGATTATCTGTTTGGTATGGAACAGTACAATATTCGCAACATGATGCGGATTCTTGGGAGTGATCCGGAGAATAAGGTCATTCGTTTTCTGGATTTAACCGACTGTCCGCGTGATATTGCGGATCCGTGGTATACAGGCGATTTTGAGACAACATACAGGGATATCCTTGAGGGCTGTGAAGCATTTCTGGAGCATCTCAGAACTGAGGGTAAGCTGTAAAGTCAGCAGGAATGCAGGGGGAACTTTGCAAGACAGCTGTTCGGTTGGCGGCAGAAATCCGTTTACAGAAATTGCAGAAGGCGGCCGGATACGGTTTACAGCGAAAATCTATATGTTATATAATAAATATGGGTATCAGGAACAGAAATATCCGGATCGCGGGAATGCAAAATGTTCAGCAATTCGTAGATGCCGAGGGATAAAGTATCTTTTTTCCAGATATTCCAGACACTAAATGATACATGTACTGAATATCAGAGATACAAATGCAATACGGGAGGAAGAAAAATGGGAGATAAACGCGAAGACTATATTTCATGGGATGAATACTTTATGAGCGTGGCCAAGCTGGCCGGTATGCGCTCCAAGGATCCGAATTCGCAGGTGGGGGCCTGCATTGTGAGCAAGGATAACAAGATTCTGTCGATGGGCTACAATGGTTTTCCGATGGGCTGCTCTGATGATGAATTCCCGTGGCGAAGGGAAGGGGAAGAGCTGGACACCAAATATCTGTACGTTGTGCACAGCGAGCTGAATGCGATTTTGAATTATCGCGGAGGAAGTCTCGAGGGGGCGAAGCTCTATGTGTCTCTGTTTCCATGCAATGAGTGTGCGAAGGCGATTATTCAGTGCGGAATCAAGACGATTGTCTATGATGATGACAAGTATCATGACAAACCATCTACGATTGCTTCGAGGCGTATGCTGGATGCAGCCGGGGTGAGATATTATCGTTATCAGAGGACCGGGCGCAAGATTGAATTTACAGTTTGATCCAAGTGTGGTATTGTTCGGATTTATAGCATTTATAGTATTCAAAGATTAAGAAGATTTTTAGCGTTCAGAAATGGTTCTGTGGAAAGGAAGACCATATATTGATTGTTTTCTGCATTCTAACAGTTTAAACAACAGGAAGGACAGATCTCTGCAGGAAGGACAGAGTCCGGCTGGTTGTTAGGAGTATTAACCATCAAATATATTGTAAAGAGAGAAACTGTAATATCTGATAAAGAAGGTATCTAATGCTCCAGAACGAATTTACAATATTTCCCAAGAAGATTTACAATGCTTAAAAAGGGTTTGTAATGTTTTCAGGGGAAGGATTTATAGTGTTTTTCAGGAAAGGATTTATAATATTTTCTGGAAAAAACAGTTGACGCATCAGCCTGTATGTACTATAATAGTTCAGGTGTGACCAGGCTGAGTAATCAGTGGCACCGTTAACAACGTGTATAAATGTTACTGCCAAAGCCCCGGCAGAGCATTTTATCATATGCCAAGCGAACAGGTTACGGACATTTCCTGAGTATTCGCAACGGCTGTTATTGGGAGGACGGAAATAAGCCTCTGTTTGCCCGGAGTGTAAGTAAACAATCATTAAGGAGGAAGACCAATGAAGAGTTTTATGGCTAGCCCGGCGACTATCGAGAGAAAGTGGTATGTAGTTGACGCTACAGATATGACACTGGGACGTTTATCATCAGAAGTTGCAAAGGTATTAAGAGGAAAGAACAAACCGACATTCACACCTCATATTGATACAGGTGATTATGTAATCGTAGTAAACGCTGAGAAGATCAAAGTTACAGGTAAGAAACTTGATCAGAAGATTTACTACCATCACTCAGATTACGTAGGTGGTATGAAAGAGACTACACTGCGTGAGATGCTGGCAAAGAAACCGGAAAGAGTTATTGAGCTCGCTGTTAAGGGTATGCTCCCGAAGGGACCGCTCGGAAGAGAAATGTACAAGAAACTGTATGTATACGCAGGTTCGGATCACAAGCAGCAGGCACAGAAGCCGGAAGTGCTGACATTCTAATCAAGGAGGTAAGGAACATTGGCTAAGGAAAGATTCTACGGAACAGGAAGAAGAAAATCATCAATCGCTAGAGTATATCTTATCCCGGGAACAGGAAAGATTACAATTAATAAAAGAGACATCGACGAGTATTTCGGACTTGAGACACTGAAGCTCATCGTTCGTCAGCCGCTTGTTGCTACAGAGACAGCAGACAAGTTTGACATTCTTGTAAATGTTTGTGGTGGTGGTACAACAGGTCAGGCTGGTGCTATCCGTCATGGTATCTCCAGAGCACTGCTTCAGGTAGACAACGAGTACAGACCGACTCTGAAGGCAGCTGGTTTCCTGACACGTGACCCGAGAATGAAAGAACGTAAGAAACCGGGTCTCAAAGCAGCGAGACGTGCATCCCAGTTCTCAAAGAGATAATAAGAAGAAAATTGATTTTTTTGAAGAAAGCCGAAAAAGCCCCGATTTTTGGGGCTTTTTCTTATGTTTTGAAATTTTAAAAAATTGAGAATTTAGTATCTAAAATAAAGTCGTAGCCACATATTAGCCGTAAATGCTTTATTTCTGCTTCATATTCAGCAGTAGCAGCATAGATTGCTTTTATCATTTTCCCAGGATACCGATGGTTTTTTTAATACTTCAAGAGCGTCCTTTGCATCACGCAGTTCACGCTGCAGACGTGCAATCTCCTTTGCTTCATCACTGGCATAATTGCCAGAGCCACGGGTCGGCACTTCGCCTTCGTGTTCCTTCGCTGCCCGCATCCAGGATTTTAAAGCAGATTCACTGATTCCCAGATTGGCTGCTGCTTTGGAAAGTGGCAGTTCAGGATGTTCCTGTCGATATCTGACAGCATCCTCTTTAAACTGTTGCGCATACTTAGTTCCCTTTGTCATTATAGTTCCTCCTCTTCATAGTTCTATCATACATGATTTACTGAAACTTGGCACGTTTGCTTTGTACTATTTATATACTACCATCAATAACAAGCTGATTGAAGATAAAGAAGCATTGGAACGCAAGAACAGAGATAAGGTTTATGAGGTCATAAAGCAGCAGGAACGAAACCGATAAAGCGTTTGATTATTTGAAAAAACATGATACAATAATGGCGTTAAAAGTCGAACAGACAAAGAAGTTTAGGAGGTAATTAAAATGAAATTATCGAAACATTCATGTACAACGTTGCTTACAGTAGGTATGATGGTTTTGGCTTTAACAGCCTGTGGTAGTAATGAAGAGGCGAACAAAGGAACAGAAGAGATAGCAACAGCCGTTGAAACAGAAGAGACAACAACAGCCGCTGAAACAGAAGAGATGACAACGGCCGTCGAAACAGAAGAGATGACAACAGCCGTTGAAGCTTCAAGTGATGCAACAACAATCACAGAAGATGAGGCAATTAACTTGGTTAAGGCAGAAATGGGAGAAGATTTTAGTTATATTCCTGCCGATGAACTTGAGGAGAAAGATGGCAGCCAGTATTATGTAATTTATGTTAAGAAGCTTTTAGATGAAGGCAATATGACAACAATGGCTACATATATGGTTAAAACTGATGGTTCAGAATTATTTGATAAAGATGCGATAAATTATGCAGGTGAATATGTTCGAACTGGTGATGTTGGAGAAGTAACATTTGTTGTTTCAGAAGATGGTACTTTTGAAATGATTACAACTGGTGAAGTGAATCAGGTAGTTAGCGGACTTTACAAACTGGGAATCACTGATAGTGCAAGTGTTATTGAATTATTATTGTATCCAAACAAGAATGTTACAGATGGTAAGGAAGAAGTAGTAGAAAATGTGGAAGGTACAGCAGTGATTGAAGGCGATAAGCTTACGTTAAGAATGGAAAGTGCAGATACAGTATTTACAAAAAAGTAATTTGTAAATAAAATAAGTGATTTTTAAATGGCCCCAAAGAGTGTGAACTATAGTGTTCTGCTTTTTGGGGGAATGGGTGAAGAAAAGTCTGTAAGTGTAGATCTTCTATGACAATGTTTGAGCGGAAGCCTTCAAAGCGAGCTTTCCGCTCTTGTTTTATATATAACAGCACATGTCAGACATGGCAAGAGCAGGTGAGACTCCGGAAAATCAACGGTTTCCGGGGTTTTCTTTTTGCTTAAAGAGACATTTGTAATTATTCTAATTATTTCTACTATATTTTACAGGATAACTCGACATTTGTCTGAAAAAATGATACAATAAATCAGAACTTTAAAGTACGAAAGTTTAAAGCGAAAAAGTGACAAGGAAGAACTGCAGCTATGAAAATTATTGTTTGTATGAAACAGGTGCCGGACGGAACGAAGGTGGATATTGATCCGGACACCGGTGCAATGAAGCGAATGTCAGGGGCGACCAGGACGAATCCATATGATCTGTTTGCATTGGAGACAGCGTTGCAGATACGTGAACAACTGGGCGGAACGGTGACGGTGCTTACAATGGGGCCGCCGCAGGCGGAAGAAATGATACGGGATGCGTTTACAATGGGAGCCGATGAGGGGATCATCCTTTCGGATAAAAAGTTTGCGGGAGCGGACGTTCTGGCTACCTCTTACGTGTTATCGCAGGGAATTCAGGTCGCTGGCGGGGCGGATCTGGTCATCTGCGGGAAGCAGACGACCGATGGTGACACGGCGCAGGTCGGACCGGCGATTGCAGAGCATATGCATATCCCTCATGCAGCGTGGGTATCGGAGATCGTGGACGTGACAGAAGCAGCCGTTACGGTCCGGCAGGATCTGTCCAGTGTATCGCAGGTTTCCAGAATGAATTATCCGTGTCTGCTTACAGTTGACAAAGATATGTGTGTTCCGCGTCTGCCGTCCTACATATTGAAGAAGGCGACAAAGGAGCGGCCGATACGCCGCATGAGTTTTGAAGACATGCCGGATCAGGATCTGAGCCGCTACGGACTGATCGGTTCTCCGACCGCGGTAGAGCGCATGTTTGCACCTCCGGAAGCAGAAAAGCAGGTATATCTGAATGGCAATGCGCGGGAAAAGGCAGAGGCATTATTTGATATTCTGACCGGAAAGAAAATAATTTAAGGAGGGGCAGCAGACATGGAGTTGTTGAAATTTGATGTGCAGAAATGTACGTTGTGCGGAGTGTGTATAGAGAAATGTCCCTTCGGAGCATTGGCAATAGAAGGTTCGGGCATTGTGGTCAGTGAAAAGTGTCGTGTGTGCGGTGTGTGTGTACGCAGCTGTCCGGAAAAGGCTATTCGTTTTGAACAGAAAGCGAAAGAATTCGACAAAGAAAAGTGGCGCGATTTTCTGATCTTTGCGGAACAGGAGAGAGGGGATATTCATCCTGTTGTATACGAATTGATCGGCGAAGCGCGCAAACTGGCTGCAAAAGTAAATTACAGGGTGAACTGTGTTATTGTAGGCGGTGCCGGTACAGCGGAGAATGCCGAAAAACTGCTTGCATACGGTGTGGACAAGGTATTTGTTTATGAAGACGAAGGCTTTGAAGGTTTCCGCGCAGACTGTTATGCGGATGCTGTGTCGGATTGCATTGCAGCCATCAGGCCGAGTTCGGTGTTGGTCGGGGCGACGGCCCTGGGTCGTTCACTGGCTCCGCGTCTGGCAACCAGATTCCATACAGGACTTACGGCAGACTGCACCACGCTGGATATCAAGGAAAACACAGATATGGTGCAGATTCGGCCGGCCTTTGGCGGAAATATCATGGCACAGATTGCCATCAAGCATTCAAGACCGCAGTTTGCGACGGTCCGTTACAGAGTAATGGACAAGGCTGCAAAGGTTGAACAGCCGAACGGCGAGATTGTGATCTGTAAAGTAAATGAAAAAATGACCCGATCCGGAATACAGATTCTGGAATCAAAAGTAATCGATAAACAGAAAAGTCTGGAAGAAGAGGATATTCTGGTAGTTGCCGGACGTGGTGTCCGGAATGGAAAAGACGTGGAAATGTGTCGGGAACTGGCAGAAGCTCTGGGCGGGCAGCTTGCGTTTACCAGACCGATGGTTGAGAACGGTTTCGGCGATCAGGCTCATCAGATCGGACTTTCCGGCCGTACAGTGAGGCCGAAGCTGATCATCACATGCGGTGTGTCGGGTGCAATCCAGTTTACATCGTGTATGACCGGTTCGGAATGTATTGTTGCGATCAACAATGATCCGGAGGCGCAGATCTTTAAAGTGGCACATTACTGTATCGTGGATGATTTGTATCAGGTGGTGCCGCGGCTGACGGAATTAGTGAAAGAACGGAAGGAGGATTAAGTCATGCCATATCCATATAAGAAAATGACCCAGGCTGATTTTGATTATATCCGTTCTGTGACAGATACAGGTCGGGTCTGGACAGGCGATGCGATCGCAAAAGAATATTATAAGGATGAGATGCCGGAGTACGGTGTTTTTGCGCCGGAATTATATGTGGAAGTTATAAATAAAGAAGAGGTTTCTGCAATTATGGCTTATGCATACAGGGAAAATATTCCGGTGGTATGTCGTGGAGCGGGTACCGGCCTGGCGGGCGGTGCCACCTGTAAATACGGCGGAATCATGCTTTCGGTCATGCGGATGAACCGGATTTTTCCGATCGACCGCAAAAATCAGACAATTACTGTGGAACCGGGAGCGCTTCTGATCGATGTACAGGCAGCTGTTTCGGCAGAGGGACTGTTTTATCCGCCGGATCCGGGCGAGAAGACGGCATCTATCGGAGGAAATGTCATTACGAATGCCGGTGGTATGAAGGCGGTACGCTACGGTCTGACGAGGGACTTTGTACGCTGTATGGAGGTTGTTCTGCCGGATGGTTCCATTATGAATTTTTCATCCAATGTTGTAAAGAATACGACGGGTTATGATCTGAAAGATCTGGTGATCGGTTCGGAAGGTACACTTTGTATTCTGACCCAGGTGACACTGAAGCTTCTTCCGGCTCCGACCTGTACCTGTACACTGGTAATGCCGTTTAACAGTCTGGAAGAATGTGCGGACATGGTGCCGAAAGTTCTGGAACTTCCGTTTGTCCCGACGGCGATTGAATTTCTGGAACGGGAGCTGATTGACATTGTAGAACGCAATCTGAACAAGCTGTTCCCGGTAAAACAGGGAGAGGCAGTGCTGATCGTAATGTATGACGCTTCCTCACAGCAGGAACTGGATAATGCGGTGGAGGCGGCTGCAGAAGCGGCACTGGCAAACGGTGCACTGGATTGCTGCATTGCGGGGACACCGGAGAGAGCCGGTTCTGTGTGGGCAGTGCGGGGAGGCATTCTGGAAGGAATGAAGGCGGATTCTGTAGCGCAGGAAGAGTGCGATGTGGTCGTTCCGAGAGCAAGGATCGCAGAATATGTAAAGGCTGCAAAACGCATTGCAGGATCGCATGGCATCCGGGTAGAGCCGTGCGGGCACTGTGGTGACGGAAATATTCATACGGAAATGCTTCGCGGACCGGAAATGAGCGATGAAGAGTGGAAGAAAGCTACCCACGAATGCCTGACCGGGCTGTATGCACTTTCCAAAGAACTTGGCGGACAGCTCTCCGGCGAACATGGAATCGGAAACGGACGACTGGAATTTCTGGAAGAATTTGTCGGCTCAAGGATGATTCAGTTATACAAATCCATCAAGCTGGCATTTGATGATAAACTGATTCTCAATCCGGGCAAGGTGATTGAGTTCAATAAATAAAAAATTGCTGTGCAGAACAGGAAGGGAGATTTTTATGAGTGAGAAAAAATCGTTGCTTGTTGACAAGAACAAAATGCCTCTGGTCATGGGAATTGCGTTCGTAGCATTCACGACCCAGTTCGGAGGCGGATTTGCGTCAGGTGCGCAGATCTATCAGTATTTTATCAATTATGGTATCTGGTGCCTGATCCTGCCGGTGCTGACACAGGGTTTATACGCGCTGTTCTTCTGGTACGGCATGCGGTATTCCTATAAACATAAACTGTATGATTACAGAAGCTTTTCTGATAAGTTCTATGGAAAGACCAGACATGTCATGTCCAACCTGTATGAGATCTGTTATCTGATCATGATCGGAACAGCTTCTGCGGCAGCATTTGCTACCGGTGGTTCTACACTGGAAACATTGTTCGGAATTCCATACTGGATGTGCACACTGATCATTGGTGTATTTATTTTCCTGATCGCGCTGTTTGGAACGCATGTAGTCCGTAAGTGTGCTTCCACGCTCAGTGTATTGATCCTGGCAGGTCTGGTAGTAGTGCTGGTACCGAATATTATTGCTCAATGGGGGGATATTACAGCGTCTGCCGGACGTATGGCTTCGGGGGAAATGTCGGTGCTTTCGTCGGAAACCGGTGCATTTGGCCCGGCTTTATGGTCTGCTGTTCTGTATTTCTTCTTTCAGCTGGCTTCCGTATCCGTTATGTATCAGCATATGGAACCTGTAACAGATGAAAAACAGATTAATAAAGCAGCAATCTGGATGTTCATCTGCAATTTCGGTGCAATGGAGCTTTCAATCGTTGGTCTGCTGGCAGTTGCTTATGTTGCGGAACTGGCGACCGCATCTGTTCCGATGCTGGTTCTTGTTCAGAATGGTGTAGGCGCAAAGATTTTAACACCGATCATTTCCGTACTGATTATTCTTGGTGCTATTTCTACAGCGGTAAATATGATTTCAGGTATTGTCACACGTTGTGTAAATGCAGTTGAACGCCGTATGGATTCAGAAGTAAAGAAGGCAAAAGGACATCTTGCAAGAAATGCGGTTTTCACACTGATCTTTACATTCCTGGCATTCGCGATCGCTCAGTTCGGATTAATGGCAGTAGTAAAACAGGGATATGCATATCTTGGATATGCCGCAATGATTACCTTATTTATTCCGTTTGTACTGCATGCAGTTAAAACAAAAGGAAAAGAAATCTGATTTTGTATTCAGACCCCGGGAGCATATGCTGCTTTCGGGGTTTGTGATTTTGCGGATTATGGCATCCGGCACCTGATTCTGCGACACCGGCACAGGGGTTATCTGCGCTTTCCTTTTTTCGATATATTTGGACTGTATCAGGAATCGGATCGTAGTAAAGAGAACGGAAAAGCGGTCTGTGAGCCGGGGTATCATCCGGAAACCGGAGAAAAAAAGGGTCCTCCAGAGAGCTGCTCCGGAGGACTTTTGCAAATGATAGAAAGGGAGGATGCCAGACTGTGAAGTCTGGCAAAATTATGAAAAAGTTGTTAGCTGTTTGTTTAACTAAAAATAGTATATAAATAAGAAGTGAAGAAAAAGTGATGGGAAATTGACAATTTATTGAATGATAAATGAATAAATTGTAAACACAGGATAAAATCGGAACCGATTAGTGCATATTTCACAAAAATGATTGATTTTTCAAAGTAACTATATTAAAATAATACCAGTTCAGTATTTTTATCGAAATTTCAGTATAAAAAGGGGCGGTTTTCGGTCAGTGAACTGAGAATGAGCGGGACAGCAGGTAGCAGAGAGGGTAAAGGAGGAAGCACTCGTGATATCAAATCAGGTTTTGCAGACAACATTGGACGGATTGAAGGGAATCAGCAGAGTCGATCTGTGTGTACTGGACACAGAGGGAATTATGCTTGCGACAACATTCCCGGAGGCGGAGCGGTTCCGCGATTCCGTATTGAGTTTTGCGGAGTCACCGGCAGACAGCCAGGTGGTATCCGGATGTCAGTTTTATAAGGTATTTGACGAGCACCAGTTAGAGTATATTCTGCTGGCAAACGGGAACAGTGATGATGTTCATATGGTTGGAAGAATGGCAGCATTTCAGCTGCAGAACCTGTTGGTGGCATACAAGGAACGATTCGATAAAGATAACTTTATCAAGAACCTGCTCCTTGATAATCTTCTTCTGGTGGACATTTACAATCGCGCGAAAAAGCTTCATATTGATACTGAGGCACGCCGGGTTGTATTTATTCTTGAGATCAGCCATGAGAAGGATAACAATTCTCTGGAGGGCATCCGTTCCGTATTCGGAACACGCTCCGGCGATTTCATCACGGCAGTGGATGAGAAGAGTATCATTATCGTAAAAGAGATCGGAGCGCAGGACGGTTATCCGGAGATGGACCGCATTGCAGAGACGATCCTCGATTCTCTCGGAGAGGAAAAGAAGCAGGAAGCGCTCATTGCGTACGGTACGATCGTCAATGAGATCAAGGAAGTTTCCAGATCCTACAAGGAAGCGCGTATGGCACTCAATGTCGGCAAGATATTCTTTGCAGAGCGCTCCGTGATCGCCTACAGTTCTCTGGGTATCGGCCGTCTGATCTATCAGCTCCCGATTCCTCTCTGTAAGATGTTCATCAAGGAGATCTTCGACGGCAAATCCCCGGATGATTTTGACGAGGAGACGCTGATCACGATCAACAAATTCTTTGAGAACAGCCTGAACGTATCAGAGACATCCCGCCAGCTCTATATTCACAGAAATACGCTGGTGTACCGTCTTGACAAGCTGCAGAAATCCACCGGACTGGATCTTCGCGTATTTGAAGATGCAATTACGTTTAAAATTGCGTTAATGGTAGTAAAATATATGAAGTATATGGAGAATCAGGAGTATTGATTCTTCAGGAGATAGAACGGGAGTCCGTGCAGTTTGCTGTGCAGACTCCTGTATCACTCTGGTACAGCCTGACAGCAGTCCCGTATGGGGCCGTCAGGCTGATTGTGTATTAAAGATGAGGAGGAATTAAATGACTCGTTTACCTGAAAATGAACATGCTGAAGATGTGCCGGAAGAGATTTTCGATGAGAAAATAGAGATGGAAACAGGAGCTGCAGCAGAAGCGGAAACAGACACAGAACTGGAAACAGACACAGAAACAGAACCGGAGTGCGCAGTCGGATCAAAGCCCCGCACCTTCGGTCATGGAGTTGCAGTAGGTATTCTGGCAACACTTGGCTGCGCGGTCATTTTCTCATCGGGCTGGCAGATCGCCCGCAGGTATCTGGCCCGGCAGCAGGCAGAGAATGCGACGCAGCAGCAGGGAGCTGAAGTTCTGACAGATGACAGTACGCTGGAGAAGCTCGTAGAAGTGCAGCAGATCATTGAGCAGAATTATCTGGAGGAGGTGGACAGTGAGCTGCTTCAGACTTATATGATGAAGGGTGTGGCAGTCGGTCTGGACGATCCGTATGCAAACTATTATTCTGCTGAGGAGCTGCAGTCTGTACTGGATTCGAGTTACGGAGAGTATTTCGGAATCGGAGTAACTCTTTCTGTGGACCGGGAGACCGGAGTCATCTGTGCGGCACAGGTGTATGAGGGCAGTCCTGCGGATCTTGCCGGAATGCAGGTAGATGATATCGTGAGAGCTTTGGATGGTGAAACGGTTGTGGGAATGGAGCTTTCCGATCTTGTAGCACTCATCAAAGGGAAAAAAGAGCCGTTTGTATTAACTGTTTACCGGCCGGATCTGGAACAGGAACTGGATCTCACCATGGAATGTGACACGGTGGAGATCAATCATGTAGAATACAGGATGCTGGAAGATGGAATTGGCTATATTCAGATCCTTGAATTTGCGCAGAATGCAGTTGACCAGTTTGAGGATGCCGTTGAGGCTCTGCAGGAAGCGGGGATGGAGAAACTGGTCGTAGACGTGCGCGGCAATCCGGGCGGTCTGCTGACCTCTGTCTGTGACATTGCGGATATGTTCCTGTCGAATGATCTGATTGTCTATACAGAGGACAGAGACGGCAAATGTGAGGAATATTATGCAGATGACGATCAGCTCGTAACGTGTGAGACGGCGGTTCTGGTTGACGGATATTCTGCAAGTGCGGCGGAGATCTTTGCCGGAGTGATACAGGATTACGGACTCGGTCCGGTCGTCGGTACACAGACATACGGCAAGGGAGTGGTGCAGATAACGTATCCTCTGTCTGACGGATCTGCATTCAAGCTGACAGTGCAGAAATATTTCACTCCGAAAGGACAGGATATTGACGGAAATGGAATTATGCCTGATATTATAATAGAAGAAGATGAGGAAGCACAGGATGTGGGCATAACCGGAACGCAGATTGAACAGGATGAGCAGGAAAGCGAATCGCAGAACGGGCAGGAGAGTGAATCACAGGATGAGCAGGAGAGCGAGTCGCAGAACGGAAAGAATACCGGAACGCAGATTGAGCCGGAGACTGCTCAGACAGAAAGCGAGATGCCGGACAGTACAGTGCAGCGTGCTGTTGAAGTGCTCAGAAACGGCTGGGAAAATCCTGTGGCTTCAGAACAGTAAAGAGGAGAGCAGTATGGAAAATAAAATCGTATTCCGTGAAATGCTGACGGAAATAAAAAAGGCGGCAGATCTTTCGAATGGAGTGATCACAAAAGAGGAAGTCAGGGGTCTGCTGGCAGGTCTTCCGCTGGAGGAAGAACATTTTCAATTAATTTATGATTACCTTGCACAGCAGAATATCCGTGTGGTAGAATCGAAGGAGGAAGCGCAGGAGCTTCCGGAAGAGGAGGAAAGGAAGAGCCTTTCTCTGTATCTGGAGGAGTTGACGAATCTGGAGAATGAGACATTTCAGGATGAGAACGAGCTGCTGCAGCAGGCAATCGCGGGGGATAAGGAGGCGAGAAATCGTCTGATCGAGTCCTACCTGCCGATGATCTGTGAGATGGCGGGCGAGTACGAGGGCGAGGAGCTTCCGGCAGAGGATCTGATTCAGGAGGGGAATCTGGGACTTTTGCTGGCGATGGAATCCCTGGCACAGTTTGACAGTGTGGCTGCGTGCCGCGCACACATCCTGAACAGTATCAGTCAGGCTATGGAGAAGGCGATCCGAAGCGGAGAAGATGAGCGGAAAATGGGCGATGGCATTGCCGGCCGCGTAAATCATCTGAATGAGGCAGTACAGAATCTGGAACGCGATCTGGAGCACAAGGTATCAGCGGAGGAGCTGTCCGTGTATCTGGAGATGCCGTTGGAAGAGATTCGTGATTTATTGAGAATGTCCGGAGATCAGATCGAAGTGGAAGGACAGTAAAGACCACAGCATTCAGATCCGGAAACAGAGCAACCGGTAAACGGGGCAATGAAGAAACAGAGCAATAAAGAAACAGAGCAATAAAGAACCCGGGTAACTCGGGAAAAAGGCAAAACAGTAAAATGGGTTGTATTGGGTATGGGAAACGCAGAGAGCTGGAGGAATCTACAATGAAGAAAACGAAAATTATCTGTACAATGGGTCCGAACGCTGACAACAGGGAGACGCTGAAGGCGTTGGCTGAAAGCGGTATGGACATTGCGCGTTTCAATTTTTCACACGGAAATCATGCAGAGCAGAAGGAGAGGTTCGAGCTTCTCAGGAGCGTTCGCGAGGAGGTAAAGAAGCCGATCGCGATTCTGCTGGATACGAAAGGACCGGAGATTCGGACCGGTCTGCTGAAAAATGGGGCGAAGGTACAGCTGAATGCAGGAGATGAATTCATACTGACTTCAGAGGAGATAGAAGGTGACAGTACACGTGTCAGTCAGACTTATCCGCAGCTGGCGAAGGATGTGAAGCCGGGGGACACGATTCTGATTGATGATGGACTGATCGGTCTGGAGGTAAAAGAGATCCGTGGTGCGGAGATCGTCTGCCTTGTCAAGAATGGCGGTGAGCTGGGACAGCGCAAGGGAATCAATGTTCCGAATGTGCGCGTGAATCTGCCGGCGATCACGGACAAGGACCGCGATGATATCATTTTCGGTATCGGTGAGGGGATTGATTTTATTGCCGCATCCTTTGTACGCGATGCGGATGCGATCAGAGAGATCAAGGCGATACTGAAAGAGCACAATGCAGAGCATGTGGATGTTATTGCAAAGATTGAGAATAAGGAAGGAATCGACAATATTGACCGGATCATCAATGTGGCGGATGGTATCATGGTAGCCCGCGGAGATCTCGGTGTGGAGATTCCGGCATACGATGTTCCGCATGTACAGCGAATGATCGTAAGAAAATGTAATCAGAAATATAAACCGGTCATCATTGCGACACAGATGCTGGATTCCATGATCCGCAATCCGCGTCCGACAAGAGCCGAGGTCACGGACGTGGCGAATGCGATCCGTGAGGGTACGGATGCTATCATGCTTTCCGGAGAGACTGCAATGGGCAAATATCCGGTTGAGGCACTGAAGATGATGGTGCAGATTGCAGAATCTACCGAGCAGTATCTGGACTATGAGAACCTGCCGGATTTCCGTTCTCTGCGCGGGGATGCGAACGTATCCAGTGCGGTCGGAGTAGCGGCTGTCCGCACAGCGACGAATGTACAGGCAAAATGTATTGTGACACCGACTGTTTCCGGGCAGACTGCCCGCCTGATGTCGAATTTCCGTTCACAGATCCCGATCCTGGCAGTGACACCGAACGACTGGGCACAGCGCAAGATGCAGATCTACTGGGGTGTGACACCGCTCAAGGGATACGGTGAGGACTCAACGGAGCATATCATTTCCCATGCTATGTACGTGGTGAAACGCGAAGGTTACGTGGACGAGGGAGACATGGTCGTGTTCACGGCAGGTGACCCGGCTACGAACATTGTCAAGGGCAAAGGTCCGATGACAAACATGATGCATGTGATTCAGGCAAAATAATCGGGAAGTAATGGGGCAAAAATAAGAAAACATTAATGAATTTTTGACTGGAATTTAAGCAGCTCCTGCTAAACTGACAGTAACAATATGCGTTCCTGCCGGTAGCGGGGGCTGTTCCTGTATGTAAGCTGTTCCGGCATGAAATATATTCGACAGTATTCAGACATGGCAGAGAATGCTCCGGGCAAACAGCAGGGCAGTGGTGTACGGAACGTTACGGTAATCTGTACAGAAAAGAAGTTTATCAGAAATTGATCTGAATTTTGTCTGAAGCCTGTTCAGGCGGAAGTGTTTCGGGAAAAGAGAAAGGAGAGGGTTATCGTGTATAATATTCTGGTATGTGATGATGAAAAAGAGATCGTTGATGCGATAGAGATCTATCTGACGCAGGAGGGGTTTCGCGTACTGAAGGCGTATGATGGAGAGCAGGCGCTGGAGGTCCTGAAACAGGAGGAGGTCCATCTGCTGCTGCTTGACCTGATGATGCCGAAAATGGATGGCATCCATGCAATCATGAAGATCCGTCAGGAGAGCAGTATTCCGATCATTATTCTGTCTGCAAAGACGCAGGATACGGACAAGGTGCTTGGACTGAATCTCGGTGCGGATGACTATGTGGCAAAGCCGTTCAATCCGTTGGAGCTGATCGCGCGCGTGAAGTCTCAGATCCGCCGTTATACGAATTTCGGTTCGGCTGCACAGCAGGCGGAGGAATCAGAGCGTGTATATAAAACGGGAGGACTTGTGATCAATGATGACCGCAAGGAGGTCACTGTTGACGGGGAGCCTGTGAAGCTGACGCGTATTGAATACAATATTCTGCTGTTCCTTGTGCAGAACAAGGGAAAGGTGTTCTCTATTGATCAGATCTATGAACAGATCTGGAAAGAGGAGGCATTCGGTGCCGACAACACAGTGACTGTACATATCCGCCATATTCGTGAAAAGATTGAGATCGATCCGAAAAACCCGAAATATCTGAAGGTGATCTGGGGAATCGGTTATAAAGTGGAGAAATTGTAACTGCGCGGTATCTGCGGGAGCGCATACCCGAAGGAGATAAAGTGGGAAGACTGATTTATAAAAGATGGGTAAAGACAATTCTGATCCTGCTGCAGGCGGCTGCGGCAGGAGTTCTTGTATACTGTCTGCTGAATGTCGGTTTCTGGATGGAGGGCTCTTACAGGCTGACGGAGCTGTCGCGGGGATATGAGCAGACAGAACTGTTTTTCAGGCAGGTAGACACCATTCTGAGCAATAAGATCCGTGGGCAGCAGAATCAGGAGCTGTTCGAGGTGGACGGAGAGCTGGACCTGGATCAGGAAATAGATATTCAGTCATTTGGAACGGCGAGCAGTGCTGTACAGGATATGAACACGACGTATACACTGGAGGATCTGATCGAATTCTGTGAGACCGGGGGACGGGATGCACTTCATACGGCAATTAACGAAGCAATGAAGGAACAGAATGAAAATCAGAGTGCTGCGGGAGAAAAACTCAGTGCGCAGGCTGCTGAGCTGGAGACGATCAGTCCGGTGACAGGAATTCTTCTGGCCGAATGTTCCCGCTGGTATTCGGATGCAGGCGGATTTGTGCTGGATATGTATATGCAGCTGGACGAGGTGGCAGCCGAAATCTATACACGCTATCAGGAATATGCCACACAGCAGGACGAGAGCTGGTCGACGGAGGCACCGAGCAATATCCGCTACTGCATTGAGGATTCTTCCACGAAAAAACTGTACACGAATACAGGGGCGTCCAGTTACAGTCAGGGTGTGAGTATCATTCTGGCGGAAGAGAATTTTGAGACGCTGTATGAAGGGGAACGAAGCTATAATATTATGGTGGCCAATCCGGACAATGTGCTGAATCAGGAAGCGGCAGACTGGTTCATGGAGGAGCGTTTTGTAAGCACAAATGAGAAAGTATATCTGGCAGTCGACCGTTCTTATCCAGTCAGCGATGTTCTTCAGATCTATGACACGTATTTTTCAAAACGTGAAAGCATTGTATGGAGCTCCGTAATTCTGGCTGTGGTATGTCTGGGCATTGTGACGGGCGGCTTTGTTCTGTCGATGATGGCTACCGGTTGGAAAGAGGGTCGCTGTACACCGCAGCTTTATCCGGTTGACCGTATACCGACAGAGCTGGCGATCAGCCTTTATATGATAGTTGCTGTGTTATATCTGCTGATGTTCTCCAGATCATGGAAGACACCGGATGATATTTTCAGCTCGGAGCGAGCGATGTTTTCCGTGCTGGCATCGACTGCATATCTTGCATTTTTATCGGCTTGTCTGGGTGTGGTGAGGCGCCTTCGCACGCATACGCTGTGGACGAACAGCATTACACGTATGCTGCTGCTGACCTGGAAGAAAGTAACGGCTGCGCGCGCTGCGTCCGGTCAGATGCTGTTTTTCTACATTGTTTTTTTTATTCTGAACTTTCTGTTTCTGCTGCTGTTTGATCAGGTCGGAATCTTTCTTGTGTTCGTGCTGGATATGGCGGTGCTGCTTCTGCTTCTGCGTGATATGGCCGGCAAACAGAGTGTGTGGGAGGGAATCCATCAGATATCCAAAGGGGATCTCACACATAAGATCGATACGACCGCACTTCAGGGTGAAACACTGGAAATGGCCAGAGCGGTAAATGAAATGGGAGACGGTCTGCAGGAAGCGGTCGATGCGATCATCCGCAATGAGCGCCTGAAAGCAGAACTGATCACGAACGTATCGCATGACCTGAAGACTCCGCTGACCTCGATTGTCAACTATGTTGATCTGCTGAAACGTGAGAATCTGGAGGGAGAACGGGTGCAGCATTATATTGAGGTGCTGGATCAGAAGTCCCAGCGTCTGAAGCAGCTGACGGAGGATCTGGTGGAGGCCAGCAAGATCAGCTCCGGCAACGTGGAACTGCAGATGATGAAAATGTCATATCAGGGCATGATTCAGCAGGCATACGGAGAATTCCAGGAGCGGCTTGAGGAGCACGGTCTGACGGCAGAGTGGAAGATGGAAAAGGAACCGGCATGGATCATGGCGGACGGCCGTCAGCTGTGGAGGATCCTGGAGAATCTCCTGGGAAATATTTACAAGTATGCAATGGAGAACACACGTGTCTACGTTACCCTGGAACGTGTTGACAATATGGCGGTGCTGTCTCTGAAAAATACGTCACGGGAAAAGCTGACCATTGATGCGGATGAGCTGATGGGCCGTTTTGTCCGCGGTGATAAGAGCCGCAATACGGAAGGAAGCGGTCTTGGCCTGTCTATTGCACAGAGCCTGACAGAGCTCCAGGGAGGAGTGTTCGAACTGACTGTGGACGGAGATCTGTTCAAAGCCGCTGTGGCATTCCCGCTTGTTGAGGAAGACTGATTTTTCTAAACAAAAAATGAATATCTGAAATTTCTCTGAATTCGTTCATGCATCCGTTGACATTCCGGATTTTCAGCGGTAAAGTTTTTAGTGCGAACCAGCGAGTCTGGTTTCACACGCTGAAAGTGGAGGAAGAGATTGCTATGAAAAAACGGTTTATGGATTTTATGAGCGGAAGGTATGGAGCAGATGAACTGTCCAGATTTATGCTGGGTGCCTGCGTGGTATGTATTGTGCTGAATCTGTTCACACATTCGCAGCTGCTGTACCTTCTGTCGCTTGTCATACTGGGTGTGTGTTATTACCGTATGTTTTCACGGAATTACGCGAAACGCAGTGCTGAGAATCAGAAGTACCTGGAATATCAGTGGAAGGTAAAATCACGCTTCGGCAAGCTGCGGAGCCGCATTACACAGAGCAAGGACTTCCATATCTACAAGTGTCCGTCCTGCGGACAGAAGATCCGTATTCCGCGCGGCAAGGGTAAGATCTGCATCACATGTCCGAAGTGCAGACATGAATTTACGAAAAAGAGCTGAGAGAGATGTTTGGATATATATATGTGAATGAGCAGGAGCTCAAACTGAAAGAGTATACGGCATACCGCAGTTTTTACTGCGGATTATGCCGTAATTTGCATCAGAGATATGGACGAACCGCCCAGATGATGTTAAACTATGACCTGACGTTCCTGGCATTGCTTCTGACCGGACTGTACGAGCCGCAGACGCAGATGGAGGAACATCGGTGTGTTCCGCATCCGGTGAAAAGACATCTGATGGTGGCGAATGAAGCTGTTGATTATGCGGCCGACATGAGCGTACTGCTTTCCTGGCAGAAGCTGATGGATGACTGGGTAGATGAGAGGCAGGTGGCCAGGCGGGCTGCGGCCGGTCTGATGAAGTCCGGTTATGAGCGTATCGCGGCACAGTATCCGCGTCAGGCGAAGGCGGTGGAGGAGAATATCCGACTGCTTCATCAGGCAGAGAAGGAAAAGTGCAGCGATATTGATTATGTCGCAGGGCTGACCGGGAAATTCCTGGCGGAGATATTTGTCTGGAAAGACGATATCTGGCAGGAAGATCTGCGCACGATGGGATTTTTCCTGGGCAAGTTCATCTATCTGATGGATGCGATCGAAGATGTGGAAAAGGACAGAAAGCAGGGAAATTACAATCTGTTTGCAGAGGAAGGATCGATCTGGGACAGTGAACGGGAGCCGGAGATACGCGGGATTCTGACCGGTATGATGACAGAGGCGGCCCGTGCATTTGAGAGACTTCCGGTGCTGGAACATGCCGGGATTATGCGGAATATTCTGTATTCCGGTGTGTGGTGTAAATATGCGGCGCTTCGTCAGCTGGACGAAGAGAAAAAGAAGCGAACGCAGAAGAAAGACAGATAAGAGGACGAATTATGAAAAATCCGTATGCAGTACTGGGGATACCGGAGAATGCCTCCGAAGAGGAGATAAAGAAAGCGTATCGAGCGCTGAGCCGGAAATATCACCCGGATGCAAATGTTAATAACCCGAATAAAGATCAGGCAGAAGAAAAGTTTAAAGAGATTCAGCAGGCATATCAGCAGATCATGTACGAGCGCGAGCACGGGGCGGGCAGCTATGACAGGCGCAATGGCACCGGAGGAAGCAGCAGTGGCGGCTATGGTGGTTATGGCGGCTATGGTGGCTATGGCGGTTTCGGTGGCTTTGGCGGTTTTGGCGGATATGGCAATGCGGGAAATGCGAACCAGTCACGAACCGAGGAGGATTCCCGTTTGCAGGCAGCAGAGAATTATATCCGGAATCACTGCTTCACAGAGGCGCTGCATGTACTTTCTGAGATTGATCAGCGTAATGCGCGGTGGTACTATCTGAGTGCCATGGCGAATTCAGGCCAGGGCAATAATGTGCTGGCCAAAGAGCATGCCGAGAGGGCAGTCGCAATGGAGCCGGATAATCTTGTATATCAGCAGCTTCTCTCCAGAATGGAGAATGGCGGACAGTGGTATCAGTCTATGGGCGAGTCATATGGCAATCCGTTTTCTGCAGAAGGGGACTGGTGCATGAAGATGTGTCTCCTGAATGCATTCTGCGGATGCTGCTGCGGACGGCCTGTAATGTGCTGTTAGACGGCTGTCAGAATTTCCATTCGCAGTGCAGGAGTTCTGTACCGGAATCGTATTGATCGCAGTTCACTTAAAGTTCTTTTCATTTCAGAAAAGATGGAGTATACTGAAAAGAAGTTTTCGGATATACAAAGAGGGCAGGAGGAGAGAAAAATGAGCAATTATGAGATTGAGACAAAATGCATTCAGTCTGGCTGGAAACCGAAAAAGGGTGAGCCGCGGATGCTTCCGATCTATCAGAGTACCACATTCAAGTACGATACAACAGACCAGATGGGCAAGCTGTTTGATCTTGAGGAGAATGGCTATTTTTATACAAGACTTCAGAATCCGACGAACGATGCTGTGGCAGAGAAGATCGCAGATCTGGAGGGCGGTGTTGCAGCCATGCTGACTTCTTCGGGACAGGCAGCGAATTTCTATGCCGTATTCAATATCTGTGAGGCGGGCGATCATGTGATCTGCGCATCAGCGATTTACGGCGGAACATTCAACCTGCTCGGTGTGACGATGGGCAAGCTGGGTATTGAGTGTACATTCGTGGATGTGGATGCGGATGAAGAGACTCTGAATCAGGCATTCCGCCCGAACACCAAGGCAGTGCTGGCAGAGAGCATCTCCAACCCGGCGCTGGTGGTGCTTGATATTGAAAAAATGGCGAAAGTGGCTCATGCACACGGTGTGCCGCTGATCGTAGACAATACATTTGCAACACCGGTCAACTGTCGTCCGTTTGAGTGGGGAGCGGATATTGTTACACACTCTACAACAAAGTACATGGACGGACATGCTGCTCAGGTAGGCGGGGCAATCGTCGACAGCGGCAACTTTGACTGGGAGGCACACGCGGACAAGTTTCCGGGGCTGACTACTCCGGATGAGTCCTATCACGGAATTATTTACACGAAGAAATTCGGAAAGGCGGCATATATTACGAAGGCAACCTCACAGCTGATGCGGGATCTGGGTTCTATTCCGTCTCCGATGAATGCGTTCCTGCTGAATCTGGGGCTGGAGTCACTTCCGCTGCGTGTGGAGCGTCACTGCTACAATGCGCAGAAGGTGGCAGAGTTCCTGGATGCACATGAAAAGGTTGCAAAGGTGAACTTTGCAGGACTTCCGGGAGACAAATACCATGAGCTTGCCAGGAAATATATGCCGAAGGGAACGTGTGGTGTTATTTCCTTCGAGCTGAAGGGAGGAAGAGAGTCGGCTGTTCAGTTTATGGATTCGCTGAAGCTGGCTTCTATCGTGACGCATGTGGCAGATGCCAAGACATGCGTGCTTCATCCGGCGAGCCATACACACCGCCAGCTCAATGACCAGCAGTTGGTGGAGGCAGGTATCTCACCGGGACTGATCCGACTGTCTGTAGGTATTGAGAATGTGAAGGATATTATTGAGGATCTGGCGCAGGCTCTTGATCATGCAGCAGTGGAGTAGGTCAGAACAAAAATAATAAAAAGAAGACAGTAACAGGAAAATAGTAAAAAGAAGATATAAAATCGCCGCATGGCAGTTCCCGTGAAGGAAGCCGTGCGGCGATTCTGTTATGTACGTGCTTGCACTGCAGTTATGTATCCACTGCAGTTATGCGCAGTTATGTCTGCGCTGCAGCCATGTGCAGTTGTGTCTGCGCTGGAGCTGTGTGCAGTTATGTATGCCGTTACTCTACGTCTGAAGCACAGTGCGGACATTTGACTGCATCCAGATGGATCTCGGACTTGCAGTACGGACATGTCTTGGTAGTCGCTTCCGGTTCCGGCTTTGGTCTTTGCAGTTTGTTGATTCCCTTGATGGCTACAAAGATTACAAATGCAGTCAGCAGGAACTGTACAACAAGCTGAATAAAATTGCCGTATGCAATAACCGGAGCAGATACTTTCTGAGCATCTGCCAGAGTCGCATACGTGTTGCCGTCAAGCGCGATGAACAGGTCGGCGAAGTTGATCTTCCCTGTCAGCAGGGAGACAGCCGGCATGACAATGTCATTGACCAGTGAATTAACAATTCCTGTAAAAGCACTACCGATAATAACACCGACAGCCATGTCAATTACATTACCGCGCATGATGAATGCTTTGAATTCATCTACGAACTTACTCATGATATCCCTCCATTTTAATTGATAATTAATGATTATAACATGGCTGTTGCAAAAAATCTATGCTATACTAATGCAATATTCCGCTTTTGTGGCAGAAAGGAAGGTAAATTTATGCGTTTTATGCATATTGCAGATGTACATTTGGGTGCAGCGCCGGATCACGGTTATGCGTGGGCGAAAGACCGGGGCAGGGAACTGTGGGAGAGCTTTCGCCGCTGTATCACGGATGCCAATGAGAAAAAGGTGGATCTGCTGCTGATCGCAGGAGATCTGTTTCACCGTCAGCCGGAGCCGCAGGAGCTGAAAGAGGTTAATTATCTGTTCTCTACACTGGAGAAGACGGTGGTCGTCCTGATCGCAGGCAACCATGATTATCTGAAGCCGTCTTCACCGTATTTCAATTTTCCGTGGAATGAAAATGTGGTCTGCCTGTTTTCACCGGAGTGTGAGCGGGTGAAGCTGCCCGAGCTGAAGACGGAGATTTACGGACTGAGCTATCATCAGCAGGAGATCACAGATCCCATGTATGATGAGCTTGTTGCGGAGAAAAGTGACTATTTCAGGATCCTGCTGGCGCACGGTGGGGATGCGGAGCATATTCCGCTCAGCAGAGAGCGGCTGGCCTCATCCGGATTTGATTATATTGCACTGGGACATATTCACAAGCCACAGGTTTACATCAGGAATCTGGCCATGTATGCGGGAGCATTGGAGCCGATTGACTGTAATGATGTGGGAGCGCACGGATATATTATCGGAGATGTACAGCGTAAAAAGCTGAAGCTTGCATTTGTGGAGACGTGCTGCAGACAGTATTTTCATGAAGAGGTCGAGGTCACGGAGGCAGATACAGTGTTTTCTGTCCGGGAGAAAGTGGCTGCGCTGATTCGTGAGAAGGGTTCACAGCATATGTACCGGATCACGCTGCGGGGACAACGGCATCCGAAATTCCGGCCGGATATCCGGGAGTATATGAAATGCGGACGTGTGGTGGAGATTATCGACCATACGGTACCGGCATTTCACCCGGAGGAGCTGCGAAGGCAGTATGCAGGGCAGCTCATCGGGCATTATATTGACAGCTTCGGAGAAGGTCCTCAGGGGATTATTGAGGAGAAGGCGCTGGCATATGGACTGGAGGCGCTGCTTTATCCGGAAAAATAACGAGCAGCATTGCCGCTGAAGGCAGCTTATCCGGGAGCGAAACAGAAAGAAAAGGGGAGGAGAGGACTGTGGAAATACTGGAACTGATTCTGAAGAGCTACGGGAAATTCAGCAGTCACAGAATGGTACTGAAGCCGGGAATCAATATTATATATGGCGGGAATGAGACGGGAAAGACAACAATTCACTCGTTTATCCGGTCCATGTTTTTTGGACTGGGGCGCGGGCGTGGCAAGGCAGCGAAAAAGGACGAGTATCAGGTCCGCCAGCCATGGGATTCGCCGGGTGCATTTCTCGGAAGCATGAGGATAATGGAGGATGGCGAGGTATATCGGATCGACCGGTGTTTTGACCGGAGTGCACCGCCGCTGCAGGTGGTGTGCGAGACCCGTTCAGAGGAGTCGGCGAATCCGGAACAGGATCTGCAGGAGCTGTTGGGCGGAATCAGCGAGAATGCGTTTGTGAACACGGTATTTATCCCGCAGGCCCGCTGTGAAACAGATGAATCGTTTGCAGAGGAACTGCGCAGGTACATGGTGAACAGCGACAGCACGCTGGATGCACAGCTGGACGTGACACAGGCCCTGCAGAGTCTGCGGAAGAAGAAAAAACAGTTTGAACAGAAGAAGAAAAAGGAAGAAGAGCAGCTGGAGGAACGGATTGCGAGAAAGCAGGAGCAGGCGGAACTGATCCGTGCAGATCTGGAACGGCTGAGACAGCAGGCTGATTTTCTGGTGGATCGGGAAAGAACCGGCGCAGAATCCGGTCATGAGAAAAAACGGTGGGATGCATCAGGAAACAGGTCAGCGGAAAGAGAACCGGAGCCGCAGTATGAAGATTGGGATGACGATGAGGAAGCTGCAGGAACAGGAAGCGGAAAAAGGATCCTCGAGGTGCTGCTGTTTATCGCGGGGATGCTGGCGCTTATCGGTGCGTTTGTGTGGCAGGATCTGATGGTGCGCATCTGCTTTGGAGTGTTTGGAGTATTGTTTCTTGCGCTGGTATTTGCAGTGCATTTCCTTCTGCCGGACGGACATAAGACGGATGAGGACATGGACAGCGGACTGACGGAGCAGGAGGAACATCATCTGCAGTATCTGGTAGAGGAGATCCGGAACCGGGAAGAGACATATCAGAAGCTTCAGGATGAACTGGAGGCACTGTACCACAGTCATGTCAGACTGGATGGGGCCGATACGGAAATTGCTGCTATTACAATGGCGATCGACCGTATCTGTGAACTGACAGCCGGAATTTACCGTCAGACGGGCGGTATGCTGAATGAGCATGCATCGGTGATTCTGAAAGAGATTACGAATGGACGGTATGACCGGATCGTGCTGGATGAGACGGCGGAGGTGCGGATTCACACACCATCGCGGGTGCTTGGACTGCATCAGGTCAGCGGGGGAACCATGCAGCAGATTTATTTTGCACTGCGCATGGCAGCGGGAGAACTGCTGAGCGAGGGCCGTTCTCTTCCGGTGGTGCTGGATGAGACATTTGCGATGTACGATGATGCCAGACTGGAAGCGGCGCTTCGGTGGCTGAAGAAGAGCGGACGGCAGGTGGTGCTGTTCACGTGCCAGAACAGGGAACGGGAGATTTTAAAGAAGATAGGACAGGAGTGAGACCATGTTGAAGATAGGCTGTCATCTGTCTTCCTCGAAAGGATTTCTGAATATGGGAAAAGAAGCGGTGTCGATCGGGGCAAATACGTTTCAGTTCTTTACAAGGAATCCTCGGGGGAGCAGGGCAAAGGAGATTGATCCAAAAGATGTGGAACGGTATCTGGAGTTTGCGCAGGAGCATGAGATCGGGATGATAGTCGCTCATGCGCCGTATACGCTGAACTGTGCCGGGAAAGAGGAGAAGGTACGGGAATTTGCCCGGCTGACCATGGCAGATGATCTGAAAAGGATGGAGCATATTCCGGGGAATGTTTATAATTTTCACCCGGGCAGTCATGTAGGTCAGGGGGTAGAGAAAGGCATTGAACTGATCGCGGAGGCACTTAATGAAATTCTGAGACCGGAACAGCATACGACGGTTCTGCTGGAGACAATGGCCGGGAAAGGAACCGAGGTTGGGGGACGATTTGAGGAACTGGCTGCAATCATTGACCGTGTGGAGCTGAAGGACAAAATGGGTGTCTGCCTGGATACGTGTCATGTGTATGATGCAGGATATGACATTGTACAGGATCTGGACGGAGTGCTGCGGGAATTTGACCGTGTGATCGGTCTGAACCGGCTGAAGGCAGTTCATGTGAATGACAGTAAGAATCCGTTCATGAGCCACAAGGACCGGCATGAAAAGATCGGGGAAGGGTATCTGGGACTGGAAGCTCTGCGAAGCGTGGTACATCATCCGCTGCTTGCGGATCTGCCGTTCTGTCTCGAGACACCGAATGAGCTGGATGGATACGCGGCGGAGATTGAGATGCTTCGGGGATGAGCAGGAAATGAAAGGAACGGTATCCGTATGTTTGGATAAACAGAATCGGCAGCAGATGTGTATTCCTCACATCCGCTGCCGTTTTTCTTTTGTGATATTTTTTGATAAAATTATTCCTTTGAAAAGTTATTTCTTTTTGGAGGCCAGGAATCTGTTGATACGGTCTGTCGGACTGAGCAGATCGCTGATGGAACCATCATGGTTCAGCGTATCGATCAGAAGAGCAATGTATTTGCTCATGTCAACACCTGTATAGTACGGTTTCGACAGAAGTTCCGGTGTCTGGTAAACCAGGTTTGTGGTCAGAAGACCGTGGAACAGACCCTGTTCGTATGCGCGGTCAAATTTCTTCATTCCGTTTGTGAAGAGGCCGAATGTAGCGCAGAGGAAGATTCTGCCTGCATTGCGCTTCTTCAGCTCTTTGGCAACATCAATCATACTGTCACCGGAAGAGATCATATCGTCGATGATCACGACATCCTTGCCGTTGATATCAGAACCGAGGAATTCATGAGCAACGATCGGGTTGCGTCCGTCCACGATGCGGGCATAGTCGCGTCTCTTATAGAACATACCCATGTCTACACCGAGAATATTTGCCATGTAGATAGCACGGCCTGCTGCGCCTTCATCCGGGCTGATGATCATCAGATGTTCCGGATCTGCCTGGAAGTCCGGTGCTGCACGGTAAAATCCTTTGATAAACTGGTAAACCGGCTGAATGGTCTCGAATCCATGCAGCGGGATCGCATTCTGTACACGCGGGTCATGAGCATCGAAGGTAATGATATTGTCAACACCCATCTTGACCAGTTCCTGCAGTGCCAGCGCACAGTCCAGAGACTCACGGCCGGTACGCTTGTGCTGACGACTCTCATAGAGGAACGGCATAATGACATTGATTCGCCTTGCCTTTCCGCCGACTGCGGCGATGATACGCTTCAGATCCTGAAAATGGTCATCCGGGGACATGTGGTTGATATGTCCGCACAGAGAGTAGGTCAGGCTGTAGTTGCACACGTCAACAAGAATATACAGGTCATCACCGCGGACAGAGTCATTGATGATACCCTTTGCCTCACCGGAACCAAAACGCGGAACCTTTGCATCAATCAGGTAGGACGGTCTTGCATAAGTCTCCAGCAGCGGGCTGCCCTGATGCTCATGCTCGCGGTCCTTGCGCCACTGTACGATGTGGTCATCAATCTTCTTGCCCAGAGATTCACAGCTGTTCAGCGCGATGATGCCGAGCTCTCCTACCGGGATAGTTTCGATGTTGCGTTCAAATCCAGTTTGAAAATCCATATTTAATCCTCCGTAAAGCTGCATGATTGCAGGTGGGTGGTTACTTTTCTGCAGTACGCAGACATTTTACCACAAAAAAACGTATGGTCAAGTCTTTCTGTGCATTATTTTTTTCTGGAGGCGAATATCGTCTCCGATCAGCTTCAGCATGATGTAGTTGCTGGAGATGCGGGAAAAGACACGTTCCGAGTACGTATCGGCGAATGTTCTGAGGGCAAGATTCGTTGAGATCAGTGTGCTCTTGCGGCGCAGAATACGCTCGTTCAGTACCAGAAACAGCTGCGATGAAACAAAGGAATTGACCAGTTCCGTTCCCAGATCGTCAATGATCAGGAAATCGCAGTCGAAAATGTGCTGCTCCAGTTCGCCCTGCTGTTCATTGTCAGCGCGTCCGAATGCAGAGTCCGCGAACAGCTCAAACAGACGGAATGCGGAAAAATAGACAACAGAATGTGTGCTGTCCAGCAGTTCCCTGGCAATACAGTGGGAGAGGAATGTCTTGCCCAGTCCCGTATCGCCGTACAGGAAAATATTCTCGAATTTCTCGTCGAAATCCCGTACGAAGCGGCGGCATTCCTCAGCTGTACGCCGTGCGGTCTGCGCAGCCGTCAGTCCTGTCACCGGATCGGTGATCCTTTTGGAATAATAATCCAGAGTAAAGGCAGAGAAATTCTCTGTTTTCAGACTCTCGCGGAGATTGGACTGCATATAGAGCAGGTCGATGATGGCCTGACGGAAGCAGTGACATTTCTCTGTGCCGACGTACCCCGTATCCTGACAGTCCGGGCAGCGATAGTGCATCTGAAGATAATCAGCCGGATAGCCGTTGTCTTTCAGGATCTTTGCTTTGCGTGCCGAAAGGGCTGCAATCTGTTTACGCAGACCATCGACAGAAGGCTCTGTGTCTGCTGTATTTTCATCAAGCAGAAGTGCCCGTGCGCAGGCCGTGCTGGAAGAAGCAATCTGGCCGTCGATTTCGGAAAATTCCGGGAAACGGCTGTAGATTTCTTCCGTGCGCTGTGCCTGTTCCTGGCGATCGGCTGTCTGCTGACGCTGATAGTCACGCATGATGGTGTTGTATTGTGTGTTCGTGATCCCCATATGTAATCCTCACATACTGTTTCCTGCTGCAGCAGACGGCTGACAATTTTATTATGTCCGGCACAGCCTGCCTTTATTAATGGGAAAAATAGTTACTGATTCAGCAGCTGTTTTTCCAGCTGGCTGTAATCATATTCTCGCTGTGTAAAGTTGTTGAAACGGTTGTTTGCCGATTTCTGCGGTTTGGCAGCGGCTTTTTTCTGCTGTTCCTTCAGGCGCTGCAGATCCAGCTTCTCCACGTCGGCAAGGGATTTGACACCGCTTTTGTGCCACTGCTCCAAAATCTTGTCAGCGTACTGGAAGTTGGGCTGATGAGTCTGCCGGATCGTTCTCGAACATGCCTCCAGAATGATGTCCAGCGGAAATTTGAATTCATTGAGCCAGCGTGACATGATCTCCTGTTCCGGTGCGGCCGGATTGCGGCCTTTGATGCCGAAGGTATTCATGACAGCGAAATAGTTCTTATTATAAAGGTTCGTTTCCTGCTTTGCCTGCAGAACGGTCGTAATGCCGGCCTCTGCCCAGGCAAGTGCCACGCGGCGCATATAGTGCCGGCTGACAGAACCTTTGGAGATGCAGTATTCCAGCAGATATTCGATCAGATCTGTGGAAAAATGCAGCGTATCATAATAGTAGATGAAATCACTCTGCTCCGATGAATTGAGCGGGCGCTGCAGGTACTGCTCCGCAATGAAGAAAAGCTGGCGCAGATCTTTCTGCTCGCGCAGTTCGGCAAGACGTTCCGGTGACGGAGCGGCCGAAATATTGTCATATACGGGAGCGCTATTCAGGCCGGAGCCTGCCGTATCGTATCCTGCTGTGCCGTTTGCTGCGGATGCAGTATTATATCCGGAAGCACCATTCGAGCCAGAGGCTGTATCGTATCCGGATGCACCATTCGAGACAGAGGCAGTACTGTATCCGGATGCACCATTTGAGCCGGAGGCTGTACCGTATCCGGAACTGCTGCGGGAGGCTGTCTGGCTTCGTCCGGCTGAACTGTTCCGCCCGGAGGCAGTTCGCTCAGAGCCGTAACTGCGTTCGGTCAATGACGGATTCGTAAAAGTAACGGCAGCCAGTGCGCCGTCCGATGTGAGCTTCAGACTCAGCAGACGCTGCTTTTCCCAGTAAGCCAGAGCACGCTGAATGTCCTTCTCCGTATGTTCGAAGACATCTGCTATCGAAGAAAGCGAAAGCTCACGCCCGGTATTTGCGCATCGGAGCAGGTAAAGATATACTTTGACAAATTCTCCGTTTGCGTGAGGCATATACTGGTCAATAAAAGAATTCTGGATGACCGTTGTGCCTTCCGGAGTATCTGTATAGATTTTCATAATGGTTCACTCCCCGGTTTGTTTTTAATGAGACAGCGCCGTATCCGAAACACTGATTCCGGAGAAGATGCGGGGTACTGTCTGATTCGAAATTCCACGTCCAGGCCGTGCGGGTGTGATCGTCCGCCCGGCATAATCTGCAACCAGTATACCATATTCGGTTCAAAATGAGAACATCCAGTTTTTATGCACTGTTATGTATCATATGTGTACTTGGCGGATTGTGGAAAGTGTGGACGATGTGGATAAATGGTTGACAATAACAGGGACAAATCAGCGGTAATGTGGAAAAACAGCGAAGTATGTCGGAATGTTATGTAAATCAGATTATCCACAAAAAAATCCACAGGGTCATTCACGGAAAATGTGAATAAACCTGTGGATAATGTGGATAACTTACTGGCCAAGCAGGTTTTCCCCGATTTTTACCACATCTCCGGCACCCATAGTTATCAACATATCGCCGGGGATACATTTTTCCAGTAAAAATGTTTCAATCTCGTCAAAAGTCGGGAAATAGTATGCCTCTTTGCCCATTGCTTCCAGCTTTGCGCGGATATCATCGGAGCTGACACCGAGGGTATCTGTCTCGCGTGCCGCATAGATATCAGCCAGGACTACCTTGTCAGCATGGGAGAGTGCTTCGACAAACTCATCCAGCAGCGCTTTCGTTCTCGTGTAGGTGTGAGGCTGGAACACGCACCAGACTGTTTTGCACGGGAATTTCTTCGCAGCTTTTAAAGTGGCTTTGATCTCTGTCGGATGGTGTGCGTAATCGTCTATGATCGTCACACCGCCGATCTCCCCTTTCTTCTGGAAGCGGCGGTCCGTACCTGTGAATTCAAGAAGACCTTTGGCCATCACTTCAGGACTCAGGCCGAGCAGATCGCCGGCTGCGAGCGCAGATGCCGCATTGGCGATATTGTGTTCACCCGGAACGGACAGTTCAAAATGGCCCAGCACCGTGTCGCCTTTTTTCAGATCGAAGCTTCCATAACCCAGGTCGTTATAGCTGATATTGGTCGCGCAGTAGTCGCCGCATTCCACACCGAAAGTAACTACGCTGCAGGCAAGACCTTCGGTCAGCTTTTCATAGTCCGGAACGGCTGCGTTGATGATCACGTAACCGTCTTCCGGAGCTTTTTCCGCGAACAGACGGAAGGAATGGCGGATGTCATCCAGATCCTTGAAGAAATCAAGGTGATCCGCATCAATATTCAGGATAATGCTGTACTTCGGAGAAAAATGCAGGAAGCTGTTGGTATATTCACATGCCTCTGTCAGGAAGTAATCGGAAGCACCCACACGGACATTTCCGCCGATCGAATGCAGAATGCCGCCCACGGAGATCGTAGGATCCAGATCAGCCGCCATCATAATGTGTGAAAGCATGGATGTTGTTGTCGTCTTGCCGTGTGTACCGGCAACCGCCACCGGATTTTCATAATTGTTCATCAGCTGTCCCAGCAGTTCTGCACGGGAGAGCATCGGGATATTCTTTGCAGCAACAGCGGCAAATTCCGGGTTATCCTCGTGAATTGCTGCCGTATAGACTACAACATCAATATCATCTGTCACGTTTGATGCGCTCTGGGGATAAGAAATCTCCGCTCCCATACCGGTCAGCCATTCGGTCAGCGGTGATTTTTTCATATCGGAACCGCTCACTGTAAATCCGCGCTTCAAGAGAACAGCTGCCAGACCGCTCATGCTGATACCGCCGATGCCAATAAAATGAATATGAACCGGCTGGTCATAATTTATCTGATACATATGGAATTCTCCTTATCTGTTTTATGTATGATTTTCTGTACCAACAGAATATTCAGGTACAGGGCGTGCCTGATTCCCTATATTATAACGCAATCTGTATAAATGTCCAAGAACTTTTCTCATTTGTGCAGAAAGCACAGGAGGAGGGCCAGTTCTCAACAACCTGCCGACCGTGCCTTTGCCGAATGCTATTGGAAATAGTAAAATTTCACAAAAATGTGTCGAATTTACTGGGAAAATGGCCATACAAATTAATGCTTTACTGCCCTGCTAAAGTGAAGCATTAAGTTATTTGTAATAAAAACCAGGAAAAAATATAGAAATTATTGTAAAAAATGTTCACGAACAAAAGAACATGTGCTATAATGTTCAAAATAAAATATACATCAAGAGGTGATAACGTGATAAAGAAAGAAATGATAGCTATGCTGCTGGCAGGCGGACAAGGCAGCCGTCTCGGTGTATTGACATCAAGAGTAGCTAAACCGGCGGTAGCATTCGGCGGCAAGTACCGTATCATTGATTTCCCGTTGAGCAACTGCATTAATTCCGGGATCGATACGGTCGGTGTACTTACTCAGTATCAGCCGCTTCGTCTGAACACGCATATCGGCATCGGTATTCCGTGGGATCTCGACCGGACCGTCGGTGGAGTGACCGTGCTCCCGCCGTATGAGAAGGTTGGCAAGACCGAGTGGTACACAGGTACCGCGAATGCAATCTATCAGAACCTGGCCTACATGGAGTCATTCAATCCGGATTACGTACTGATCCTGTCCGGTGATCATATTTACAAAATGGACTATGAAGTAATGCTGGATTTCCATAAGGCACATCACGCCGATGTCAGCATCGCCGTTATGCCTGTTCCGCAGGAGGAGGCGAGCAGATTCGGTATCGTCGTTGCAGATGACAACGGCAGGATCGTGGAATTCCAGGAGAAGCCGGCTGAGCCGAAGAGCAATCTGGCATCCATGGGTATCTACATATTCTCATGGCCGGCCCTGAAGGAGGCCCTGCTGTCACTTTCCGAGCAGAGCAACTGTGACTTTGGCAAACATGTCATCCCGTACTGCCATGAGAAGGGCGAGACGATGGTGGCTTATGAATATAATGGTTACTGGAAGGATGTCGGAACACTCGGTTCCTACTGGGAAGCCAACATGGAGCTGATCGATATCATCCCGGAATTCAATCTGTATGAGGAATTCTGGAAGATCTATACAAAGAATGACATTCTGCCTCCGCAGTTCATATCATCGGATGCTGTGGTCGAGCGCAGTCTGGTAGGAGACGGGTCTGAGATTTACGGTGGAGTGTACAATTCCGTTATCGGATGCGGTGTTGTCATAGAGGAAGGTGCAGTGGTGCGTGATTCGATCATCATGCAGAATGCTGTGATCAGAAAGGGAGCTGTGATCGATAAGGCCATCATTGCAGAGAATGCAGTGATAGGCGAACATACACAGCTCGGTGTCGGGGAGGATGTTCCGAACCGTGTGAAGCCGTCTGTTTATTCATTCGGACTGGTCGTAGTTGGTGAGAATACTGTGATTCCGGCCGATGTTAAAATAGGAAAAAATACCGCGATTACAGGAGTTACCGTGCCGGAAGATTACCCGAACGGTGTGCTTGAGAGTGGCGAGACATTAGATAAGGCAGGTGATGTTCAATGAGAGCGGTAGGTATGATTCTGGCCGGCGGAAACAGCTATAGAATGAAAGAGCTTTCCAAAAAGAGAGCGATCGCGGCAATGCCGGTTGCCGGCAGCTTCAGAGGCATCGACTTTGCACTGAGCAGCATGGCGAATTCCAATATCCAGAAAGTGGCAGTGCTGACTCAGTACAATTCCAGATCACTGAACCAGCATCTGAGCTCCTCAAAATGGTGGGATTTCGGCAGAAAGCAGGGCGGTCTGTTCGTATTTCCGCCGATGGTCACTTCAGATAACGATCACTGGTACAGAGGTACGGCAGATGCGCTTCATCAGAATCTGGATTTCCTGAGAGAATGCCATGAACCGTATGTGGTCATTGCATCCGGAGACTGTGTATACAAGCTGGATTATACGAAGGTTCTGGAGTACCACGTTGCGAAAAAGGCAGATATTACCGTTGTGTGTAAGGATATCCCGGCATCGGAGGATGCGACGCGATTCGGTATTCTGCAGATGGACGATGATGACAGGATCGTCCAGTTCGATGAGAAGCCGATGACTGCCTCCTCGAATACGATTTCCTGCGGTATCTATGTGATTCGCCGCCGTCAGCTGATCGAACTGATTGAAAAATCTGTGGAAGAGGACAGATATGACTTCGTAAAGGATGTCCTCATCCGTTACAAAGATGTAAAGCGTATTTACGGATATAAAATGGAAGAATACTGGAGCAATATCGCGTCCGTGGAATCCTATTATCAGACCAACATGGATTTCCTGAAAAAAGAAGTCAGGGACTATTTCTTCCGGCAGTATCCGGACGTACATTCCAAAGTGGATGACAATCCGCCGGCAAAGTACAATCCGGGCAGTACCGTGAAGAACAGCCTGATCGCGAACGGTTCCATTATCAACGGCCATGTGGAAAATTCCGTTATCTTCAAAAAAGTATTTGTCGGCGAGAACTGTGTGATCAGGAATTCCATTGTTCTGAATGACGTATATCTGGGTGACAATGTCTATCTGGAGAACTGCATTGTAGAGAGCCGCAATACGATTCGCGCAAATTCCCGTTATGTGGGGGATGACGGTGTGAGGATTGTGATTGAATCGAATGAGCGGTACATTTTATAAAATGCACACCTTTAAGAGGTGTGTTCAGTGCTTCCTGCATCAGCGGGGTACAGCATACAGAAAGATAAGAAAGAATTGTGGGGGAACACGTAATGAGAATCACTGATGTAAGAGTACGTAAAGTATCAAAAGAAGGAAAGATGAAGGCAGTAGTATCCATCACTCTGGATGACGAGTTTGTAGTACATGATATCAAGGTCATTGAGGGTGAAAAGGGACTGTTCATCGCGATGCCGAGCCGCAGAGCCGCAGATGGCGAATACCGCGATATCGCTCATCCGATCAATTCCGGTACGCGCGAGCGGATCCAGGAGATCATCCTGAGCGAATATGAGAAAGCAGTGGCTGTTGAGGCTGAGACAGAAGCAGAAGAACAGGAATAAGAACAGGAATAAAAACAGGAATAAAAATGAGAGTGATGTGCACCCGGAACTTCAGTTCCGGGTGTATTTCACGTCGGTAATGGAAATTTCCTGTTTCATAATGCAAGAGATCCGTTTACAAAGTCCTGTCCGGATGATATAAAAGAAATGGCATATGTTGGCTGCTTTTTTGTATTCAGACTAAAACGGCCCGTAAGCAGACGGAGAAGGAGATAAGTATGAAATTTTACCTGGCCCCGCTCGAGGGGATAACCGGACATATTTACAGAAATGCGGTGGAAAAATATTTCCCGGGTACGGACCGGTATTTTACTCCGTTCATTGCACCGGATCAGAACCGTGTGCTGCGAACGAAAGAGAGCCGCGATGTTGCTCCGGAGAATAATCATGTCGGCGAGCTGGTTCCGCAGATTCTGACAAATAATGCGGAACATTTTATTATGACAGTGAAGGCGCTGCAGGAGCTTGGATATGAGGAAGTGAATCTGAATCTCGGATGTCCCGCCGGAACGGTTGTGGCCAAGAAGAGAGGATCCGGATTTCTGGCATTTCCGGATGAGCTGGACCGGTTTCTGGAGAGGATTTTTGACGAAACAGATGTGAAGATTTCAATCAAGACGAGGGTCGGCAGGGACGATTCATCGGAAGTATTCCGGCTGATGGAGATTTACGGCAGGTATCCGCTGTCGGAGCTGATCATTCATCCGCGTACGCAGAAGGAGTTTTATGGCGGAGTGCCCGATCAGGATCTGTTCGAAAAACTGATCCTGGATGATGCCGTTTTGAACGGAGCGGAAGTCTGCTACAACGGCAATATTCTGACTGAGCAGGATTACCGGAGATTTACCGGACGTTTTCCGCAGATACAGTCCGTTATGCTGGGACGCGGAATGCTGGCCAATCCGGGACTGATCCGCCAGCTGAAGACGGGGGAGCGGGCCGACAGGAAGACGCTGAAGGCATTTCATGATGAAGTGATGAATGGGTACAGTGAGTATCTGAGCGGAGATAAAAATGTGATTTTCCGCATGAAGGAACTGTGGATCTATATGATTCACTCGTTTTCCAATTATGAGAAATATGCGAAAAGGATCCGCAAGGTACAGAGCCTTGCGGAATACCGGTCTGTTGTGGATGAACTGTTTGCACAGCAGGAATTCCTGCCCGAGGGACCGGCGAGGTGGAATCTTCCGCAGAAATAGAATATTGTATCAGCTGCTCCGGGAGTCCTGCAGGGATTCCCGGGGCTTTTGCGTTGAGGCGATGAGCCGGGCGGCAGTGCCGGATGTCCGGCGGCTGCCTGGTAAAGGATGTATTCTTCTGCATCGAAATAGGACCCGGTTCATAAAAATATAGATAGAACAGAGGGGAAGACGGATAACGGATGCAGAGGGAGGGCAACGCATGGATCTGACACTTGGGATGTACCAGAGCTTCGGAAACGATTATCTGATCTATGACTGTATGAAGAATAATTATGAATTGAAGGCAGAGGATATTCGCAGCATCTGTGACCGGAGATTCGGAGTGGGTGCGGATGGGATGCTGGTCGGACCGACGCGGATCTACGTAAAGCAGGGTGTGAGGATTTACAATCCTGACGGAAGCGAGGCGGTCATCAGCGGAAATGGCCTGTGCATTTTTGCAAAGTACATGAAAGATGCCGGTTATATCATGAAAAAGGAATTTACACTGCAGACGCTGAGCCGTGAAGTGCAGGTGCGCTATCACAATGAAGAGGCGAAGGAAATGACGGTTTCCATGGGAAAGCTGTATCCGGGTCAGACTGAGCCGGTGAGAGCGGAAGGCGCAGCAGCCGGACAGAAAAGTGAGCTTGTACCGATTACTTATAATGGAGAAACGTATCAGGGCATATGTGTCTGGATCGGCAATCTGCACTGCATTATTCCTATGCGGGAAGTTTCGCGGGAGTCGGTCTGCAGAATCGGTGCAGAGCTGGAACAGTCGGAACGGTTCCCGGACGGGGTTAATACGCAGATTATCCGGATTGCGGATAAGAACAACATTTATACCGAAGTCTATGAGCGGGGAGTAGGATATACACTGTCATCCGGCAGCAGCTGCTGTGCAGCGGCAGGGGCTGCGTATCAGCTCGGTCTGACCGAACCGTGTGTTTATGTGCATACGCCGGGCGGCACGATGACTGTGCGTGTGGAGGAAGACAGGACCGTGCATATGACAGGCAGTGCGGAGTGCATCGGAACGGTTGCGCTGTCGGATGAGTTTTTGCAGAGGCATCAGATCAGGTCGGGCGGAGTGTGAGTTCCGATCAGAACGGAAAGCGAAGCAGAGGGCACAGGAAAACAGGACAGGTAAATAAAATGCAGATGGCAGACAGTGCAGAAAATACATTGTCTGCCATTTATTATGCCGTTTTCCAGATACCGGATCCGCTGGAAAGGGTTCACAGTTTTTTCACAGGATAAACAAAAAAAGGGCACAATACTGTTTTAAGCTGTTATCAGACGTATTTTGTGTATTGGCATCACATGAGTTTGACCGGGCAGCGGATGAAACATCCGTCTGGAACGTGGTGGATCGGCTTTACAGAAATGCAGCAAACAGTTCAGGAGGTCAGGACAGGAACGCGTATGAAAGAGCAGAAAAAGGAAAGTGAAATGATGCAGAGGAAAAGACAGACCGGAAGAATACCGGGAAAGCAATACAGGGACAGAACCGCTCTTGGTGTATGCATGGCGGCAGCACTTTTTGGTGCACAGGTGATGGAGTTCGGAACAATACCGGTGCTGGCGGAAGAGATACAGTATGAGGGAACGACGCAGATCGAGGCGGATCCCGTCTATGTGGATATCGAGACAGCGGCAGTATCTCTTGAAGTCGGGGAGGTTTATGTGGAAGCGGGCTCCTATGTGACGGAAGGACAGAATATTCTGAAACTTACCGATGACAGTTATCAGGAGGCGCTGGATTATTACGAGGCGGCTGTTATCTATGCTCAGAACAGTCTCACTACGACACAGCTGGAGTATGACCAGGGAATGCAGGAGGCGGAATATACACTGGAACTGGCACAGGCGGAGGCGGATCAGGCAGAATTTGTGCGTTCGCAGTCAGTCGAAGAGCTGGAAGATACGATCGCAGAGCATGAGGAGGTTATGACGGAACTGGATGAGGCGATCGCAGAATATGATGAGGGAATTGAGGACGGTTCCTATGAAAGCTCATCTTCTTCAGGTTCCTCGTCCGGAAGTTCATCCGGAAGCAGCGGTGGTTCTTCGGAAGAGCAGGAGATGGAAACGCAGAGTGAATCAGAGGAGATGACAGAATCTGTTGATCTGAGTCAGTCAGAGAGTGAAACAGACGGTACGGATCAGACGGAATCGGACGGAACAAACGGTTCAGGAACAGAGCAGGATTCGGCAGCAGCATCAATCAGGACTGCGATCACGCAGCAGGAGAGCAGAATTGCGGATTTGGACAAGACGAAGACACAGCTTGAAAAGCAGATTGCAGAAAAGGATGAAGAATATAATGATATTCTTTCTTTCTTCAGATATTCCGCTCCTGCCGGAATGCGATGGGAGAAATTCCGTAATACGTGCGGAATGCCTTGCTGAAATAATGCTTGCTTATGGCGATGCGGACCGGTTTTTCATCATCGACGATCAGTGTTCTGTACATAATAATCTCCTTCCTCTGAGTGGTGATATATGGGGATCTGCATGGTAATGCGGGTCCCTTCTCCGGCAGTGCTCAGTAAGAGACAAGTACAGCTTTATTAAAGCAATCGTCAGTCTGAACGAGCGAAATGTGAAACAATGTGCCGCAGCTCTGTATAGGAGTGGAGGCAGATGAGATAACGTCATAAACCATAAGAGCGAAAAAGGAATGCAGCAGACGGCATTCCTTTTTTGCGTCCGGGATCATGTTTTTGCCTGTTTCAGTTGCCTGTCTGCCGAAAATTGGCTATAATGGAGCGGACTGAAACTAAAACAACACTTCGGAGGAAAATATGGAGATCAGAAAGACAACATTGGAAGACCTGGAACAGATCATGCAGATTTATGCCGGAGCCCGCGAATTTATGGCACAGACAGGAAACCCGCTGCAGTGGGGGGACGGATACCCGAAGGAGGAGCTGCTCCGCAGCGACATAGCAGCAGGAATCAGCTACGTGGCAGAGCAGGATGGAGAGATCGAGACAGTATTTGTATACTTTTTCGGAGATGATCCCACATATCAGGTGATCGAGAACGGAAGCTGGAAAAATGAGGAGCCGTACGGTGTGATTCACCGAATCGCATCAAGGGGCAGGATCAAAGGATCCGGTTCCGCATGTCTTCAGTGGGGATTCGCTCAGTGCGGCAATCTCAGGATCGATACACATGATGACAACAAAGTCATGCAGCATGTGCTGGAAAAGAACGGATTTGAGAAGTGCGGACGGATCTACCTGGAGAACGGAGATCCCCGTATCGCATATCACAGGACAAAGTAATAAGTTCTGTGAAAGCGAAAAGGAACCGAAGCTGCCGGAAAGCAGCGGGTTCGGAAATCGGAGCGGAACAGGAGACGGAAATGGAGCAGAAAGAAATATACAGACTGCTGCAGCAGGTTCGTTCCGGTGAAAAAACACCGGAGGATGCCTTGAATGATATCACTCTGCAGCCGGAAATGCTGGTGGGCAATTATGCGGATATCGACCTGCACCGGCATATGCGCCAGGGAATGCCGGAAGTCATTTACGGCGAGGGAAAGACCGCGGAGCAGATTCTCGGAATTGCATCTGCAATGAAGGAGCGCGGAATTGAAAACATTATGGTTACCCGCCTGTCGCAGGAAAAGGCAGACCGTATCGCATCTGAACTGGAACTGGAGTATATACCGGTTCCGCGGATCGGGATCGTGAACCGGACTGCGGCAGAGAAGGTCGGGAAAATTGTGGTGGCAGCTGCCGGGACAAGTGATCTTCCGGTGGCGGAGGAAGCTGCAGTCACGGCGGAGCTTTACGGAAATCAGGTGGAGCGCATTTATGATGTGGGGGTAGCCGGAATCCATCGGCTCCTGCACCGACTCCCTGTTTTTGAGCATGCGAATGCTGTGGTGGCAGTAGCGGGAATGGAGGGCGCGCTCGTCAGTGTGATCGGCGGACTCGTATCCTGCCCGGTCATCGGAGTGCCGACCAGCGTGGGCTACGGTGCCAACTTCGGCGGACTTGCTGCGCTGCTTTCCATGCTGAATTCATGCGCGAGCGGAGTCAGTGTTGTGAATATTGACAACGGCTTCGGTGCAGGTGTGCTGGCATCAAAGATCAATCGCCAGGCATGCCGGGGACTGTGGACAGAGCAGACGGACTGATTGCTGATATCTGTTCTGCTGCAGAGATCGGGCATGAGAAAACGGCAAAGCGGATAGCGCTCCCGCCGGGAAAGCGTATCCACTTTGACTTTAGTAGAAAGATGAGGATAAGAAATGAAGGAATTATGGGAACTGTATGCAGCCTTTTTCCGCATTGGTATTCTGACGTTCGGCGGCGGCCTGACGATGCTTCCGATGCTGAAATATGAGCTCGTGGAAAAACGGAAATGGATCACAGAGGATGTACTGCTGGACTGCTATGCGATCGGACAGTGTACTCCGGGCATTATCGCCGTGAATACGGCGACATTTGTCGGCTACAGAAGAAAGGGGATCACCGGAGGCATTGTGGCGACGCTCGGTATGGCAACACCATCGGTATTGATCATTACGGTCGTGGCGATGTTTCTGGAGGTTCTGGTCAATCATCCGGTCACACAGCATGCGCTGATGGGCATCCGCGGTGCGGTCTGCGCACTGATGCTGAACACGGTTCTGACCCTTGCAAAGAAGAGCCTTGTCAGTCCGATCTGCGTGGCTATCTGTGCCGCTGCTTTTGTTCTGGTAATGGTTACAGAGATTCCGACGGTACTGGTGATCGTTATGGCCGGAATTACAGGTGTGATCATTGACCGTGTGAAGGGAGGCATGACGAAATGACACAGGTATTGACATTGATGTTTGAATTTTTCAAGACCGGTCTGTTTGCAATCGGCGGCGGCCCGGCTACCATTCCGTTCCTGATGGATATGGCGGAAAAATATCCGTGGTTCACCATGAGTGAGCTGAGCGACATGATCGCCATCAGTGAAAGTACACCGGGACCGATCGGTCTGAATATGGCGACGTTTGCCGGATTCAAGACATTCGGAATTCCGGGAGGAATCCTGGCTACACTGGCACTGGTGTTTCCAAGCATTGTCGTTATCATCATCATTGCGAAATTTCTGGATGGATTTCAGGAAAACCGCATTGTCAAGGCTGTGTTCTGGGGAATCCGTCCGGCGGTAACAGCACTGATCGCAGCAGCTGTGATCAATCTGATCCAGGTTTCTCTGTTCACGGAGGAGGCGGGCAGCCTTTCACCGAATATCAAAAGCTGTATCCTGTGCGTGGTGGTATTTGCGCTGCTTCAGTGGAAGAAGATGAAGAAGATGCATCCGGCAATGTGGTTCCTGCTGGCGGCAGTGGCCGGCATCATATTCCGGTTTTAGAGTTTGATTTTTGAGTTTCGGTTTTGAAATTTTATTTGGAACTTTATTTGAACTATATTTGAATTTTTGTTTGCCTGATTCAGGCCTGACCGATACGTCTGCAGAGCGTAAGGTGGGAAACAGCTGATTTCAGAATATGATAAACTGGGAAAACCATTTCAGGAGGCGCATATGAGCAAATACAATTACATTCTGTTTGACCTTGACGGCACACTGACTGATTCCGCGGAAGGTATTGTCAATTCCGTTCTTCACGCATTGCAAAAGAACGGAATCGAAGAGAATGACCGCGAAAAGCTGCTGGCATTTGTAGGACCGCCGCTTACCGATTCCTTTATGAAATTTTACGGTATGACAGAGGGCCGGGCAAAAGCCATGGCAGAAGATTACCGCGAGTATTTTCGTGACCGTGGCTGGAAAGAGAATTATGTATACGAAGGTATTCCGCAGGTTCTTGAGCAGCTCAAAGCTTCCGGAAAACATCTGTACGTAGCTACATCAAAGCCGGAAATCTTTGCCAGACAGATCCTGGAGTATTTTCAGCTCGATACCTGGTTTGATTATATCGGCGGAAGCACTCTTGATGGACGCATCAGCAAGAAGGGACAGGTGATCGACAGCGTCCTTGAACAGATTGGCCGTGAGCACATGAATGAAATGGTTATGATAGGCGACCGTGAGCATGATGTGTACGGTGCCCGTGAGAACGGTCTGCCCTGTGTCGGAGTCCTCTACGGTTATGGCACGCGTGAGGAGCTGGCCGGGGCCGGGGCAGCTGCCATCTGCCCGACAGTCGCAGAGCTTCCGGACTATCTGTAATATTCGCCCGACAGCCGCAGAGCTTCCGGGTGATTCGCAGTATTTGCCTGGATGTAGCAGAGCTTCCGGGTGATTCGCAGTATTTGCCCTGGATGTAGCAGAGCTTCCGGGTGACCTGCAGTATTGCCTGACAGAAGCAGAATTTCACGACTGTCCGTAATTTTTCTTCCCCTGCATATTTCCCCTGACCCTCTCATAAGATAAACAGAACGCGGCGCGACCAATATCAAATGAGAGAGGGGTCCCGTTCTGTAAAAGGAACGGTGAGTGACAAAAAGCAGGAATGCCGCTGGTGTTCCTGAATTTTATCAGTGAGAATGGGGGAAACAGCATGAATGACAGAGCATTAAAGGTACTGGAACAATACGAACTGGAAGTCATCAGCACCAGGCGGGGCCGCGGCTCCTATATTCTGGATACTCCGCAGGGAATCCGGATCCTGTGCGATTATACCGGTTCCGAAAATAAAGCGCTGTTTCAGAATCGCGTAATGAGACAGATCAGAGAGGGCGGCTATGACCGTGTTGATGTGCTATTGCCGAATCGCGAAGGCGGTCTGATCTCGCGTGACTGGGAAGAGAATAAATATGTTGTGAAAGAATGGTATACAGGACGTGAATGTGATACCACGAATGAGAGTGAGATCATGGCAGCGGTTTCCAATCTGGCTCATATTCATCGGCTGATGCAGCTGGAGGATGCGGAGGAATTCCGCCGGAGCTTCACGGCGCAGATGCCGCTGCAGGAAGTAAGTGCACAGAATGCAGAGCTGAAAAAGATCAGAACATTTGTCCGGAAAAAGAACACGAAGGGTGAGTTTGAACGACTTTTTCTGAATTGCTTTTCCAGATATTTCGAACAGGCTGTGGAGGCGCAGGAAAAGCTTCCATATATACAGGAACGTCTGGAGGAGGAGCGGACGGCGCATCCGGGCTGTGTCTGCCACGGAGATTACAATCACCATCATATTCTGATGTCCGGTTATGAAATTGCGACGACCAATTTCGAATGCTGCAGGTTCGATTTTCAGATCAACGATCTGTACCGCTTCATGCGCAAGATACTGGAGAAGCACAACTGGAATCAGCGTCTCGGAATGCGTATGCTGGACAGCTATACCGCGATTCGTCCGGTCTCCGGTGCAGAACGTCGGCTTCTGTATGTCAGGATGCTGTATCCGGAAAAATTCCGCAAGCTGGCAAACTATTATTATGGAAGCAACAAGGCATGGATATCGAGAAGATTCCTCGACAAACTGGAGAATCTGAACCGTCAGGAGGAGGATCGGAATCAGTTCGTAAAATTACTGGAATAGAACTGCCGGAATAATTAAATAAACGAATAAGTGAATAAGAATGAGAAAGAACGGAGCACACTATGAACAACGGAATCAGAGAGAACACGGGAAAATGGAATGAGCAGGATGTGGAACAGGGAAGATTCGAAGCAATTCGCGGTGTGGTAGCAGCACTTCGCGCTGAAAACGGATGTCCGTGGGACAGGGCTCAGACATTTGAGAGTCTGAAGCCGTGTATGATAAATGAGATGACAGAGGCTATCGCAGCCATTGATATCTATGAGGAGACACAGAGCGCGGAAAATCTCTGCGAAGAGCTCGGGGATGTGCTGCTTCAGGTGGTTCTGCAGGCACAGATTGCCGAAGAAGAGGGCCTGTTTTCAGTGGAAGATGTGATTCGGGGCATCAGCCGCAAAATGATCCGGAGACATCCGCATGTATTTCCGGGCAAAAAGGCGGAGACAGCAGAGGCAGCCGGTGATACGGCATCAGACCCGCAGCCGGTGACGGAATCAGAGGTCCCGGGTCGGTGGGAGGCTATCAAACAGGCCGAGAAAAACAACCGTACACCGGAGATGGAAAAGCGTGAAAAAGAGGCATTTGCAGCCGCCTCTGTACAGGTCATCCGGCATTTGCAGGAGAAGGAACAGCAGAGACAGAAGGAACTGCATAGATAGCCAAAAGAAGGTGTCCGGAACAAAAGGAAATCCTTGACAAAAGGGGTATTACATTATATAAATATTAGCAGAGTCTGTTGAGTCGGCATTTCCTTCGGGACGGTCGTGCGGCAGACAGAAATACCGATATAGGATCTGCGGATATCATATACAGTGCAGATTAATTTCAGAGGAGGACTTTATAATGAATAAAACAGAACTGATTGCTGCAATTGCAGAGAAGACAGAATTATCCAAGAAAGATGCAGAGAAGGCGCTGAAGGCATTTACAGACGTTGTTGCAGAGCAGCTGAAGAATGGTGAGAAGGTACAGCTTGTTGGTTTTGGTACATTCGAGACATCTGAGCGTGCAGCAAGAGAAGGAAGAAATCCGCAGACAGGTGAGACAATGACAATCAAGGCTTCCAAGACTCCGAAGTTCAAAGCAGGAAAAGCTCTGAAGGATATGATGAACTAATTGTCATTCGATACGGTGAATGGATTACAGCCCCGGAATTCTGTAGAAGAGTTCCGGGGTTTTTGAACTGTTTACAACATACACAGACAGAAGGGAGAAGTTATGCGTCTCGATAAATATTTAAAAGTTTCAAGACTGATCAAGAGAAGAACCGTTGCGAATGAAGCGTGTGATGCCGGCAGAGTGCTCGTCAACGGCAAGCCGACAAAGGCTTCTGTAGCTGTGAAGCCAGGGGATGAGATTGAAATTCAGTTCGGAAGCAAAGCAGTAAAGGTGGAAGTCGTATCTGTGCAGGAGACCGTAAAAAAGGAAGCGGCAGCAGAGATGTACCGTTATCTGTAGGAAGCGGCAGCAGAGGTGTATCGTTATCTGTAGGAAGCGGCAGCAGAGATGTATCGTTATCTTTAAAAAGCCGGCATAGTACGACAGGATTCGTGTGCATAGGAAAACCCTGTTTCACATACAATAGATTGATATTATTGTATTCCGGGGCATGGCATGGAAGAGAAGAAGAGCAGAAAACCACACAGCGTGATGTGGAAGGACAGGGCACAGGGGACCGTGACCGGTGTGACCGACGTTTATTCATTTGATGAACATTCCATTATTCTGGAGACTGAGCAGGGAACGATGACGATCAAAGGAAAGAACCTCCATATCGGGCGGCTGATGCTGGAGCAGGGCGAGGTCGAGATGGACGGTACGATAGACAGTGTCGTCTATTCCGGCAGCAATCCGGCGAAAAAGGGCTCTCTGGTAAAGAGGATGTTCCGATGATGAGTCAGGTCATTCGGCAGGAGACGGTGGTATTCCTGCTGTCTGTACTTCACGGTGCAGGGCTGACGTTCCTTTACGATCTGATCCGTTCCCTGCGCAGAGCGTTCCGGCACAGCCTTCCGGTGGTATCAGCGGAGGATTTTCTGTTCTGGATGACTGCAGGTTTTCTGACGTTCTGCCTGGCATTTTCAGAAACAGACGGGATCATCCGCGGATACGTGGCTGTCGGAATCATGCTCGGTGCGGTACTGTACCATGCGGCATTCAGCCAGCTGGTAGTGCGTACTGTGTCAGGATTTCTGAAGCTGGTGAAGCACGGAGTCTGCCTGTTGTGGAAAATTCTGTCAAAGCCGGCTGAAAAAATATGGATGAAATGGAAGAAAGTCGTTGTATTCACTCGAAAAAAGGCGTACAATAAAATAAGTCGACGGGAGAATGCGGAGAATCTGTCTGCGAAGGGCGGACAGAGAAAACACCGCATCAGCAACAAAATAAAAGGGGTCAGTCAACATGACAAAAAGAAAAAGACGCGCAAGCAAAAGTAATCGCCGCGGTATGATCGTGATTGCCGGAATTGTTGCGGTACTGCTGATCGGACTGTTGATGCAGAGTCAGAAGCTCAGCAGACAGAATGCAGCGTATGAGGCCGAAAAGTCGGAGCTGGAGCAGCAGATCAAGGATGAAGAGGTCCGTGCCGGCGAGATCGAGAATCTGGAGGATTACGTAGAGACAACGGAATACATAGAGAAGATTGCCAGAGAGAAGCTGGGTCTGGTCTATTCGGACGAAATTATATTCAAGGCAGAAGAGTAGAGGCTGTCGCACGGTCAGTGCGGCGGCTTTTTTAGTAATCCCTTCGTATTTTGCTTTTTAATTCTGTGTGGTTAAATAAAATTTTATAAATTAAAAAATATTAAAAAGGGTATTGCATTAATCGAAATATGTGGTATACTAATTGCAAATATTAAACAACGTTTTATAAAATTAAATAATGTTAACTCAAAGAGGAGAAATCTGGACAGGTTTCTCCTCTTTTGTGATTATGTGCGCACAGTCTAATGTAAGAAAAATGTTGATTTAATATTTATTATGTCTGGAACTGAAAATTGCAGTTAAATACTATGGCTAGTTGGAAGGCAAGGAGGAGTGGTATTTATGAGAAATATGAAAAAATATTTATGCATGGGTTTATGTTCAGTAATGCTGTTAGGTCTGGGAACTACAGTGGCTGCATCAGAGGAAAGTGCTGATGGCGGGCATTCAAAATTATTACAGAAATGTTTGGATCAGGGATATATTACAATTGGAACAGGAAATGATGTACCATTTGCTTTTATTGATGAAGCGACAGGTGAAGCAATGGGAATTGAGGTGGATATTACCAAAGAGGCATTATCTCGCCTGGGTATAAATGAGATTGAATGGAAGATCATGGACTGGACAGTATTGATGGAAGAGCTGCGAAAAGAAACAACGATTGATATGGTTGCAGACGGTCTGTTCGTGACACCGGAGAGACAGGAGATCATTGATTTTACCAACCCGCTGTATTATCAGGGTGAAGCTCTGATCGTAGCGAGCGATTCAGATATTTCCGGCAAGGAGGATCTGGAAGGTAAAACAGTAGGAACCGTGACCGGATGGGCATATGATGCACTGCTGGATGAATGGGTGGCAGATGGAACCATCGCAGAAAAGAAGATCTTTTCCGGTGAAACAGATGCAATACTGGCACTGACACAGGGGGCAATCGACGGCGCTCTGGTTGACAGCGCAGGAGCGGCTTATCTTCTGAAAAAGAATCCGGATGCCGGATTTAAAATGGTAGAGGGTTATGAATGTGAATCAGGTGGACTGAGCTGCAGCGCAGTTGCATTCGGCAATACTGATTTCCTGGAAGAGTATAATGCAGTAATTGATGAGATGAAAAACGATGGAACCATGCATAAGATCCTGGATGACTGGGGATTACCGGAGAGCTTCAATCTGGAACCGGCGGAAGACTATCAGACAGCAAATTCCGGCACTGTAAGCGAATAGAGCAGGAATGTCAAAACATTTTTATTACCAGGATAAGATCAGATGCGTGACAGGAATAGGGGCAGGAGGATAAGATGAAGCTGAACTGGTCAAAAGCAATAGTGGAATTAACGCCGAAACTGATTTCAGGCTTAGGTATCGCGATTGAGGCAACGATATTTGGCTTTATCGTGGCATTTGTTATAGCTTTAGCGATAGCTCTGCTGAATCTGGGCAGGAATAGAATTGTAAAATCGGTGATCTGGGTGATCCTGGAGATAATCAGAGGAACACCGCTTCTGGTTCAATTAATATATGCGTATTACGTAATGCCGGCAATCTTTACTGCAATCGTGCAGATTTTTGTTCCGGAGCATGAGCGGATCCAGATATCGGCACTGGCAGCAGGTATCTTTGCAATCGGACTGAATTACGGATGCTATATGTCGGAAGTAATAAGAAGTGCGGTGGAATCGATTGATTATGGTCAGACAGAGGCTGCATTGGCACTGGGATACACAGAAAAACGTGCACTGCATCGGATTGTGCTGCCGCAGGCATTAAAAATGTCCATAGCCAATTTTGCAAACTATTTGATCATCATAGTAAAAGATACCTCACTTTTATCCTACATAACAATTTCAGAATTGCTGCTGTTGACGAAATCGTACGCGTCTCAGACGTTTTTGACGGTTGAATCGTATACAATTTTAGCAGGTTTTTATTTGTTGATCTCATTCCCGCTGACGAGAATTGTAAAAGTGCTGGAAAGGAAGGTGTCAAGATCATGAAGCAGAATCTCAGAATGAATCCGCGGATTGCCTATCTGCATGAACATAGAAAAGATTTTTTTGACAGAAGCCATAATGTATTGCATGATAAATATTTTCAGAAGGCTTATGATGAGTATCCGAACGAAATGAAAGTAATTCAAAATGCAATGGGAACGAAATACTTTCTGGAAAACAAGCCACTGATCATGGATGAGCACGATATTCTGGCCGGATGTGCATACCGGTTCAATTACAACACCTCGACTCCGTGGCTGAATTATCCGTATGATTATGACCCGTATTTACGTCCGGTGTTCCAGAATGATAATTATATTGAAGCAAAAAACGCAAAAGAGTTTCATCATCTGGCACCTGACTCGGAAGATGCCGGAAAGCTGGATCGCTTCAGTGTCTCACTTGATAACTGGCAGTGTAAGCACTGGGAAACGGGACACATCATCCCTTCTTACCAGAAAGTCATAAATGAGGGCTTCGGTTCGATCCTGGAAACCTGCAACAGGTCCCTGGAAAAACAGGAAGGAGAAAGACGGGAATTTGTCAGAGGAATGAAAATATGCTGTGAAGCGGCGATCCACTATATCTATCGATATGCTCTGAAGGCGGAAGAGATCGCCGAAACGGCTTCCACAGAAGAGCGCAGAGAACAGATGCTGAAGATCGCAGCAGCATGTAAGCACATCGCAACAGAACCGGCATCCAGTTTCTTCGAGGCGGTTCAGCTGTTCTGGCTGACTCATGAACTGCTGTATACCGAAACATTTCCAGCCTCTATTTCCATGGGACGTTTCGATGTATATATGAATCCCTATCTGGAAAAAGATCTGGCAGACGGAACACTGACAGAAGAGGATGCAGAGGAAATTATGGATGCACTGTGGATAAAATTCAGTGAAAATCTTCACGCATACCAGAATATTACTCTGGGCGGGCTGAATCAGGACGGTACCTATACAGCAAATAAAATGACATACCTGACACTCCAGACCTCCTATAAAATGCGGTATGATCAGCCGCTCCTGAATATCCGATACCATACTTCCATGCCGAAGGATCTGTGGGAAGACTGTATGTTATTGATAAAGACAGGCATGGGGATGCCGGCATTTCACAATGACGAGGCGATCTTTCAGTGCAAAAGAAAAATGGGTCTGGATGAAGAGGATATTTACAATTACGGTACTGTGGGCTGTGTGGAACCGACGGCAGGTGATGGTAAGGAATATGCAAAGACAGAATGCCTGAGGATCAACTGGGCAAAAGTTCTGGAGATGATGCTTACCGATGGAAAATGTTATGATTCGGACGATATTCTGAAGCCGTTTTATCCCCATAAGCTTGAGAACATTAAAACGTATGATGAGTTTTACGACTGGTATAAGAAAGAATTGCTGAAATTTACGGAAGTATGCATGGACAGTATTACTTTGATCGATGCGTCCATACCGTATTATTATCCGACACCGCTGCTTTCCATCATTATGCGTGACTGTATAGAAAACGGTATGGATGTTACCGGAGGAGGTGCGAAATACAATCATACCGGTATTAATGCCTGCGGTATGGCAAATGCGGTAGATTCTCTTGCCGCAATTAAAGACGTTGTATTTGACAAACATCTTGTTACTCTGTCCGAATTTGCGGATATTCTGCAGAAAAATTATGTGGGATATGAAGAGTTCAGAAAGTATGTCTCCAAAAAGTGTCCGAAATACGGAAACGACGATGATGCTGCTGATCTGATCATGAAGGATCTGCTGGCGGAATACAACAGACTGGTGGAGAGTAAGACAAATGCCCGCGGCGGCAAATGGCAGCTGGGACTTTATTCAGTGGAGGATCACGCGAAAATGGGACTGCGTACCGGTGCCATGCCGAACGGCAAGCTGCAGGGAGAAGCGCTGGCCAATGCCTTATCACCGGTTCAGGGAGCAGATACCGTCGGCCCGACTGCATTGATCAATTCGGTCGTCAAGTCAGATCTGAGCATTGCGACCAACAATCTTGTGCTTGATATGAAGTTTACTCCTGCATTTTTAGACAGCGAGAAGCACGTGCAGGTCCTGAAGATGCTGATTGATACGTATTTCGCCAAAGGCGGTCTGGAGATTCAGTTCAATGTGATCGACCGGGCTACATTAATTGATGCGCAGCTGCATCCGGAAAAACATGAAGATCTCGTTGTACGTGTTTCCGGTTTCAGTGCATATTTTACGACTTTGATGAAGGCAACGCAGAATGAAATTATTGCAAGGACAGAATATGCAGCAATTTAATACGGATTTTATACAGATCATCAGGGCGCATTTGTATTCCGAATTCTCTGACAGGTCCATATAAAATGAGACAGGTGATTGTATGGAAAAGGATATTTTTATAAGTAATATACAGAGATTCAGCCTGGATGACGGGGCCGGAATCCGGACAACTGTTTTCTTTAAAGGCTGTAATCTGAGCTGTAAATGGTGTCATAATCCGGAGTGTATTACTTTTGATAAAGTATTACAATTATCGATCAGCAGCTGTACATATTGCGGTATGTGTAAAAGCGTATGCGGGCAGAACGTCCATACAATAACAGACGGTCAGCATATTGTGAATCAGAATGAGTGTATTCATTGTGGGAAATGTGTCGATGCATGCAGGAACGATGCACTGAAATTGCTGGGTACCCGATATTCCGTGGAGGAGGTCATGGAGATCATTCTGAAGGACAGGGCCTTTTACGAATCCAGCGGAGGCGGCGTCACTTTTTCGGGCGGTGAGCCGATGCTGGCGCTTCCGATGCTGAAGAATCTTCTGATACAGTGCAGGGAACATCAGCTTTCCACGGCGGTCGATACAGCAGGGAATGTCAGCTTTAAAAAGTATCTGGAGGTCATTCCCTATACGGACGTATTTCTGATCGACCTGAAAGTGTGGAACGATGAAAAACATCGTTTTTACACCGGTGTATCCAATTATTTGATAAAGGAAAATATCAGAAGGATCTCTGATGCCGGCAGCAGGATCATAATCAGAACCCCGGTCATCGGCTCGGTGAATGATGATATGGAGGAACTCGGAAAAATGGCGGATTTCCTGAAACAGATTCCGATGGTCGAACTCGTCCAGCTATTGCCGTATCATCTATATGGTGTCGGTAAATATGAGATGATCGGAAGAAAAAATGAGCAGAAGGATTTTTATGTGCCGGACAGCGAATTTATGAACAGGGCGCTTGTGATGTTCCGGGAAAAAGGCATTAACACATCATTTTGATTTTGAGTGATGGTCTGCGTAAGGAGGAAGCGTATGATTAAAATAGAAAATTTATCAAAAAGTTTCGGGGACCTGGAAGTATTAAAGAATATTAATTTTCATGTGTCCGCCGGCGAAGTGGTGTGTCTGATCGGCCCTTCCGGTTCCGGAAAAAGCACGCTGCTGCGATGCCTGAACGGCCTGGAAAGGCCAACGAGCGGTAAGATGTATTATAAGGATCAGGATATGATGGATCCCAAATATAACATGTGCAGTCACAGAAAAGAAGTGGGCATGGTCTTTCAGAGGTTTAATCTTTTTCCGCTGCACACTGTATTAAAAAATGTCATGCTGGCACCGGTCGAAATTAAGAAAGAGAAGAAGACGGTCGTTGAGGAGCGTGCGAAAGAGCTTCTCAAAAAGGTTGGACTTGAGAATAAGATGAATGTACTGCCAAGGACGCTGTCCGGCGGTCAGCAGCAGCGTGTAGCGATTGCGAGGGCATTGTGCATGCAGCCGGAACTGCTGCTTTTTGATGAGCCGACCTCTGCACTGGATCCGGAGCTTGTCGGTGAAGTACTGTCTGTCATGCGTAATCTGGCCAAGGATGGCATGACCATGATCGTTGTTACACACGAGATGGAATTTGCCAGAGATGTTGCAGACAGGGTCTTATTTATGGACGGCGGATATATCGTAGAAGAAGGGTCGCCGGAGGAAGTGTTCGGGCATCCGAAAAACAAGCGTACTCAGGAATTTCTTTCAAGATTTCTCTGACACAATTTGCTGCGGAAGGAATTGTGTTGCTATTTAGTTAAATATGAGTTATAATAATTAAAACTTATTAAATTATTATGATGATTGGGGAACTGAATAGATGAAGGACAATAACGTAGGAGAACGGATACAATACTATAGAAAAAATCTCGGATATAGTGTGAAAGACCTGGCACAGCGGGCCAATATTACATCGTCGATGCTGAGTCAGATAGAAAGAGGGATGGCGAATCCTTCCATTAACACATTGCGTACGATAGCGACCGCATTGAATGTTGCCGTATTTCAGCTGTTCCTGGAGGATGATGTGCAGGCGGAGGATCTGATCGTGACACCGGAAAAACGGATCCGGATTATCCCGCCTCATGCAGGAGAACGTGGAGTTACCTATGAACTGCTGGTTCCGGACCTGAAAGGGAATATCGAATTTACGATTCTCACTCTGGAACCGGGATGTAAGTCTAACAGACAGATGGTAACTCATATCGGGGAAGAAGTAAATTATGTTTTAGAGGGCACATTAACGTTTTATTATAAAAATGATGTATATACTCTGAATGCGGGGGACAGTGTACGTGTACTGCCTCATACTCCGCATTTATGGCATAATGAGACCGATCAGGTTGCGAAACTTATTTTTGCTTCTACTCCAACTTCATTCTGATTTAATGATCTGGAGGTATAATATGAAAAATTATACGATTACAATAACACGTCAATTTGGAAGTTTAGGAAGACCGATCGCGCAGAAGCTGGCCGAAATACTGGATTACGATTATTATGATCGGGATATTGTGGACATGGCGGCAAAGAAACTGAACCTGCCGATCTCTGTTGTGGGAGAGCAGGAGGAAAAAGCGAAGTCAAAATGGTATGATATGAAATATCCGCTGGGGATCAATACGACGAAGAACCAGGATATCATTTTCAAAGCGCAGGAAACGATCATTACGGATCTGGCTAAAAAGGGACCTGCCGTTTTTGTGGGAAGATGCTCGGATTATATACTGCGTTATAAAGAAAACGTCATCAACGTTGCTATTTATGCCCCATACGAAAAGCGGGTCGAGAATTGTATCAAAGTCCTGAACATAGAAGGAAAAGAGGCTATGCAGACTATTCTGGAAGTAGATAAAGCACGTGATAAATACCATAAGACTTACGCAAATTATCTGCCCTTTGATCACAATCATAAAGATCTGATGCTCGACAGCAGTCGTCTTGGTGTGGAAGGAACCGCCCAGTTTATTGCGGATTATGTCCGGAACCTGGAACAGGCCCAGTGATAAACAGAATTCCGTCTGATCAGAACGGAAATACAGTGAATGCCCGGTTGGATGAGCCGGGCATTTTTTATCGGCAGGATTGTTTTTCATCTGACAGAAAATGTCTGCCGAACAGCAGCCCTTTCGGATGCAGGATGGATGTGTTTCGGGAAAATGGTCAGGGATCCGGTGTTTTACGGTCTTAATTTGTGTAGTATTAAGAGAAAAAATAATGTATAATCAGGCTTATATTTAACGGTCACGGAATGAGTGCAACGGGGTATCTGTCTGCAAAGGTGCAGACGAGGTACCCTTTTTTCGTACCGTAGGATATCGGGGAAAATCATGCATATACGCTTCTTGCAGAAGGGAGGGAGGCTCTGTGCATATAAAACTGAACCTGCGCAGCAGCAGAAATATCTGGATCATGTCCATGGTGATCTTTGCCATAGTAGCGGCCTCCATGCTGTTCAGTACATATTATATGAACTCCTCTATCCGGGCGGAGGAGGACGCACAGACCAGACGGGCGGCATACAGGCAGCTGGGCGAAGATCTGGCGGATGCCTCGGATTATCTGACGGCGGAAGTGCGCTATTATGCGATCACAGGGGAGATTGAGCATCTGTATAATTACTGGGAGGAAATTTTTGAGACGAAGCAGAGAGAGCAGGCGATCGCGACGTTTGAGAGCAGTGATTCGCCGGCAGAAGAGAGAGCGCTGCTGGAGCGGGCGAAGAAGTATTCCGATCTGCTGGTGGAGACAGAGACCTGTTCCATGAAGCTCGTATTGCTGTCTCAGGGAAAGAGTGCGGAAGACTATGCATACGACGGGAAACTGAGAGCATATGTGGAGTATGTTATGGCTTATGAAAATGTGTCTGAGGACGGATGGGAATCATCAGAGGCAATGCGGAATAAGGCGATCGAAATACTCTATGATGAGAACTATGAGAATTATAAGACGAAGATCATGACACCGATCGATGACTTTAACAGCATGATGAATGCCAGGCTGGACCGGGAGGTGGAGGAGCGAAAACGCGGAACCAGGGCTGCGACTGTGATGCAGGTCGTACTGGCGGTGGCGGCGCTGTTTGCGATCGGTTCTCTTCTGAATCTCATGAACCGGCTGTATATCAGACCGCTGAAAAGCTATACGCGGGATATCAGTAATGCGAAGGAATATTCGGATAAAATATCCCGGCAGACTGTGGGAGATATTTCAATCCTGCAGGCGAAGATCATTCCGTTCGGCGCTGCGGAGCTGATACGGTTCGCAGAGGCATTCAATCAGATGATCGATATGTTTTTTCAGGAGCTGCGGGAGCGTATCAATGCACAGGAAAATATGAGAAAGGCGAGAAATGAGGCTGAGCTTGCCAATCAGGCGAAGAGCACCTTTCTGGCGCAGATGAGTCACGAGCTGCGTACACCATTGAATGCGGTAAACGGGTACACGTATTTGCTGGAGCAGACGAATCCGACCGCGAAGCAGGCACAGTATCTGGAGGGAATCCGCCATTCCTCCAACGGCCTGCTGGAGCTGATCAGTCAGATCCTGGATTTTTCCAAAATTGAAGCGGGGCATATCGAGCTGGAATGTGCCCTGTTCTCTCTGCGTGGTCTTCTGCAGGAGGTGGAGGCCGTATTCACGCAGGAGGCGGTACACAAAGGCATAAAATTTGAAGTGGATATTGAGGAGGAACTTCCGGATTTCATCGAGGGAGATTCACTGCGGCTGCGCCAGGTGCTGGTGAATCTTCTGGGAAATGCATTTAAATTTACGGCACAGGGCAGCGTTTCTCTGTGTGTCTGTCTGCTTGAGAAGAGGGAGGGAAACTGTCTGCTTCGCTTTGCGGTCAGCGATACCGGTATCGGTATAGAAGAGGAGGCGATGGCAAAGATATTCCAGCCGTTTGTCCAGAGTGATGCGTCTGTTACCAGAAAATACGGAGGCACGGGACTGGGACTGGCGATCTGCAATGATATTATCATGTTTTCCGGGGATAGATCTCACAGACTGGAAGTGGAGAGCGAGGTCGGCGCGGGGTCTGTCTTTTCCTTTACCATGGACTATCCGTATCAGGAACAGGAGATACGGTCTGAGACGGAGACGGATGAAAGGATTCCGTACTTTTATGAGAAAAAGGTGCTGATCGCAGATGACAGTGAAATTAATATCAAAGTGCAGGGGGAGATCCTGTCGCTCTGCGGCATTGTGACCTCAGAGGCGCACAGCGGAATGCAGGTGATTGATATTCTGAAGAAACAGAATGATATCGATCTGATCTTTATGGATATCCGCATGCCGCAGATGGACGGATATGAGACAGCGAGAGGGATACGGGAGCTGGAGGCATACCGGGATGTGCCGATCATTGCGCTGACGGCGGATGCAGTACCGGAAGTGCAGAGACGGGCAAAAGATGCGGGGATGAATGGCTGCCTGATGAAACCGGTGGAGCAGAAGGCACTGTTTCACGTTCTGTCCGAGTATCTGGAGGAGACCGAAGGGGCGATTTTTGAACAGGCTGCGTGTGTCAGCCAGCTGAACGGAAATACATCGGCAGTGGCAGAGATCATTGACTGCTTTCTGCTCCTGCATAAAAATGACCGGGACAAACTGAAGGGCTGTCTGCAGGAGTCGCAGTTTGACAGGGCGGAGGAGCTTGTGCATCAGCTGAAAGGCATTACCGGAAATCTGAGATGTACTGCTCTGTATCAGTGCTGCTGCAGTCTGCAGAAAGAGCTTCAGAAAAAGAGAGCGGACAGTTATGAACTCTTTGACAGACTGTGGGACAGGACGGTGGAGGAACTGTATCTGAAACAGAAGGAATATACTGACCGGAAGACCGTGTCAGAGCAGAAGGAACTGGATGGAGCCGCGTATGAGCGGCTGATGACGATGTGTGATGACTGTGATACGGAGGTCATTCCGGTTCTGGAGGAATGTGCCGCGGAACTGCAGGACACATTTGCCGCGGAGGATTACAGCAGGCTGCAGGAGGCTATGCTGCGATATGATTTCGGGCGGATAAAAGAATACCTGAAGCGCGCACAGAGCGGATGACCGGACAGAAGTATTTCGAACAGAAGCTTTCCGGACAGGCAGGGAGAGGGGAGTTGATCGTATGTATAGAGTTATGCTGGCAGAGGATGATGAGGCGGTGCGGTATGTATATTCGCGCATGAAAGTATGGGAAAAGTACGGATTCCGGATTGCTGCGGAAGCTGGGAATGGTCTTCAGGCAGTTGAAGAAATGGAAAAGAATCCGGTCGATGTGATTTTTACGGATATCCGGATGCCTTTTATGGATGGAATTGCGCTGATGAAAAAAATACTGGAGAGTCGGCCGGAAACGCTTTTTGTTTTCATCAGCTCTTACAACGAATTTGAATATGCGCTGGAGGGTCTCCGGCTCGGCGCTGTGGATTATATCACGAAACCGGTAGGTCAGGCGGATCTGGAGCCGGTTCTTATGCGGGTCGCAGAGCTGCTGAACAGCCGGGGAGGCGGGAAAAGAACGATGAAGCTTCTGGAGCAGATCATACCGGAGAAATCCGCGCTTTCCGATCCTCTGATCATCAATCTGGGACAGTATTTTGATACAACAATGCAGCGCAATCTCAGCATAGAGGAGGTCGCGGATGCACTGGGCATGAATAAGGATTATCTGGGAAAGCAGATCAAGAGCAAAACAGGACTGTCGTTCCGGACTCTTTATAATCAGATGAAAATAGAATATGCCAAACCGCTGGTCAGAAGCGGGCAGTATAAGGTATACGAGATCAGTGAAATGCTTGGCTATTCTTCGCCGGACTATTTTACACAGCTCTTTAAAAGCGCGGTGAAAATGACACCTGCGGAGTACCGGAAAGAGAACAACTCTGATTTTTAGTGGAAAAAGACTGTTTTTTATGGTATGATTTTTCAGACATTTATGATAAATTTCTTTCAACATCAAACGGATCACCTGTTTGGTGGAGATGAAAATACCGGCATGAGACAAAGAAGTCATTATCAAACGATAATGGCTTCTTTTGCGTACGCAGCGATCTGGTGGCTGCGGAATCCGGCAGCCGGTATGATTCATCCGTAACTGAGGAGATCGACTAGAAAGAGAGGCAGCATTATGAAAAGAAATTTATTGATGAAACTGACAGCAGCAGCGGTGACAGCGATTACAGTACTTTCCATGACAGGTTGCGGAAAATCAGAAGAAGAGTCAAAGACGGTGAAGGTAGGACTTCTGCATTCACAGACGGGCTCCATGGCGATTTCAGAGCAGGCTGTGTTGGATGCGGAAAAGCTGGCGATCAAAGAAATCAACGAAGCCGGCGGTGTTTTAGGATGTCAGATTGAATATCAGGAAGAGGACGGCGCTTCCGATCCGTCCACCTTTGCTACAAAAGCAGAAAAACTGATCGACCAGGATGGTATTTCCACCGTATTCGGATGCTGGACCTCATCCTCCAGAAAAGCAGTAAAATCCATTTTTGAAGATTACAATGCATTGCTGTTCTATCCGGTTCAGTATGAAGGAATGGAATCTTCCGGCAACATTGTATATACAGGTGCGGCGCCGAATCAGCAGATCGTACCGGCAATTGAGTATCTGATCGATCAGGGTTATACAAAATTCTTTTTACTGGGTTCTGACTATGTATTCCCGCGTACGGCGAATATGATCATCAGTGCACAGGTCGAAAATGCCGGTCTGGAGGTAGTCGGAGAGGAATATGCGGATATGACGCAGACCGATTTCGCGGCGATCATTGCAAAGATTGAGGAAGCGCAGCCGGACGTTATTATCAATACTCTGAACGGTACAGGAAACGTATCTTTCTTCAAGCAGATGTCCGAAAAGAATTACACAAGTGAGGAATACATGACAATGTCCTTCTCCATCGCGGAGGAAGAGGTCGCGACTATCGGTTCCGACATTCTGAAGGGTCACATGGTATCCTGGAACTATTACCAGACGACCGATACAGAGAGGAATAAGGAGTTTGTCGAAGCGTACAAAAAAGCCTACGGAGAAGACCGGGTGACATCTGACCCGGCAGAAGCGGCTTATGATGCAGTATATCTCTGGAAGGAAGCGTGTGAAAAGGCAGACAGCTTTGAAGTGGATGATGTGATAAAGGCGATCGAGGAAGGCGGCATTTCATTCGACGCACCGGAGGGAACAGTAACGATTGACGGAGACAATCACCATCTGGCAAAGCCGGTCCGCATCGGTCAGGTAGGAGACGACGGACTGATCTATGAGATTTATTCCACAGATGCACCGGTAGAGCCGGATCCGTATCTGGAAACATACGACTGGGCAGTGGAGGCAGGAATCAAGCCGCTGGAATAAGTGATCCGGAATAAAATTCTGAAATAAAACTCTGAAATAAAACTCTGAAATAAAAATTCTGAAATAAAAACTCCGGAATAAAAACTCCGGAATAAAGAAAAAACAGAAAAACAGCAGGGACTGCAATGGCGCAGCACTGCTGTTTTTCTGCAATCGGAAAGAAAATAAGTATATGACAGGGAAGTGTCATATGCGAAAACAGATTTGGAGGTGTGGATCGTGACAGATCTGGTAAATACATTGTTTAATGGATTCAGTCTGGGATCCATCTATCTGCTGGTTGCACTTGGTTTGTCGATTACGTTTGGCCTGATGGGCGTGATCAATATGGCACATGGAGAATTCGTCATGATAGGGGCTTATATGACCTATGTCATGCAGCAGATATTTGTATCTCTGTTCGGAGAAGGCGGCAATCTGTATTACATTGCGGCTATCCCTTTTGCATTCCTGGTGACATTTCTGCTGGGATGTCTGATGGAGAAAACACTGATCACAAGATTATATGGAAGAAAAACGGACAGTCTGCTGGCAACCTGGGGAATCAGCCTGATCCTGCAGCAGGCGGCGAGAAGCATATTCGGTTCTCAGGGGGTGAATGTAAACGCGCCGAACTTTTTGAGGAGCGGATTAAAAATAGGTTCCTGTACTTTTTCGTATAACCGTATTTTTATTATTGGTCTGGTGATCATCTGCATCACAGCGGTATGGCTGCTGATGAATAAATCATCCTTTGGTGCCCAGATGAGAGCGACCATGCAGAACCGTGCCATGGCACAGTGTATGGGAATCAATTCCAGAAGAGTAGACTGTATCACCTTTGCTCTTGGCTCGGGTCTGGCAGGCGTGGCCGGCTGTTCCATCGCGCTTTTAGGTTCTGTGGATTCTACCGTGGGACAGAATTATATCGTGTATTCCTTTATGACGGTAGTGCTCGGAGGTGTAGGAAATATGATGGGAACGGTGATCGGAGCGATGATCATCGGATTTTCCAGCATTATTGTGGAAGCATATCAGAGCGCGTCCATTGCAAGAGCGATCGTACTCCTGATCATTATTGTATTTCTGCAGTTCAAGCCGAAGGGGCTGTTCGTGATCCGGAGCCGCAGTCTGGATGAAGCGTAACGGGAAAGGAAGGTGACTATTATGAAAGAAAAACTAAAAGGAAGAGGAAATCATATCTGCTTTCTTGTGATCGTCGTACTCCTTGCCTGCAGTCCGTTTCTGGTTTCTTCCACTTCCATGCTGCAGTTTCTTGGAAAATGTATGTGCTATTCGATCGTGGCGATTGCCATAGACCTGATCTGGGGATATACAGGTATGCTGAGTCTTGGTCATGGAATCTATTTCTGTCTTGGCGGTTATGCCATGGCGATGTATCTGAGGCTGCGTGACAACGGAGGAACCATAACAGAATTTATGCAGACGGGCGGACTGACGGAGCTGCCGTTTTTCTGGAAACCCTCGCTGTATTTCCCGGTAGCACTTGCGGAGGTTGTGTTAGTGTCGGGTATTCTGGCAGCAGTGTTGGGATTTTTTGTATTCCACAGCCGTATTAAGGGAGTTTATTTTTCCATTATCACACAGGCGCTGACCTGGGCGGCATACTCCCTTTTTATTGCAAATTCCAAATATACGGGAGGAAACAATGGTATTACCGATTTTTCCTCACTGTTCGGAAGCACAAGAGGACCTGCCAACAGAGGGAATCTGACCGCGATGTTTTTTACAGCACTGGCGGTGCTGATTCTTGTTTATCTGGCGGCATCCTTTCTGGTAAAGAGCAAATTCGGAAAGCTTCTGATCGCGATCCGGGACGGAGAGAACAGAACTTATTTTTCCGGATACTGTGTTAATAATTATAAGAATTTTATCTATACCTTATCTGCTGTCCTGACGGCGATCGGCGGTGCCCTGTTCGTCAATTTCAATGGAAGCATCACACCGTCGCAGATGACGATCGCCTATTCCATCAATATGGTGATCTGGGTTGCCGTGGGCGGAAGAGGAACGATCATCGGTGCAGTCATCGGCGCGTTCTTTATCAATCTGTGTGAGTATAATCTGAGCTCCGGTTCTCTTGCAGGTATCTGGCAGTACATAATCGGTATAATCTTCTGTGTCACTATTCTGTTCTTCCGGGGAGGAATTGTCGGTCTGGTAAAAGAGCAGATTCCGGCATGGATCAGACGGGTAAAATGCAGCGCAAAAAAGAGAGCAGAAAAGAAAGTCGGAAAGGAGATGGTGTAGATGACGGAAATCAGAGATGACGTATTAAAGATCAAGCATATTTCCGTTGTGTTTGACGGATTTAAAGCATTAACGGATGTGGACATCAATGTGAAGCGGAACACCATTCACTTTTTTATCGGACCGAACGGTGCCGGAAAGACTACTCTGCTGGATATTATCTGCGCGAAAACGAAGCCGACGGCAGGTACGATCCACTACTATCCGAAAAGCGGGGGCAGGAAGGAACGGATCCGCCTTACCGGAATGAAAGAATACCGGATCGTGAATGAGGGAATCGGGCGTAAATTTCAGGTGCCGTCCGTGTTTGTGGAGCTGACCGTCATGGAGAATATGATCCTGTCCCTGAAGGGCCATAAGGGTGTCTGGGAGAGTATCTTTTATAAATTATCCCGCGAAGATAAAAAAGCGATCATGGAGGTCCTGAAAAAAGTCGGCATGGAGGATAAGGCAGACAGAAAGGCAGGTTCTCTTGCACACGGCGAAAAGCAGTGGCTGGAGATCGCGATGCAGCTTGTGCAGAAGCCTCAGATCATTATGCTGGATGAGCCGGCGGCAGGTATGGGGAAACCGGAGACGTTCCGGACCGGAGAGCTGCTGCAGGAGATCAAAAAGGAATGCACCATCATTGTGGTGGAACATGACATGGATTTTGTAAAGCAGATCGCGGATACCGTTACCGTACTGTATGAAGGAAAAGTACTGGTAGAGGGGAATGTAAAGGATGTCCTTGCGGATAAGACCGTACAGGCGGTGTATCTGGGAAGAGGAGGAGAACGCTATGCTGACAATTAAGAACTTAAGTGCCTGTTACGGGGAGAGCAGTGTGATCAGAAATCTTGATCTGGATGTACCGGACGGCAGGATCGCCTGCCTGATCGGACGCAATGGTGTGGGAAAAAGCACTACATTAAAAAGCATTATGGGCCTGGTGAAGACACCGGAGGGAAGCATTGAGCTGGCGGGGACAGATATTACTAAAATGCCGACTTATGACCGGGTAAAGCTTGGAATCGGTTATGTACCTCAGGGGAGGGATATCTTTCCGCAGATGACCGTACAGGAAAACCTGGAGCTGGGACTCAGGGCAGGCGGAGGCGGTCAGGTGCCGGATTATATCTATGATCTGTTTCCGATCCTTCCCAAATTTGCGAAGAGAAACGGCGGCGACCTGTCAGGAGGACAGCAGCAGCAGCTCGCGATTGCGAGAGCTCTGGTCCTGAAACCGAAAATTCTGATTCTGGACGAGCCGACCGAAGGAATCCAGCCCTCTGTTATCGATAATATCGGTGATGCGATCCGGAGGGTGAACCGGGAACTTGGAATTACAGTATTTATTGTGGAACAGTATCTTGATTTTGTACTCGGAATATCCGATTACCTGTATATTATGGAAAAAGGAAACATCATCATGCAGGGAGAGACGGGGAACATTCCAGCGGAGGAGGTTACCCGCATCATGACGGAATAGAGTGAGACGGCCTGTTTCATTACTGTCTGTGTCCGGGAAAGATATAAAAATAAGATATAAAAAAGAAATGCAAACAGGAAATACTTCCGAAAAACAGTAATAAGTATCGAAAGACCGGAGATAACGTGAGGAGGATCTTATGGAAAATGCAAATTCTGTGCTGATCATCGATGACAGTCCCGAACAGATCCGATACGTCAGTGAGCTCTTAAGGGCGGAGGGATGCAGGGTGTATGCAGCACTCTCCTGTGAGGCGGCATTCCGGATCCTGGAGAAGCACCTGCCCGATCTGATGATTCTGGATATCGTGATGCCGGAGATGGATGGCTTTACATTCTGCAGAAAGATAAAAGCAGATAAGCGGACGGCAGATATACCGGTCATCTTTGCGACGGCCTACAATGACAAGGAGTATATTGGAAAAAGTTTCGCAGCAGGCGGGAGCGATTATGTGGTAAAACCCTTTATCAAAGAGGAACTGCTGGAGCGCGTAAAGGTTCGGATCCGACTGACCGGCAAACGGAGGCAGCTGCAAAAGGCATATGAGGAGCTGGATCGTTTCTGTTACACCGTTTCCCACGATATCCGTGCTCCACTGTATGTGATCCGGCAGCTTTCGGAACTCCTGGTCCAGGAGGCCGAGGCGGGAAATGTCGAGGAAAGCAAGAAAATCAGCGGGATGCTGATGCAGAAGGCAGACAAGGCGGCTGCAATGACAGAGGGGCTGCACCGTTTCTCCAGAGTGTTTTACGAGGAGCTGCACCGGAAAGAAGTGGATATGGACGCTCTGTTTGCCGAGATATATGAGGAGCTTTCCATGCTGGAAAAGGACAGGGAGATTTCCTACACGCAGGAAAAACTTCCGCCGGCATTCGGAGATCCGGCACTTCTGAGACTCGTGGTGCAGAATATTCTGAGCAATGCCATAAAATTTACGAAATACAGGGAACACTCAGTGATCCGCGTGAGCACCGGACGCGAAGGTGACATGGTCACCTATTCCGTGGCGGACAACGGAGTCGGTTTTGACAGCAAGTACAGAGATGAGATATTCAAAGTATTCCGTAAGCTGCACAGCGATGTGGAGTTTGAGGGGGACGGTATCGGTCTTGCCAGCGTGAGGCGGATCCTGTCACGCCATGGCGGGGATGTGGAAATCTCTTCTGTTCCGGAACAGGGGACGACTGTGAAAATCATGCTGCCTGTCGGGCAGAATTAACAGAAAGCAGAGGGTGGAAAGGAGTGCAGTCAATGAGAAATTATGTAATTACGATTGCCAGAGGATTCGGCAGCGGAGGAAAGGAAATCGGAAGCAAACTGGCGCAGCGGCTTGGAATTCCCTGTTATGAAGACCAGATCCTGAAAATGGCATCGGACTGCAGCGGAATCAGTGAATCGCTGTTTTACGAGGTGAACGAAAAGCTGAAGCACAGCGCGTATGTGCTGGGTTATCTGAAGAAGGTTCCTTTTACCTCGGTCGCGCAGCCGAATACAAAAGAATTTACATCGGATGTGAACTTATTCAACATTCAGAGTGAGATCATTAAAAGGCTTGCGGCATCGCAGTCCTGCGTCATCATTGGAAAGTGTGCCGATTACATACTGCAGAACTATCCGAATGTGATCAGTGTCTATATTGAAGCACCAAGAAAGAACTGTGTGCAGTCCATAATGGAAAAAATGGGTGTGACGGAAGAAGAGGCTCACAAGCTGATTGAAAAGACAGATAAGTACCGTGCGGATTATTACAGATATTATACGCAGGGCGGATACTGGACAAATCCGGTGAATTACGACATGACATTGAACAGCGCAAGAGTCGGCAGAGAACGCTGCGTTGATGTGATAGAAGATTATATGAAACGGAAGTGGGGGGATATTACATGCATCTGACACCGAGAGAAACGGAAAAATTAATGCTCCATCTGGCCGGTTCGCTTGCAAAGGAACGGCTGGAGAGGGGGGTAAAACTGAACTATCCTGAGGCGATCGCCTACATCAGTTCAGAACTGCTGGAACTGGCCCGGGACGGACACAGCGTCACGGAGCTGATGAGTATGGGTACGAAAATGCTGACATCCGAAGATGTAATGGATGGTGTACCGGAGATGATTCATGAAATACAGCTGGAGGCCACGTTCCCGGACGGTACGAAGCTGGTGACTGTACATGATCCCGTTCGCGGAAACGGGAAAGTAAAACCGGGTGAAATACTGACGGAAGAGGGAGACATTGAATTGAATGCCGGAAAGAATACGGCACAGATCTTCGTGACAAATACGGCGGACAGACCGATACAGGTCGGCTCGCATTTTCATTTTTTTGAGGCAAATAAGGCACTGGAGTTCAGCCGGAATCTGGCCTATGGTATGAGACTGGATATTCCGGCCGGTACTGCAGTGCGTTTTGAGCCGGGAGAGACAAAGAGAGTGGATCTGGTAGAGATCGGCGGTACGCGGGAAGGCTTCGGCCTGAATGGCCTGGTAGAAGGCAGGATGGATGATCCTGAAATAAAAGAAAAGGCATTGAAGCTTGCGCAGGAAAACGGTTTTAAGGGGGTGACGGCAGATGAGTAGGATCAGCAGAGCAAAATATGCGGACATGTATGGCGCCACAGTGGGGGACCGTATCAGACTGGCGGATACTTCACTTATCATCGAGGTGGAAAAGGATTATGCCGTATATGGCGAAGAAGCAAAGTTCGGCGGCGGCAAGTCTCTCCGGGACGGAATGGGACAGTCCTGCACAGTGAGAGATGAAAATTGTCCGGATACGGTGATCACCAATGCGGTCATTGTGGATTACTGGGGTATTGTAAAAGCCGATGTGGGGATAAAGGACGGAAAAATCTGCGGAATCGGGAAAGCAGGAAATCCCGCGATCATGGATGGAGTCGATGAAGCACTGATCATCGGTGCGGGAACAGAGGTGATTGCCGGAGAGGGATTGATCCTGACGGCAGGAGGTATGGATACCCATATCCATTTCATCAGTCCCACACAGATCGAAACGGCCCTGTACAGCGGCGTGACCACGATGATCGGAGGCGGAACAGGACCGGCGGACGGTACAAATGCCACAACATGTACACCCGGACGCTTTCATATAGAAAAAATGCTGGAGGCGGCAGAAGCGTTTCCGGTCAATCTCGGATTTTTAGGAAAAGGCAACTCCGCGGATGAAGATACGCTGGCAGAGCAGATAGAAGCAGGTGCCTGCGGAATGAAGCTCCATGAGGACTGGGGTTCCACACCGGCGGCTATTGACCACTGCCTGACCGTATGCGACAGATACGATGTACAGGCGGCAATCCACACCGATACGTTAAATGAGGCCGGTTTTGTGGAGGATACTCTGGTTGCCTTTAAGGGAAGGGCCATACATACGTATCATACAGAGGGGGCAGGCGGCGGGCATGCGCCGGATATCATACGGGCCGCAGCATTTCCGAATGTGCTGCCTTCCTCCACAAATCCGACCATGCCGTTTACAAAAAATACGCTGGATGAACATCTGGATATGCTGATGGTATGCCATCATCTGGATAAAAAAGTGCCGGAGGATATCGCGTTCGCGGATTCGAGGATCCGTCCGGAGACCATTGCAGCAGAGGATGTACTGCACGATATGGGTATCTTTTCAATGATGAGTTCGGATTCCCAGGCAATGGGACGTGTCGGAGAAGTCATTACAAGAACGTGGCAGACTGCGGATAAAATGAAGAAACAGCGCGGTGCATTGCCGCAGGACAGCGCGCGAAATGACAATTTCCGTGTAAAGAGATACATTGCAAAATATACGATCAATCCCGCAGTTACGCATGGAGTATCCGACTATGTAGGTTCGGTGGAGGTCGGCAAGATGGCGGATCTGGTGCTCTGGAAGCCGGCAATGTTCGGAGTGAAGCCGGAGATGATCATAAAAGGAGGAGCCATTGTGGCATCCAGGATGGGAGATGCCAATGCCTCTATCCCTACACCTCAGCCGGTCGTTTATACGAATATGTTCGGCGCATACGGACTGGCCTGTAAAAATACGTGTATCACGTTTGTATCCCGGGCAGCCTGGGAAAGCGGTATTAAGGAGCGCCTTTCCCTGCAGAGACAGGTGCTTCCAGTAGGCAACTGCAGGAATATCGGCAAAAGAGATATGAAAAATAATGATACGATCGCGGACATTCAGGTGAATCCGGAGAATTATGAGGTCCGTGTGGATGGAGAACTGATTACCTGCGAGGCGGCATCAGAGCTGCCTCTGGCGCAGAAGTATTATCTGTTCTGAATTATTGTCTGTTCGGGCAGAAAGAGAGGGAGGGATTCTGACATTATGCTGACAGAAAGAATACTGGGAAACAGAAAGGATTTTCCGGTGGGGAACCGGAAAATCGATACCGTCTGCGTGGAGTGGTATGAGCTGGAAAAAAAGCTGCTTCGCAAGACCTCACAGGCGGGGGAAGAGATAGGGATCCGTCTGAGCGGGCAGACCGGCACACATCTGCAGGAAGGAGATATACTTTTTGCAGATGGAGAAAGAGTCATTGCAGTGGAGGTTCCTCCCTGTGATCTGACGGTCGTGGAGGTACATTCCATGCAGGAAATGGGGCGGCTCTGTTTTGAGCTGGGAAACAGACATCTGCCCTTATCGATCGGAGAAACACAGGTGAGCGTGCCGTTTGATGCACCGACGTTTGATCATCTGGAGAAGCTCGGATTTGCCCCGAGAAAAGAGAATGCGAAGTTCAGCCATTTTATGGTATGTCATGCTCACGGGGGACACAGTCATGAATGATCTGAAAAGCTTTCTGACTATCCTGCAGTCCGTGGACGCTTTTTTCCCGATAGGAGCATTTACGCTGTCCAATGGTCTGGAAGATTATACAGTGCGGGAGAGGATACGGACGAGCGAGGATCTAAGGGCCTATCTGAAAGGTTTTATGCAGATTTTTCCCTATAATGATCTGGGAATTCTTTCTCTGGCCTACAGAAATCACAGAGACAGGGAATATTTGCTGAAGCTGGACGGATATGCGTGTGCGATGAAGAGCGCAAAAGAGGTGAGAGTCGGCAGCAGCCGCATGTGTACCAGATATATAAAAGCCAGAGAGGCAATGCGGGACTGTAGTGAAGGACTGGCCTGGTACAGGGAACAGATGCGAATCGGTAATGCATCAGGGTCACACCCCATTGCACTCGGTATTTACGGGGCAGCGACGGAACTGGAGCAGTTATATCTGCTTACCATGTATGCCTACAGTGTCCTGTCAGCTATCGTGAACAATGCGGTCAAGCTGGTGCCTCTGAGCCAGCTGGACGGACAGAGGGTCCTGTACGAGTGTCTTGATGCACTGGAAACTCTGGCAGAGCGTGCCATGCAGATGGAGCTTGGTGATATCGGCGTTTCCGGAGCCGCATATGAGATACACTGTATGAACCATGAACATCTTTATTCAAGGCAGTATATGTCATAAGGCGGTCATGATACAGGGAAAGAACAGGAGGATTTGTGATGGGTTATGTGAAAATAGGTGTGGGCGGACCGGTTGGTTCCGGCAAGACCGCACTGATCGAACGCCTGACAAGAAAAATGGCGAAAGAGTATTCAATCTGTGTAGTGACGAACGATATTTACACGAAAGAGGACGCAGAGTTCCTGATCAGAAATTCTGCACTCCCCGCGGAGCGGATCATGGGAGTGGAGACCGGCGGCTGTCCGCATACGGCGATCAGGGAGGACTGCAGTATGAATCTGGAGGCCGTAGAAGAGCTGGCAGAGAGATTTCCGGATGTGGAGATCATTTTTGTCGAAAGCGGCGGGGATAATCTGTCTGCAACTTTCAGTCCGGATCTGGCGGACGCTACCATCTATGTTATTGATGTGGCGCAGGGAGAAAAAATTCCGCGCAAAGGCGGTCCCGGTGTCACACGATCTGATCTGCTTGTAATCAATAAAACAGATCTGGCACCTATGGTGGGAGCCAGCCTGGAAGTGATGCGGCAGGATTCCGAGCGGATGCGCAGAGGAAAGGAATTTTTATTTACCAATCTGATGCAGGGGGACAGTGTGGATGCAGTCATAGCATGGATCAGGAAAAATGTACTTATGGAGGATCTGCAGGCACAGGAAGTGTGAGCAGGTGAACTGCAGGCACAGAAAGCGTGATCAGGAGAACTGCAGGCACAGGAAGCGTGAGAGGAGAACTGCAGGCACAGGAACGGTAAGCAGAAGTGCGGACGGAGGAACTGCAGGGCAGAAGAGCGCGGATCATCCGAAAAGAGGGGAGGCCGGTCGTGGCAACAGAGCTGAAATTGCGCATCGGTGTATGCGGAGAAAAAAGTGCGGTGACGGAGAGCTATTTTACAAGTCCTTTAAAGATTGGCACTCCGAATACCGGGGGAGACCGTCTGAAGGTGGTGCTGATGATGGCATCCGCAGGTATTCTGAAGGGAGACCGCTTTCATTATGAGATAACCTGCGATGCAGGGACGAAAACGCTGCTGACGGAGCAGTCCTATACCAAGATATTTGATACAGGAGAAGGAGCAGCCGGGAAAAGTCAGACCGTCACAGTAGGAGGAAATGCTTCACTTTATTACCGCCCCTGCGCGGCGATTCCGTTCGGCGGCAGTACCTATGATGGAGAAATGACGGTTCATCTGAAAAAGAACAGCGAATTTGTATATGCGGATATTGTAACTGCAGGGCGCGTCGGAATGGGAGAACGGTTTGCTTTCAGGCATTACAGGAACCGCGTCTGTGTTCTGGAAGAGGGCAGACCGGTATGGATGGATCACTGCCTGCTGGAACCTGCATTCATGGATCCGGAGGGTATGCTCTTTTTTGACGGCTGTACGCATCAGGGAACTTTCTATTATTATGGAGCACCGGAGCGGGAGGAAAAACTGCTGACATTTTTTGCAAACCGGGAAGAAGACCGGGAACGGCATCCATCCGGAGAGAAGCATCTGTGCTGCGGTGTTTCAAAAGCACAAAAAGGCATATGTGTCAGGATCCTGGGGCATACAGCGCAGGAGATAGAAGAATTTTTTGATGAACTGGAAACAGTGCTTTGAGTAAGGACAGCAAAAGATATCCCATTTGGGTATATCAAAAATGATATGGGGTCATACTTTATTTAGATTTTTACAGTGCCGCACAAAGTGCTAGAATTGGGTCTGTAAAAAAGCAGTGACAGTTGATAGAAGGAGTTGTTCTCTATGACATTACAAAATAATACCCCAGTTCAGTTAAAACCAGCATTGTCTTTATTTGGCTGCAGCACTTCATTCCAGGAGCAGCCGGGAAAATATACATGTAAGATCCATGTGGATCAGGGAAACGTTCTGTTCTGTCATGGTGCGTATAATGTGGAGACCGGATGTTGGGACGATATGCCGGAGGGCGGCGATGAATCCAGAGTCCTGGTTCACGAAGGAGAGACGAAGGATCTGGAATTTACGTTCGGAAATCATTACGGTCAGACCGATAATGTATGGATTTATAATAATTCTTATTTCAAACCGGCCAGGTTTACCTGCACATACGAAAAACAGTAATTGATCAGGGCGAGAAACAGATTGTTTCCCGCCTTTTTCTTTACTTTACGGTATTTTTTGTATAAACTGAAGGGGACGGTGCGCAAAAGGGAGCGCAATACGCTGCATGACGCGGATTTCGCGGCAGAAATGCAGGTATGTATCAGAAAAATGTCCTGCAGAAAAGCGCAGGAGATTCCCGAAGAGACGTGCCGGTTCCATTAATCAGAGGAGTGATGTGTATGCTGGATATCAGCCTGCTTCAGATGAAATATGCGATGGAAGTGTATAAAGCCGGATCCATCTCACAGGCGGCGAAAAATTTATATATGAATCAGCCGAACCTGAGCAGAGCGATCAAAGAACTGGAAAACAGTCTGGGTATTGTGATCTTCATAAGAACACAGAAGGGAGTGCTCCTTTCCAGGGAAGGGGCGCTTTTTCTGGAATACGTGGAAACTGTTTTTCAGAAAATGGATGAACTGGAAGAGAAGCTGAAGGACCGCAGAGAGAACAATGTTTCCTTTAATATTTCAATTCCGAGAGCAACATATATTACATATGCCTTTACAGAGTTCCTGAAGAAGCTGCAGGGAACATCCGAGATAAAGATCAACTACCGGGAGACGAATAATGCAGAGGCGGTGGAGAATATTCTTCACAACGGATTTGAACTGGGTATCATCCGGTATACCCAGCCCTATGAAGTCGAGTTCCGACAGTCCCTGGCGCGCAAAAATGTGGTCTCGAGAGAGATCTGGGAATCCGAATATCTGCTGCTGATGTCCCGGAATCATCCGCTGGCCCGGGCAGAGAAGATCAGTCTGGAGGATCTGAACGAGTATACGGAGCTTGTGCACGGTGATGAGAATTTCCATAAGATCAATCCTGCGGGAGACAGCACCAAACGGATTTATTTATATGAACGGGGAAGCCAGTTCGATCTTCTGAAAAATGTTCCAACAACGTATATGTGGGTATCGCCGATTCCGGCAAGCATTCTGGAAAACAATGAACTGGTGCAGCGAAAATGCTGTAATAACGAAGTACATTTCTGTGATGTTCTGATCTGCAGAGCAGATTATCAGTTCTCACAGTTTGCCAGCCGGTTCGTGGATACACTGCAGCAGGTGAAAGCGGAGGTGGCGGCTGCTGCGGAAGATCAGGTGAAATAAAGACAGTCCGGTCAGGAAATATCATGAAGTCCCGTCTTGATCTGCGGACTGAGCGTGTGGATGGCACATTCTTCATAAAAATATATTTTTGAGAAAAAACTCCATGATATCTCCACATAACTCCTGTATATTAGGAAAAAACATGTGCTTACCATGCAAAAGGAGAAAGAAATGTACCGGATTCTGGTTGTTGAAGATGAACTCGATATTCAGGAAATACTGAAGAATTATCTGACTGCGGAGGGATATTCCGTTACTCTGGCAGGTGATGGAGTAGATGGTGCTGCAAAATTCCATGACGGCAGTTTTGATCTGATCCTTCTCGATCTCATGCTGCCAAAGATAGACGGATTTGGCGTGTGCGAGCTGATCCGCCGGGAATCGGATGTGCCGATCATCATGCTGACGGCGCTGGATGAGGAATCCTGTCAGATAAAAGGCTTTGATATGAAGGCGGACGATTATATTACGAAGCCTTTTTCCATGCCGATCCTGCTGCGCAAGATCGCAGCGATTCTGCGGAGAACGCAGAGAGAGGAAGAAGCACAGATGCTGTGCTACAAATCTCTCCGGCTTGATGTGGCAGGCCATCATGTGTATGCAGAGGAGGAAGGTGCAGAACAGAGAGAGGTCGAACTTACCCAGAAGGAATTTGAACTGCTTCACGTTCTGCTCATCAACAAAGGAATTGTGCTGACCCGTCAGCGCCTGCTGAATATGGTCTGGGGAGAAGATTATTTCGGCGAGGAACGGATCGTGGATACGCATATCAAAAATATCCGCAAAAAGCTGGAAGGCAATTATATCAGTACGATCAGAGGGGTGGGATATCGGATTGATAAGGAGAATTAAGAACAGTCTGACTGCGAAAATCTGCATTCTGATCACGCTCCTGCTCGTGGCGGTCAGCGGTATAACGTATGCGGTGATCTCCCGTTTCCTGCCTACCTATTACAGCAGCCAGCTGGAGGAGGATCTGGATGTGGTTTCTCAGGGAATGGTGGAAACGATCAATTCCTACGAGTCTATTGAGGCGGCAGCCAATGCGATCTCGCTGTTCGAAGCCGGCTCACGCGTATCTGTAGCTATTCTGGATGACCAGGGAAATATGGTATGGCCGGATGTGGGCAATGCAGTGATAGAAAGATTTCTGGTGTCCGGGGAGGATACTGCAGAGATTTATGGAGATGGGGTGGTGATACAGTACAGCCGCCGCGTAGCCGGGGATGAAGGCGTGTATTATGAATACGATGTAACAGAAGCGGAAGGTGCAGAAGGCGATACAGAATACAGCACAGAAAACAGTGCAGGAGACAGTGTGACGGATGGTGCGGAAGGTAATACCGAACGCAGTATAGAAAACAGTGCAGGAGACAGTGTGGCGGATGGTGCGGAAGGTAATACCGAACGCAGTATAGAAAACAGTGCAGGAAACAGCGTGACGGATGCTGCGGAAGGCAGTACCGAATGCAGTATAGAAAACAGTGCAGGAAACAGCGTGACGGATGCTGCGGAAGGCAGTACCGAATGCAGCACAGAGGACAGTATGGTGTATACTGCGGAAGTGTATCAGCTTAACGTAGTTTCAGAGGATGAAACTGACGAGACAGAAAAAGTTACACTGGAAAATGTGACTGTGACAGGGAATGAGAATAATGCAGAAAATTCTGTTGTTATAGAAGTTATAAGCAGCACAGCACTGGATGACGATACAGTGGATAAAACTGCAGGGCAGAATACATTTATCTGGGATGACGCGGATATAGAGGTAAATACCAGTGTTGCTGTGAAGCATTATGAGCTGGAGGTAGGCGGAGCACCTTATATGATGATCGTATCGGGAGGAATGCAGCCGGTCAATCAGGCTATGGAGATCCTGCGGGAAATCTTTCCGTATATTCTCGGAATCTCTATTGTAACGGCAGTGCTCTTTGCGTTGGCAGCTTCGCTGTATCTGACTGCCCCGATCGTGCGGCTGAGCAGAACCTCAAGGAAAATGGCGGCCCTTGATTTTGAGGACCGTTACCGGGGGAAGCGCAGCGATGAGATCGGAATTCTCGGCAGAAACCTGAATGAGCTTTCGGCCAGTCTTTCGAGTACATTGAATGAGTTGCAGAGCGCCAACGAAAAACTGAAGTCGGACATTGAGATGGAGCGGGAGACAGAGCGGAAACGCATTGCATTCTTCTCTGCTGTTTCCCATGAGCTGAAAACACCGATCACCATACTGAAAGGCCATCTTTCCGGGATGCTGCAGGGGATCGGGGAATACCGGAACAGGGATCATTATCTGCAGCGTTCCATGGAGACCACGGAGAAGATGGAAGGTATGGTCAGGGAGCTGCTGACTGTATCCAGAATTGAGGGCAGCAAGTTCACGATACAGGAAACGGATATTGCGGAACAGCTGCGGCAGCAGATCGCGGATCTCACGGAACTGATGGAGGAAAAGGAGCTGGAGCTGGAGGTGGATATGCCGGACCGTCTGAATGCTATGGTGAATCCACCCATGCTGGAGAAGGTCTTCTGCAATCTTCTGATGAATGCCATCCGCTATACACCATGCGGCGGGGGCAATCAGATTCGTGTAACGCTCCGTCAGGAGACGGAGCAGGCAGCGCAGAAAGACCGGATTGTGCAGAAAGATCAGGCAGTACAGGAAGACCGGATTGTGCAGAAAAATCAGACAATGCGGAAAGCACAGAAAATAGTCTGCAGTATTGAGAATACCGGAGCAGATATTCCGAAAGAGGCACTGCCTCATCTGTTCGAGGCATTTTACCGTGTGGAACAGTCACGCAACCGACAGACCGGAGGAAGCGGACTGGGACTTTATATCGTGAAAATGATCCTGGATCAGCATGGCGCGGAGTATTTCATAGAGAATACGGAAGACGGTGTTCGGTTCTGTTTTTTCCTGTAACTACACAGAAATCACATAAAAACTCCAATCGCATTACAAATTCAGATGTTATTCTCTGAGCATCAAATAAAACAGCAAAGGAGTATAACAAAATGAAAAGAAAAGTAATCGCTTTGACTATGAGTTCCGCAATGGCACTTACCATGTACAGCAGTGCGCAGGCAATGACGTATTCATTCGAGGACAGCGGCCGGACTGTGTATATTTACAGGAATCTGGAATCGGATCAGGAGCTGGCGGAAGAATTTGTTTCCCGGTATTTCGGCGATGACGCTGAACTGAATGCGGATGAAATTGTTGTATACAGGATCAATGAGCTCGATTCGGAGGAAGGGGAAGCCGTTACATATGAAATCAATGAGTCCGATCTGGAAGACGGGGAAACCGTTACGTATGAAATCAGTGGCGATGAACTGAATGGCGAGTATGTTATCAAATACGTTGCCGATGCGTCCGATGTGAATGCAGAGGATGTCGTTACATATGAAATCAATGAGTCCGACCTGGAAGAGGGGGAAGCTGTCACATATGAAATCAGAAAATCCGACCTGGAAGACGGAGAAGTCATTCAGTATGAACTCAATGAGTCAGATCAGGAAGAGGGCGGCGCTTATGAATCCGCAGTTTCAGAAGTGTGGACCGGAGAAGAGATCGGACAGCTGAAAGATATGTATAAGGATGATATTGAACAGGAGATCCGGGAGCTGAAGGCATTTGGAATCGTCAGTGATGACGAAACCGGAGAGATGTGCTATCAGGGAAAGAGCATTCGTTGGCTGATCGATGAGCAGTCGTCGGATTCCAGTATCGAGTTTCAGATGCAGGACGGAGAGATCGATGTCTACACAGTGCGTGATGAGGACGGTACTCTGACCGGTGTGCGTGTTGCGGATCAGGAAGAGTATGATGCCCGTACCGAAGCAGCAGAAGCCGGAATGACATCGGCAGACGGGACAGCGACTGGGGTTACGATCGTGGAGATGGCAGAGGACGGTGCAGCAGCAGAGGATGCTGACGGCGAGGGTAATGCCGACGGAACCGGGGATGGTATGCACACGTACACCATTACAATGGAAGACGGATCAGTTATCGTATATGAAATTCCGGAGGATGGTTCTGTTGTAACAGAGAACGTAATTTCCAGCCTGGAGGAAGAGGCACAGTAAGAGACCGCGGCAGGAACTGAGAAAGTATAGGAATCTGCAAATTTCATAAAATACAAAACCCAATCCCGGAGAGCGGACAGAAACGCTCCCCGGGATTTCCTGCGCTACTCTTCCTGTTTACACTAAAGGGGAAGTTGTGTAAAATAGAAGCTGACAGGCGTATTCCTGTACAGGAAATACACAACGATAATTAAAAAATCAGGAGGCACATCGGGCGTGTATGAAACAACAGTTTTGAAAGTACAAAATATGCTCTGCGCGCGGTCAGGCCGCCTGGACAGACAGGAGACAGAGAAAAATGAAGAAGAGATTATTTACGGCAGGCCTGTTGCTGGCAGTGTCCTGCCTTGCGGGAACGTATCCGGAGAGCGCGGCGGCAGATGAGAAATCAGTGGATGTGATGTTCCTTCATGACACGCATTCCCATTTGAACGAATTTGCCACAGTGGAAGATGGGGAGTCGCAGACTCTGGGCGGTTTTGCAAAAATCAAGACACTGATCAACGAACAGAAGGAGGAGAATCCGGATACACTTCTGCTGGATGCGGGCGATTTCTCCATGGGAACTCTGATTCAGGTGGTCTTTGAGGAGGAAGCTTCCGAGATCAGGATGCTGGGAGAACTCGGTTTTGAGGCAACGACACTGGGCAATCATGAGTTTGACTACAAAGCCAGCGGGCTTGCAAATATGATGAACCGCGCAGTGGAGACCGGTGATCCGCTCCCGGCCATGGTCGTCTGCAACGTGGACTGGGACGGCATGGAGTCGGCCGGACTTACAGAGGACCAGCAGCTTTTACTGGATGCATTTGAGAATTACGGTGTACAGAATTATATCGTAACAGAAAAAGACGGAGTCAGCATTGCAGTCACCGGTGTATTCGGGGAAGACTGTCTGGACTGTGTGCCGAACTGCCCGCTGGATTTTGAGAATCCTGTGGAGGCAGTGAAAGAGACAGTAGCGGAAATAAAGGAAAAAGAAGATGTGGATATGATCGTCTGTGTTTCTCACAGCGGAACATGGGAGGATGAGTCCAAGTCAGAGGATGAGATTCTGGCAAAGAGTGTACCGGAGTTGGATCTGATCATCAGCGGACATACACATACAAAACTGGATGAGCCGATCGTTCATGGAGATACCTGGATCGTATCTGCTGCTGAATACGGTAAATATCTGGGCAGTCTTTCTATGACACAGAATGAAAGCGGAAGATGGGAAATGGATTCCTACGAACTGATCAAGGTAGGGGAATCTGTTGAGGCAGATGAGAAGACGCAGGAAAAGATCGACGGGCTCATGGACATGGTTGACAGCAAATATCTGGAACAGTTCGGCTATACGAAGGATCAGGTGCTCTGTACCAATGAAATCGAGTTTGCATCCAGCGCAGATACATCGGAGCTGCATACGGAACTGAATCTGGGAAGCATCATGGCGGATGCATATACGTATGCGGTTGAACTCTTCTCTGAAGATGAACATCCGGTGGATGTGGCTGTTGTACCGTCAGGAACGATCCGTGACACGTATGCGGTCGGAAACATTACGACAGAAAATGTATTTCATTCCTTCTCACTTGGTATCGGCAAGGATATGATTCCGGGATATCCGCTGATCAGTGTATATCTGACAGGCGCGGAATTGAAGACAGTGGCAGAGCTCGATGCAAGTATTTCCGATCTGATGACGACAGCGAGACTGTACACGGACGGACTGTGCTGGAGTTATAATCCAAATCGAATGATTCTGAACAGAGCTACGGATGTTTATCTGTGCGATGAGGACGGAAACAGAGTTGAGCTGGAGAGCGATACGCTCTATCGTGTTGTGACGGATTACTATTCTTCACAGATGCTCGGCGGAGTTACAGAATTGTCCTACGGGCTTCTGTCCATTGTACCGAAGTTTGCGGACGGAACACCGATCACCAACTATGAGGATGCGATCGTCATGAACGGCGACCAGGAGCTGAAGGCATGGGTGGCAATCGCAAAATATATGGAATCTTTTGAAGATACGGACGGTGACGGCATCGGAAATGTGCCGGAGCGGTACGGCACGGCAGAAGGCAGAAAGGTCGTGGAGGACAGTAAAAATATCGTGGATCTGCTGAAGAATCCGAACAGGTTCTTCTTTATGATCATCGGAGTGGTTCTTGTGCTGATCCTGATCCTTGTTGCAGTGATCCTGCTGATAAAAAAGTGTGTGAAGGTGTGTGTGCGAAAGCTGAAAAGATGCAGGGCATAGACGGAGGAGTCCTGTAATCGGTCGCGGCAGTCACGGCCGGAATACAAAAAATATAGAATACATTTCTGAAAAATATGTCATTTCTCTATTCCGATTGATATGGTAGTCTAAAATAGACGGAACCTTACATAAATCTGGAAGAGGAGTGAGATTATGACACGTAAAGAAATGTTCAGAAAAAGCAGGGTGTCAGCAGGCATACTTGCTTTTTCTGTTATTATGACGGCAGGAAGTGTACCGGCAGTGATTCCGGTGCAGGCGGCCGAAGAACAGGAAACAGCACAGCATGGGGCCGGGGAGCAGGAAACAGCACAGCAGGCGGCCGAAGGACAGGAAACAGTACAGCAGGAGGTCGGGGAGCAGGAAGCGGTACAGACAGAAGAGCAGGAATCCTGTGAAGAAACAGCAGAACTGGCGGACTGGGACAAATCGGTCATCTACTTTATGCTGACGGACCGCTTCTGCAACGGAAATACAGAAAATGACGGCGAGAACTGTGATCCGGACGATCCGGGCAAGTACCATGGAGGAGATTTTGCCGGTGTGACAGAGAAGCTGGATTACCTGAAGGAGCTTGGCATCAACACGATCTGGATTACACCGATCGTACAGAATATCTCGGAAGGCCAGGCAACGGGAGAGTCGGATGTCTCCGAGATGTACGGATACCACGGTTACTGGGCGGAGGATTTCACGAAGCTGGACAGTCATCTTGGAACAGAAGAAGAGTTCCGTACCCTTGTGGATGAAGCGCATGCCAGAGGCATCAAGGTCATGGTGGATGCGGTCATCAATCATGCCGGCTACGGAACAGAGGATATTTTCGGAGATATGATCCGCGGCGAGGAGGATACGGTATCGGGCAGTGACAAGAAAGCCAGTATTTACGGCCTCCCGGATTTCCTGACAGAGAACGAGGAAGTGCGGAATCAGCTGATCGAATGGCAGACATACTGGGTGGAAAAATTCGGAATCGACTGTTTCCGTCTGGATACGGTGAAACATGTGGACGACGAGACATGGCAGGCGCTGCACAGCGCACTGCTGGAGATCGATCCGGATTTCAAGGTGATCGGAGAAGTGTATGATGCCGGCTATTCCTATCTGGAAGAGCGAAATGCAAATGCACAGATGGATGCACTGCTTGATTTTGACTTCAATAATGCAGCACTGACACTCTCAGCAGGCAAGCTCCAGAAGGTTGAGAATTTCTTTGAAAAGAGGAACGCGGTGCTGACAGAAGATATGACGATGGGCGGATTCCTCAGCAGTCACGATGAGAACGGTCTGATGTTTGAACTGACCAACCGCGGTTTTACAGACGAGCAGGCGGAGGGCCTGATGATGGTATCCGTATCCATGCAGATGACAGCAAAAGGTATTCCGGTCATTTACTACGGAGAAGAGATCGGTCTGACGGGCAAAAATGATTATCCGTACCAGTCGAACCGCTACGATATGGACTGGGATCTTGTAAACGACGAAAACGAAATGCTGCAGCATTACAGGACCATGCTGCGCATCCGCAGCGAATACAGCGATGCTCTGGCACGCGGTGAGCGCAGCGCACTGCTGGTGGACGAGGAACAGGGTGTGCTGGTATTTGACCGCAGCTATGAAGGACAGCATGTGATCGTTGCGCTGAATATCTCGGAGGAGCCAAAGACGGTGACATTTGCACTTCCGGAAGGTGCGGAGTCTGCCGTCGGAAATGTATATGAGTCTGCCGGGGTATCGGAAATTGAGATACAGAACGGCGAGGTCACCATTGAAGTTCCGGCAGCCGGACAGGGCGGAACGTATATCATGGCAGCACAGTGATCTGATGCTGATCTGATCTGAATGTTATGCTTCCTGTTTTTACTGATGGAAGTTATAATAAGGGCAGGCATTTCTGCGGAAACAGGATGGAACTATTACGGGCAGCAGGGGAAAACGCAGGCCTTGTCTGTGACAGGATCACAGATACAGAAAATGAAAAGGAGAACACAATATGGCAAAGAAGATTTTTCTCACGATCCTTGGAATTCTGCTCGTATACGGTTCCGTAGCATTTGCGATCAAGGCCGGAATCGGAGTCCTTCCGGTGGATGCGGCGATCGCCAGTATTGCAGATGTGCTGAACATTAAGGTCGGTACGATCTCCATGCTGTTCCACGGAAGCTTTTTTCTGGGACAGATCGCAATTGAGCGCAGGGAATTCAAAAAGACGGAATTTCTGCAGATCATCTACATAACACTGGGCGGCTCCGTGCTGAATTTTATTCTGTATACGGTGCTGCAGAACGTGACATTTTCGTTCTATCCGGTGCGTCTGATCGTGTGCGTGGCCGCATTTATCATCAGTGCATTCGGCTGTACGCTCGTGCTGGAGACACATCTGATGCGCACACCGATGGAGGGCTGTATCCAGCTGCTGGCTGAGCGGATGGGGACAACCATGGGCAGGCTGCGCCAGAAGATTGATGTTGTGCTGGTGATCCTCAGCGTGGTGCTGACGCTGATCTTCGGTACGGACTGGACGCTCAGAGAAGGAACAGTCATTGCGGCACTGATTTTCGGACCGGCGATGGATTTCTGGAAGAAGCATGTATTTGCAGAGCGGATGGTCTGATGGTCAAAATAATCTTGACTTGCCCGGGTTCGTCTGGTAGAATTGTTCCCGATATCAGGGAGTAGTTCGCATTTTTCGTATTCACAGAATGCAGAGAGATGTTATATATCACGTCATCACGCCGACAGGCCGGGATATATACTGAGATAAGAACGAGACTTTTATCGCATTGTTTTTATGCGGTAGGAGTCTTTTTTTTGTGTAACAGGATTATTTCTGCGGTACAATAGTCTTTGGCAGAACGTGTAAGACACATCTTTTATTCTGTAAAAATGCGGACGAAAGCAATAAAGAAAAAGAAAGCAAAAAAATGGAGGACGGCTATGGAAATTTTATTACAGATTGTGCTGCTGGCAGTCGGATTTGTGATGCTGGTAAAGGGTGCCGACTGGTTTGTCGATGGTGCGGCGGGAATCGCGGAGAAATTCGGTATTCCGCAGCTTGTAATCGGTCTGACAATTGTTGCAATGGGAACGAGTGCACCGGAAGCGGCGGTAAGTATTACTGCTGCATTAAAGGGAAATGCAGGTATTACGATCGGTAATATAGTGGGAAGCAACATTCTGAACATTCTGATCATTCTGGGACTGACATCTGTGATCACCTCGGTTGCAGTGGCAAAATCCACTGTGAAAATTGAGATACCGTATATGCTGGTCATCACTCTGCTGCTGCTGTTCCTCGGATATACAGACAATGAGATCGTCCTGTGGGAAGGAATTGTACTCTGGGCGGCATTCATTATCTACCTGCTCTATCTGTTCCGCATGGCAAAACAGAACAAGGAAGAGGTTCCGGACGACGGCGAGGAGCTGCCGACCTGGAAACTGGTTCTGTTCGTAGCAGTCGGTATCGTACTGATCATGATTGGCAGTGATATTGCGGTTGATGCGGCAACAGCGATCGCAAGGATCATGGGACTGAGCGAACGTTTCATCGGTCTGACTATTGTGGCTCTCGGTACTTCCCTGCCGGAGCTGGTGACATCCGTATCTGCGGCGCGCAAGGGCAAGGCAGATATCGCGATCGGAAATATTGTGGGAAGCAATATCTTCAACATTCTGTTTGTAGTAGGTACTACGGCACTGATCACTCCGGTCGTATTTGATGCGAAATTCGTGATCGACACACTGATCGCGGTGGCTGCCGGTGTACTGCTGTGGCTGTGTGTATTCAGAAAAAACAGGCTGAACCGAGCCGGCGGTATCATCATGCTGCTCGGTTACGTGGCATATTTCATATATCTCATTCAGTAGTCCGGCGGACGAGCCGGCAGGGCTGCTGCAGAATTTTCTGCAGCAGCTTTTTTTGCGGAGCCGGAAAGAACAGAAACCAGTCTGCTGAATGCAAACTGGCCTGAATCAGATTTGAATGAAAAAAAGATTGCATAATACTATGTCAGGGGATATAATAAAGAAAGATACCCTATGGGGGTATATTGCTACACGGGAAAATGTGGAGAAAGGAGAACTCGAATGGATCAATATACAGTAACAGGAATGAGCTGCGCAGCCTGCAGTGCACGCGTGGAGAAAGCAGTCTCGAAGGTCGAGGGTGTTACTTCCTGCTCGGTCAGCCTGCTGACGAATTCTATGGGAGTCGAAGGGACGGCATCACCGGAGGCGGTCATTCAGGCAGTGGCAGATGCCGGATACGGCGCAGCGAAAAAGGGAGCCGATTCAGAAAAGGGGCGAAGCGGCAGCAGAGCAGAAGAATATGAAGATATGCTGAAGGACAGGGTGACTCCTGTGCTGAAACGGCGTCTGATCCTATCACTGTGCCTGCTGGCCCCGCTGATGTATATTTCTATGGGGCATATGATGTGGAACTGGCCGGTGCCTGCTTTCCTGAAAGGGAATCATGTGGCTATGGGGCTGCTGCAGCTTCTGCTGGCTGCGGCGATCATGGTGATCAATCAGAAATTTTTTATCAGCGGTTTCAAAGGACTTGTTCACCGCGCCCCGAATATGGATACGCTGGTGGCGCTTGGATCGGGCGCGTCCTTTGTATACAGTACGTATGCGCTGTTCGCGATGACGGATGTCCAGATGAAGGGTGACGCGGCATCGGTCATGAACTATATGCATGAGTTTTATTTCGAGTCCGCCGCGATGATCCTGACCCTGATCACAGTCGGAAAGATGCTGGAGGCGCGCTCCAAGGGCAGGACGACGGATGCACTCAGGAGCCTGATGAAGCTGGCACCGAAGACCGCAACACTGATCCGGAACGGAAATGAAGTGGAGGTCGGAATCGAGCAGGTGCGCATCGGCGACCGGTTCGCAGTGCGGCCGGGTGAAAATATTCCGGTAGATGGAGTAGTCGCGGAGGGCAGCAGTGCAGTCAATGAATCAGCGCTGACCGGAGAGAGTATTCCGGTGGACAAGGCGCCGGGAGATGCTGTATCTGCAGCAACGCTGAATCAGTCCGGATATCTCGTATGCGAAGCAACGAGAGTCGGGGAGGATACAACATTGTCACAGATCATCCAGATGGTAAGTGATGCAGCGGCGACGAAGGCACCGATCGCCAAAGTGGCGGACCGTGTATCCGGAGTATTTGTACCGGCGGTGATTACGATTGCGGTGATCACGGTCATCGGATGGCTTCTGGCCGGTCAGACGGTCGGATTTGCTCTGGCGCGGGGGATCTCAGTGCTGGTGATCAGCTGTCCGTGTGCCCTTGGGCTGGCAACACCGGTGGCAATCATGGTCGGCAACGGGATTGGCGCGAAGCACGGTATCATGTTCAAAACAGCTGTTTCCCTCGAGGAGACCGGAAAGGTCGAGGTGGTGGCCCTGGACAAGACCGGCACGATCACCAGCGGTGAGCCGCGCGTGACCGATATTCTTTCGGCAGACGGTGTCGGTGAGGAGGAACTGCTGGCATGTGCGTATGCGTTGGAGCGAAAGAGTGAGCATCCGCTGGCAAGAGCGATCGTGGCACTGGGGCAGGAACGCGGCATAGTGGTTTCGGGAGAAACCGAACCCGCAGATTTCCGCGCTGTTCCGGGTAATGGCCTGACCTGCCTTCTGAACGGCAGACAGCTCGCGGGAGGCAATCTGAACTTTATCCGTCAGAACGCGGAAGTAACAGCAGGAATGGAAGCGCGTGCTGTGAAACTGGCGGAAGAGGGCAGGACACCTCTGTTTTTCAGCAGGGATGGAAAACTCATCGGTGTGATCGCAGTGGCGGATGTGATCAAGGAGGACAGTCCGCGGGCTGTCAGGGAGCTCCGGAGCATGGGCATTCACGTTGTGATGCTGACCGGTGATAATGAACGTACGGCGAGAGCAATCGGGGCACAGGCCGGTGTGGATGAGGTGATTGCGGGCGTTCTGCCGGACGGCAAGGAAGCTGTGATCCGCCGGCTGAAGAACAGGGGCAGGGTAGCTATGGTCGGAGACGGTATCAACGATGCTCCGGCACTCACAAGAGCAGACATTGGAATTGCAATCGGAGCAGGTACGGATATCGCGATTGATGCGGCGGATGTGGTGCTGATGAAGAGCCGCCTGTCCGATGTGCCGGCCGCGATCCGGCTGAGCCGTGCCACGCTTCGCAATATTCATCAGAACCTGTTCTGGGCATTTTTCTATAACGCAGTCGGTATTCCGCTGGCGGCCGGTCTGTTCATTCCGCTGTTTGGCTGGAAGCTGAATCCGATGTTCGGGGCGGCGGCTATGAGCCTGTCCAGCTTCTGCGTTGTGACAAATGCGTTGCGGCTGAATCTGTTTTCGATGTATAATACATCCAGAGATAAAAAAATCAAACACAGAAAAGCAAAGGAGATCAAGACAATGGAAAAGACAATGAAGATCAACGGAATCATGTGCGGACATTGCGAAGCAAGAGTAAAGAAGGCGCTGGAGGCGCTTGCAGAGGTCGATGAGGCTGTGGTAAGCCACGAGACAGGAACTGCAGTAGTGAAGCTGAATGCAGAAGTATCCAATGAGGTACTGAAGAATGCAGTTGAGGCACAGGATTATGAGGTAGTGAGCATCGAGTAAGGGCAGCAGAGAAATTTGAAGGAGACTCAAAGAACCGCAGATTGTCCGGAGGAGACCGGAAAATCTGAAGAATTTCAGAGAAGCTGAAGAAACCCGGAAAGAGCTGAAAAATTTGAAGGAAACCGAGAAAAATTGAAGAATTTCAGAGAATCCGGAGGAGACCGGAAAATCTGAAAGAATCCGGATGAAAAAGAACCGTGTACCGGCCTGATAAAGCTGATACACGGTTTTTCTGCTTTTGATGAAATATTATCTGTCAGCGATTACAGATTATACAGTCTCGCGTTTGCCGATATATACCGGGAAAGTGTCGGAACCCTTCATAGTCTTGCCGGCTGAAACCGTAACTTCCTTATCTGTGATCAGGTATTCAATATCTACTCCGGCTTCTACAACGGTATCCTGCATCAGAATACAGTTCTTGATCTTGGCACCTTTGGCAACCTTGACACCGCGGAACAGGATACTGTTCTCTACTTCACCCTCGATCACGCAGCCGTCTGCTGCCATCACATTCTTTACAACGGCACCTGTTATGTATCTGGACGGGTTGTCATCACGGATCTTTGTATAGATCGGGGCCGGTGAGAAGAGTGCATCCAGGTTGTAGTCATCGAGAAGCTTCATGTTCTCGGAGAAGTAATCCTTGATGCTGGTGATGCGTGCGATATAACCATCGTACTTATATCCGTAAACTTTCAGTTTAGCCAGCTGAGTCAGGAGAATGTCACGCTCAAAATACTTCTGTCCGCGCACATAACCGATGTTGATCAGGTCGATCAGCAGTTCGCGCTCTACAACGAAAATACCCATGGAAAGGTTCTGAATTCCGTCTGCCTTCAGGTTTACACAGATTCTGTTGATACGTCCGTCCTCAACTGTGAATGTGTAGTAGAAACCCTGGTCGTCAGCCTGCTTCAGATAGCCTTCCGGAATCTCCTGCTGAGTGTAAGCGATGGAAATGTCCGCACCATTCTCTATATGAGCCTGGATCATGGCATTGAAATCAAAGTTTGCAATAGTATTGCAGTCGGCCATTACAACGTATTTTTCCTTCTGGGAGCGCAGAAATCCGAGAATGGATGCCAGTGTGTTAACGCGTCCTGTATAGGAAATTCCACTGTTCTCTGCGTACGGAGGGAAGATGTTCAGACCGCCGTTCTTGCGAACGAGATCCCATTCCCGTCCGGAACCGAGATGATCCATCAGAGAATGATAATTGTTGTTGACCATTACGGAAATATTGTCGATATCACAGTTTGCCATGCTGGAAAGCAGGAAATCAATGACTCTGTAACGGCTTGCAAAAGGAATGGAGGCCATAAGGCGTACATTTACAAGCTCCGGAACCAGATAATCATAACTGTTCGGGAAAATGATTCCCAGTGCACTTGTTTTTGAGTTTACCATTGTTCGCCACCACCTTCTACATTATTACTTACCATTGCATTCGGGCCGATCTTTGCATTGTCACCGACAACGACACCCGGTCCTACTGTTGCAACGCCCTTTTCTGTATCTGTCGGCATTGCACCTACGATTGCGTTCTCACCGATTGTAACGTTCTCGGCGATGATACAGTGCTGAACAACAGCACCGGCCTTGATAACGGTGCCGCCCATAACAACAGCATCCTCAATAACAGCACCTTCTTCGACCTGTACACCTGCATACAGGATGGAGTGCTTAACTGTACCCTTGACACGGCAGCCGTCTGTGATCATGGAATTCTCCACTACAGCGCCTGCGCTGATCTTGTGACCGGTCATACCGCTGTTGCGGCTGTAGATCTTCCAGTCATCGTCAAAGAGGTCGATACCGCTGTGTTCCGGGTCCAGGACCTCCATATTTGCTTCCCAGAGCGAGGAGATGGTTCCTACATCCTTCCAGTATCCGCTGAAGCGATAAGCATACATCTTGCGGTTGTCACGGAGAAGGTTCGGGATAATGTTGTTGCCGAAGTCATTCTCAGAATTCGGATCTGCCTCATCCTCTGTCAGATATTTCTTCAGGATGTCCCAGTTGAATATGTAGATACCCATAGATGCAAGATTGGACTTCGGATTCTTCGGCTTTTCCTGGAACTCTGTGATACGGTCAGTTTCATCTGCTACCATCAGACCGAAACGGGATGCTTCATCCCACGGTACTTCCATGACAGCAACACTGAACTCAGCGCCCTTTTCCTTGTGGAATTTCAGAAAATCGCTGTAGTCCTGTTTGCAGATCTGGTCACCGGAAAGGATGATCACGTATTCCGGATCATAACGCTCGATAAAAGCAAGGTTCTGATAAATTGCATTTGCGGTTCCCTTGTACCAGTCAGAGCCGGATGCCTGCTGATACGGCGGCAGCACATGTACACCGCCATAGAGACGGTCAAGATCCCACGGCTGACCGTTTCCGATATACTCGTTCAGTACGAGTGGCTGATACTGAGTCAGAATACCGACTGTGTCGATGCCTGAATTAACGCAGTTTGATAATGGGAAATCGATGATGCGATATTTTCCGCCAAATGGAACTGCAGGTTTTGCAAGCTTCTGGGTCAATGCATACAGCCGTGAGCCCTGACCGCCGGCAAGAAGCATTGCAATTATTTCTTTAGCCATAATTGTTCCTCCTGATAAAAAAATCCTTATGTTGAAATTGTAGCATAGGTTGAAAGAAAATGGTAGTTTTTTGTGCAGAATATTTGAAGGAAATCGAAAGAATTTGTGCGCCGACTGGAAAAAAGCGACAGAAATCGACAGGCTGTGTTGTGTAGTATGGTGTAAAAAGGCTATTTCTGGCGAATGCTGGAAAACGAAAAAACGGATTGTAATGCAGGAAAAATGTGCGGTGCGAAGTGAAAAATGCATATTATGCTTCAATTTGAAACATATGAAAATATCCGGTTGACTTGCAGAAAGAATATCTTATAATAAGAGTAGGCTATAAATAGTAAGTGAAATGAAACAAACAAAAACAGAAAATGCAGAATACATGCAGAAAGCGGCACGGAAGAGGAGGAAATGACAGCGATATGGAATACGGCATGGATATTTACAGAAAAAGAATCGACTCACCATGTGGGATCATTTGTCTGGAAGCGGATGAAGAGGGGCTGACTGCACTGTTTTTTGATGGAATGCGCGCAGGCGGAGAATTTCCGATGACAGGAGAATATGTACACGAAAAAATCTGTGCCGGGACTGACGGGCAGAATGACGAAAACGGGAGGGAAAGCCGGAAGGAAGACCGGGATGACAGCCGGAATGAGGCCGGGGGCGGTACTGAAGGTACAGAGCAGAATCCGGCGTGCGGGGCAGAGCACAGAACAGCGTGCAAAACAGAGAACAGAACAGAGCACAGAACAGGGAACAGAATCGAGTGCGCAACAGAGAGAAAAACGGAGTACGGAGCAGAGAACAGAACCGGGCATGCAACAGAGAGAAAAACGGAGTACGGAACGGAGAACAGAACAGAGTGCGCAACAGAGAGAAAAACGGAGCACGGAACGCAATACAGAAGCTGCGTACAGGAACAGATCCTTCTGCAGGCGGAGAGGGAGGTGACGGAATACTTTCGCGGAGAACGGAGTGTTTTCGAGGTGCCGCTTCATCTCAAAGGCACGGAATTTCAGCTGAAGGTGTGGAATGCGCTTCGGCAGATACCGTACGGTGAAACACGCAGCTACTCTGAGGTTGCGCAGATGATCGGCAATCCGCAGGCATGTCGTGCGGTCGGAGGCGCGAACAACAGGAATCCGGTGCTGCTGATGGTGCCGTGCCATCGTGTGATCGGCAAGAACGGGAATCTGGTGGGGTTTGCCGGCGGACTGGATGTGAAGCAGCGGCTGCTGGATTTCGAGAGAGGGGAATCGTGTGCAGGATCCGGGGTGGTTTCGCCTGTCAGTGAGGGAGCGGAGAAGGCAGTTTAAAAGGATGTTCGTGAACCGGGTTATGCGAAGGAACGGGACAGCCGGAACATGACGAAGAGTACCGGAGAGCACTTGCGGCTTATACAGCGAGAAGACAGGGGAAATTTATCCTGGAAGATTACTGTACCCTGCCGGAGGAAGAGCGTGTTGAACTGATTAATGGTGTGATATGATGAACGGGAGCAAATATGAAGCAATGAAGTCAGGTTGCCGACAGAAATTCAATATGATAGAATATTACAGTGCCGCTGCGTCCGGCAGCAGCGGGAAAAAGATACAGACTGCGTTTTCTGGTTTGCAGAATCGGCAGCAGAGATCTGTATGAAGATTCAGGAAGTAATAAGATTCAGAAAAGAGAATTTCAAAAATGAGATTAAAAATGGATCAGAAAAAGAGATCAGGAAATGAGATTAAGAAGAAATGAAATTAAGAAGAAATGAAATTAAGAATTAGGACAGGATATGAAATTTCAGGAGGCAGCAGATGATTCGATTTAATAATGATTACAATCGCGGAGCACATCCGGCGATTTTAAAAGCACTTGAACAGACGAATACGGAGAATTATGGAGGGTACGGGATCGATCCCTGGTGTGAGAGGGCATCGGCGGAGATCAGGAAATATCTGGATTGCCCGGAAGCGGCAGTACATTTTCTGGTAGGCGGTACACAGGTGAATTATACTGTGATCGCATCTGTACTCCGCCCGTTTCAGAGCGTGATCAGTGCTGACAGCGGTCATATCAATGTGCATGAGACCGGCGCTGTGGAGAACACGGGACACAAGATTCAGGCTCTGCCGGCTGTAAACGGCAGGATTTCGGCAGAACAGATTGCTGCCGAGGCGGAAGCATACTGTACCAGCGGTGTGCAGGAACACATTACGCAGCCAAAGATGGTCTATCTGTCTTTCCCGACCGAATATGGAACACTGTATTCCCGAAAGGAGCTGGAGGATATCAGTGCAGTGTGTAAAAAATACCGCCTTTATCTGTTTATTGACGGAGCGCGTCTGGGATACGGACTCGGCTCTTCGCAGGCAGATGTAACGCTGGCGGACCTTGCGCGTGTGGCGGATCTTTTCTATTTAGGCGGAACGAAGTGCGGTGCGCTGTTCGGAGAAGCGCTTGTGATCACGAATCCTGCGCTGAATGACGATTTCCGAAGCTGTATCAAACAGAATGGTGCGATGCTGGCCAAGGGATGGCTGTTGGGACTGCAGTTCTATACTTTGTTCCATGACGGCCTCTATTTTGAAATTACAAAGAAGGCAGATGAGTATGCAATGCAGATCAAGGCTGCATTTGCAGCAAAGGGGATCCCGGCCTACATCGAGAGCTTTACGAATCAGCAGTTCGTTGTACTGGAGAACGGTCAGATGGAGAAACTGGCCGGAAAATATATTTTTGAGTTTGAGGAGAAGATAGATGAGACACACAGCTGCGTACGGTTCTGTACGAGCTGGAGTACAGAGCAGAATGAGGTTGATGCGCTGGTTGCGGATATCGCGCTGTTATAACGGAAATTCTTACTCGTCAGAATTGTGCAAAACATACAAAAAATGTGCAAAATACAGTTGACAAAAGCTCTGAAATTGTAAAAGGTGCTTACATTTCCTGCTTTTTCCGTGTTAATATACCAGATGAAAGATCACTCCCCGCTGATTCATTTATTTATGAGAAATTGTGAATAAGAAATCATAAAACATGAAATGGAAGCGGAATAAGAAAGCCGCATAAGGAAACCGGAATAAAAAACGGAATAAAAATCCGGAATAAAAATCTGGAATAAAGAATCGGAATAAAGAACCAGAATAAAAATCCGGAAAAGGAATCCGCGGTGAGTGAAAATGTGGTATCTGATGATTCTGTTGCCGGCTGAGAGAGCCTCGAGGTGCGAATGCAGGGGAAGTCCGAAGCGGCAGCAGAACACAACGGGAAAGTGAGGCAGCGAAATGAAGCGAATTACAAGTGCATGTCTGGAACAGACGATCCGGTTCGATACGTACAACGATGCAAGACCGGAAGAGGACCTGAAGAAATTTCTGGAACTTCTGGATCGCAGAAGGACCAGATATCAGGTAGTAGATCAGCACAGGGAAGCGGACGGAGCCATTATCATCCGTCTGAAAAAGAAGTACAATGCATACAAGACAGACGGATACATTGATTAGGGAAGACCTTCACTGGCTCGTTATGCAGAGCCTGAAGCACCGCAAATGGATACTGGCTGTCATACGCGGCGATTTTACGGAATATCAGGTGACGGATGTAATGTCCGAAAACGTTGATCTGATGGTGCAGTATGCGGATTATCTGAACAATGGAAAAGCCGGCAGCAGTGTGGATGCCCGCTGTATGGCAATGCTTGACAGTTTAAAAGAAAGATACGGACAGGGAAAGCTGTGAAAAGACGGCTTTCCCTGTCCGTGCGTTTCTCATTCGGCAAACGCACAAAAAGCTTGATTTTTCTTGTGCAAAGGTGTAATATCATTTGCATAAATATACAACAATTTGCAGATTGAGGAGGAACGGATTATGAAGAAAGCAATTTCATGTGCATTAACGCTTGCTGTGTCACTCAGCCTGTGTGCAGGTTTCACAAGTATGGCAGATGATCAGAGCGCGCTGGATCGTATTATGGAAAAGGGAAAGCTGGTAGTTGCAACAGACGCTGCATGGCCGCCGTTCGAGTATATGGAGGGTGAGAATGTAGTGGGTGCTGACCTTGAGATCGCAGCAGATATCGCTGAGAGCCTTGGAGTAGAGCTTGAGATCATCAACGTGGCATTTGATTCTCTTTCCATGTATCTGGAGAATGGAGAGGCTGATCTGGCACTGGCTGCTATCACTGTTACAGAGGACCGTAAGGAGGCTATGGAGTTCTCTGAGCCGTACTGCGATTCCTATCAGTACATTGTAGTAAAAGAGGATGATGAGACTGTAAAGAGCATTGATGACCTCGCCGGTTATATCGTGGGTGTACATCTTGGAACAACAGGTGATTTCCTGATTTCTGATGAAGTGAACATGGGTGTTCTGGCAGGTACAGGCGCATCCGTACAGCAGTACAAGGATCTGACGATCGCAGCTATGGGTCTGAATGCAGGCGATGTTCAGGCAATCGTATGTGACAAGCTGCTGGCTGAGAACCTTTGCGTGGTAAACGACGGTCTTGTATGCTTTGAGGCGGTTTATGCAGATGGAAGCTCCACGCTTGAGCAGTATGCTGTAGCAGCGGCAAAAGGCGAGACAGAGCTGATCGAAAAGGTTAACGAAGTGGTTGTTCCGCTGAAAGAGGATGGAACAGTTGACGAATATATCCTGGAGCACAGCGAGAGAGCTGCAGCGATCAACGAAGAGGCTGAGGATGCTGCAGAGGCGGCGACAGAAGCGGTGACAGAGGCGGCGGAGTAAGCGGTTCTGTTCCGGAGAGACAGCCGATGCATTGAGCCTGAAATCCGACCGCAGTCCAATATTCCATGCCGAAGCATCGGATCCGAGACGCGACAGGAACCCTGTTTCCGTACCGGAGTTGGGGCGGAACGAAGGCAGGGCCGGACAAACCGCAGTCGGGAGTATTGACACAGAAAGAAAATGCAGGTATAAATAAAGCAGCGGCAGATTTTTCTGTCGCTGCTTTTGAAATTTATTAATAGGAATGAAAGGAAGAGATTATGGGGTGGATAGATACCTTTAGAGCGGATTTTGAGAAGACCTTTATCCGGGATGACCGGTATAAGGTGTTTGTGACCGGATTTAAGAACACACTTCTGATTACCGCCATTTCTCTGATCGTAGGTCTTGTAGCAGGAATCCTGATCGCGATTATCCGCTATGGCTATTCTCAGATGAAAAAACGTAAACCGGTCACTGTGCCGCAGAAGCTTCTGCATGGTACATTTTTTATTATTGACAAGATACTGGCATTTTATGTAGCGGTGATGCGGGGTGTTCCGCTGGTCGTTCAGCTGCTGATCATGGCATTCGTTGTCATGGCGGGATTCCCGAACAAGATCGTGGTATGCTGTATCGCAATGGGTCTGAATTCGGCGGCTTACGTGTCTGAGGTAGTGCGCGGAGGTATCAATTCCGTTGATGCAGGTCAGATGGAGGCAGGACGCTCTCTTGGGGTCGGCGCAGCACAGACGATTCTGTACATTATTCTGCCGCAGGCATTCAAGGCGGCGCTCCCGGCACTCTGCAACGAGGGTATTGCGGTGCTGAAGGAGACTTCCATTGTTGGGTATATTGCAGTGGTGGATCTGACGAGAGCATCAGACCTGGTGCGCAGCCGTACCATGTCACCGATGATGCCGCTTCTGTTCATCGCGCTGGTTTATTTTATTCTGGTTATGCTCCTGTCCTGGGGTGTAAGCAGGCTGGAAAGGAGGCTGAAGCAGGGTGATCGAGGTTAAGGGATTAAAAAAGGATTTTGAAGATCTTCATGTACTGAGAGGCATCGATTACAAAATCGAGCAGGGTGAGAAGATCGTTGTTATCGGACCGAGCGGTTCCGGAAAGAGTACGTTCCTGCGCTGTCTGAACCTGCTGGAGGAGCCGACTGCCGGCGAGATCTGGTTTGACGGTGTCGATATTACGGATCCGAAGAATGACATCAACAAAATGCGCCAGAAGATGGGAATGGTATTTCAGCATTTCAATCTGTTCCCGCATATGACGGTGCTGAATAATATTACTTTTGCTCCGGTGAAGCTGAAGCTGCAGACCAGGGCTGAGGCAGAGGAGCATGCAATGCGTCTTCTGAAGCGCATCGGTCTGGAGGACAAGGCGAATGAATTTCCGAACATGCTGTCGGGCGGTCAGAAACAGCGAATTGCGATCGTGCGTGCGCTGGCAATGAATCCGGAGGTGATGCTGTTCGATGAACCGACTTCTGCACTTGACCCGGAGATGGTAGGAGAGGTACTGGATCTGATACGTGAGCTGGCTGACGAGGGGATGACGATGGTCATTGTTACCCATGAGATGGGGTTTGCGAAGGAAGTTGCCACGAAGGTTCTGTTCGTGGACGAAGGCGTGATCAAGGAAGAGAATACTCCGGTGGAGTTCTTCGAGCATCCGCAGAATAAGCGCCTGCAGGAATTTCTTTCAAAGGTATTGTAATATCAGATAAGCGGAGAGGATTCCGGGCGCCTGCGGGTGCCCGGTTTCACGGCTATAAAATAAAAGTCAGGAGATAAAGAAATGTTTAAGAACGTAATCGTAAAAAGACCGTGCAGCAAAATCACAGATGGTATTACATCTGCACCGGAGCTGGGTACTCCGGATTATGAACTTGCATTGAAGCAGCATGATGCCTACATTGAAGCACTCAAAAGCTGCGGTGTGGAAGTGACAGTGCTTGAGGCAGATGAGAATTTCCCGGATTCCTGCTTTGTTGAGGATACAGCGGTTCTGACCAGAAAATGTGCCATCATCACCAATCCGGGCGCTGCTACCAGAAACAAAGAGGTAGAGGCAATGATTCCGGTCATCAAACAGTTCTACAGTGAGGACTGCATTGAATACATCAAGGCTCCGGGAACACTGGAAGGCGGAGATGTTATGATGGTAGGTGATCACTTCTATGTAGGACGTTCCGCAAGAACGAATGAGGAAGGTATCCGCCAGTTCATCGCGATTCTGGAGAAATACGGTCTGACAGGTTCCGAGGTGGAACTGACAGAGGTGCTCCATCTCAAGACCGGCGTGAACTACATCGAGAACAACAATATGCTCGTATCCGGAGAGTTCATTGACAAGCCGGATTTCGCAAAGTACAACAAGTATGTGATCCCGGCAGAGGAAGCGTATGCTGCCAACTGTATCTGGGTCAATGATAAAGTGATCGTACCGGCGAACTTCCCGAAGGTGGCACAGATCGTAAAGGATGCAGGATATGAAGTGATTCTTGTGGATACTTCCGAGTACCGCAAGATTGACGGAGGACTCAGCTGCCTCAGTCTGCGTTTCTAGATTAAACTGATATACAGTATAGGGACGGAATTCAGGTCAGGCTGCCGTGTACACGCGGCGGCCTCTTTTTGACTGCGGTTGACGTTTCATTTTGTTTGTGGTATTGTAACGTGAGTACAACAACAGCAATATGAAAGGAAGCGAACATGAAAAAGAGAAGTTTAAAGGAGTGGACCGTACGTATGCTGATCCTGTGTGCCGGTCTGGTGACAGCGCATTTGGGAGTGACATTGTTCATGCTGGTGAATCTCGGCGCGGATCCATTCAATGTCTTTATACAGGGATTGGATCGTTTTACTCCGTTCAGCCACGGAATTACCCATATGTGCATCTGTTTTCTGATCATTACAGTGCTCCTGTTTGTGGACCGCAGTTATGTAAAAGCCGGTACACTGGTCTGCATGGCGATCGGTGGTCCGATCATTGACGGGTTCACATGGCTGCTTGGCGGATTTGTAAACGGAGAGATGTATCTTCCTGTGCGGCTGCTGATCGTGACAGCGGCATGTCTGATCCTTGCGTTCGGCATGACGATCGTGATCCAGTCGGATGCCGGTACGGGTCCGAATGATCTCGTGGCGGTAGTGCTGAGTGATAAGATGAAGAAAAGATTCGGTCCGGTCCGTGTAGTAGTTGATTGTACGTTCGTGGTGATCGGTATGATGCTTGGAGGTGTGTTTGGCATCGGTACACTGGTCTGTGCCTTTATTGTCGGTACGGCGGCCGGATATTTCATGCCGGTGAGCAGTCAGATCGTGGAGAATGTGATCCGGAAGGTATCCTGAGCGCAGAACTGGGGGAAGTGTGATTCTTTGCAGAAGCAACAAGTAATAAATATACATAATACTAAGCAGAAATAAAATACAGAAACAGGAGATTCAGAAGGCAGGGTGCAGAGGCATTCTGCCTTTTTGGTTACAGCAAAGGAATATATTTTGATAAAATTTATTTAGATAAAAATAATTTAAGAAATGTGTGATTGCAGGATCAGTGAAAGCAGTGTAAAATTGCTTCTTACAGATTACGTCGATTTATGGCGAAAACGGAAACTGACATGGACCGGCGGCTCTGGGATAAAAGAAGAGAAAGAGAGGGGCGGGTGCTCTTTAGCACCGCTGCAGCATTGTATGAATTACTTACAGTATACGATTTATGAGCTGCTGTGGCTGTTTCTGATCTATTCCCTGCTCGGCTGGTGCGCAGGAGTAGTGGTAGCCGCAGTGAAACAAAAGAAATTTGTAAATACCGGTGTTCTGAATCTTCCTTTATGTCCGGTATACGGATTTTCGACAGTGGCGTACAGTATTTTCCTTGTGGAACTGAAGGAGGAGCCGGTATTCCTGTTTCTGGGGGGCGCCATCCTGAGTGCGTTTCTGGTGGTCGGTACCGGAGTGGTGCTGGAACATATTTTTCACAGAAAATGGCGGGACTACAGTGAATATCGTTTCGGCTTCGGCGGATTCATTAATGCACAGCTGCTGATCGTATTCGGTGTGTCAGCACTTCTTGTACTGAAGTTCGGCAATCCGCTGCTTCTGAAACTGGTGCATATGATTCCGAAGGGCATCGGCAGGGTGACGCTGGCGATTTTGCTGACGCTGGCGACTGTTGACCTGTCCGGCGTGCTGGCAGTTGTGTGGAAATGGAAACGGTATGTTGATCGGCTGGCGGCGCTGACAGAGAACATGCAGCATGTTTCCGCAACGTTCGGCAATGCGATCACGCGCCATATTCGGAGCCGTCTGGAAAAATCGTATCCGAATATCGAGACAGAGAAGATCCTGGAGACGAAAGCGGCAGAGGAACCGAAGGATAAGACAGTATTTGCTCAGGGCTGCGGATTTTACAAGATGGCCTGGCTGTTTTTCCTCGGTGCGCTTCTTGGCGATCTGGTGGAGACAGTATTCTGCAGAATTACAATGGGATACTGGATGAGCCGCAGCAGTCTGGTGTATGGTCCGTTCAGCATAGTCTGGGGTTTTGCATGTGCCCTGCTGACTGCATTTCTGTATCGCTATCGCCACAGGAGTGACCGTTTCATATTTATCTACGGTACGGTGGTGGGCGGTGCATACGAATACATATGCAGTGTGCTCTCCGAGATGATATTTGGGACCATATTCTGGGATTACAGCGGAATTCCGTTCAACCTGGGAGGCAGGATCAATCTGTTATATTGTTTCTTCTGGGGAATTGCAGCGGTGCTGTGGCTGAAAGGAGTCTATCCGTTCCTTTCAAAGTGGATCGAAAAGATTCCAAAGAAGATCGGCCCGGCAGTGACATGGCTCATGGCAGTGCTCATGGTGATCAATATGGGAATTTCTGCTCTGGCCATGGGGCGCTATTCAGAACGTCAGAGCGGTGTGGAAGCGAAGACGGAGCTTGCAATTGTGCTGGATGAGCATTTCCCGGATGAACGGATGGAAAAGGTATATCCGAAGGCGAAGTTCGTGAATTAGGGAAATACCGCAGGAAAGCAAAGTAAAATGAGAGATGAAAATAAGCGTGAAAATAAAAAGAAACGCTGGAATGAGAGGGAGGCGCGGATAGACAGTATTCGCGGGAAAATATGAAAGAGAGAAATCTGAATGCAGATCTGATCCGGTGTATTGCGGTGTTCAGTGTGGTTTCAGTACATTTTCTGCTGAACAGCGGATTTTACAGTGTCACGGTGGAAGGCACAGACATGCTGATCATGTGTATGGTACGTTCCCTGTTCATGGTCTGTGTGCCGTTGTTCATGATTCTGACCGGTTACCTGATGTGGCAGAAGACGCTGTCGCACCGGTACTATAAAGGCCTTGTAAAGACACTTGAGATCTATGTGCTGGCAAGTATTGCATGTCAGCTGTTCAAGAAATTTGTGCAGGGGGATGCTGTTAGCATAAAGACTGCAATTCTGGGAATTCTGGACTATGATGCGGCGAACTATGCCTGGTATATCGAGATGTATATCGGACTGTTCCTGATCATCCCGTTTTTAAATCTTACCTATCATGGCCTGAAAAGCCAGAAGGAGAAGAAGGTGCTCATCTGCACGATGATCGTGCTGACCATGCTTCCGAAGCTGGTGAACAATTTCAGCCTGCAGGTGGAGGGATGGTGGACATCTCCGTCTCTTTCTGACAAGTATGATCCGATCGTTCCGGGATTTTTCACGGCAATGTATCCGATCACCTACTATTTTATCGGTGCATACCTGCGGGAATATGACTGGAAGATCAGCAGAAAGAAAAATCTGCTTTTGCTGTTGATGGTCATTGCGGCATTCGGCTGTTACAATTACTACCGCAGTTACGGTCAGAAATTTCAGTGGCTGTCGAACAGCAGCTGGGGAGGAGAAAACCTCATTACAGCGACGCTGCTCTTTACGCTGCTGCTGCATCTGAAGCCGAAGCACTGGCCGAAAGCTGTACAGAGTATACTGATCAGAATTTCCCAAATATCACTTGGTCTTTATCTGGTGTCATGGATTTTCGACCAGATCGTGTATGACGGTTTTCTGAAGCCTTATGTGGAGGTGGTAAACGACCGCTGGCCATATTACTTTGCAGTAGTTCCGGCAGTGTTCATCGGTTCTGCCGGTGGTGCCACCTTATTATATCTGATACGCGACGGACTGCATGCTGCGGGCGGGAAGATGTCCGCAGCATTCCACAGAAAAACAGCAGACTGACGGTTTCGCAGAAAACAGCAGACTGACGGAAGAATCCGTGCTGCAGGAATACAACAACAGAGGTCGGGGAAAAAGCAGCAGATGCAGATATCCGGAAAATGTGATAAAATGAACAGAAGAGCAGGCAGAACGAAAGCTGTGCCTGTGACAGAAAATATGGCTGGAGCAGCCGCAGCGTATCAGAGTGCTTCGATACTTCTGCGGCGGCGCCGGCATTTTGCGTGTATGGAAACAGGGGTGGGTTATGTACAAGGTAGTGATCATAGATGATGAGCCGATCATTGTTACGGGTCTTTCGCGGCTCGTGCCGTGGGAAAAATACGAATGTGAGGTGGTCGGAACAGCCGGTGACGGGCAGGAAGGACTGGAACTGATCCGCAGACTCCGGCCGGATATTGTATTTTCGGATATCTATATGCCGAAAATGGATGGTCTGCTGATGGCGGCGGCGCTGAAATCGGAATATGAGGATACAGAACTGGCAATTCTGACCGGATACCGTGATTTTGAACTGGTACAGCAGGCGCTGAGCCTCGGTGTGAGACGCTTTATTCTGAAACCTTCGAATATGGAGGAACTGGAGGAGGCTGTGCAGGCAATGACGGCAAAACTCAGGAAAAAGGGAGTCTTTCCGGAACACCAGGCTGCGGCAGGGGACAGCGGAACGGGAAAGACAGAAAATGAAAGCGGAAAAGAAAAAAAGGACGAGAGTAAGGATGAAAATAAGAATGAGAGCAAGAATGAAAATGAGACATCCGGATCCGCGGCCGGCAGCTTCATTGTCCGGAATGCGCTGGATTTTATTCAGGCTAATTATGCCCGCAAGCTCACGTTGAAAGAGGTGGCAGACAATACATACGTCAGCCAATGGCATCTGAGCAAGCTGCTGAACCGGCATCTGGGGCAGAGCTTTTCGGAGATCCTGAACACAACTCGTGTGGAAGCGGCGAAAGAGCTGTTGAAAAATCCTGCGCTTCGAATCGGTGACGTGGCGGAAGAGGTTGGATTTCTTGATCTGGCACATTTTTCCCGTGTGTTCAAAAAAGTGACGGGAATCTCTGCGAATGAATACCGAAACCGACTTTAGCGCCCGCGACCCTCTGCGAATGAATACCGAAACCGACTTTAGCGCCTGTGACTCAGCTGATAAAGAACTCCTCTTCACCGCATTTCTGCCGGTCTCAGGCAGCATATTTCCTCCAACCCACGGATGGCATCTGCACAAAATTGACAAATCGTGTCGATTTTTGTCACATATTGAGATTTGACAAAACGCACTGTATAAGGTATAGTGAGAATGTCTGAGGGTTATTGGATGAGGAGGTGTAAATATTCAGAAGATAAAGAAGAAGGCACTGATGCTCCTTGTACTTCTTGGAATGCTCTTCCTTGCCAGCGCGGTTCCCGTTGTGGCGAATGCCAGTGCGGTGTCAGAGGCGAAGACCGTATCCGGCGGCAAGTGGGTGACATCAGGAAGCAAAAAGAAGTATCAGTATTCCAACGGAAAATATGCAAAGAATGCCTGGCTCAAGATCGGCTCTTACATATACCGGATCAATTCAAACGGCAATCTGGTAAAGGGATGGATGACAGTAGGCGATTACCGATATTACTCTGACAAAAAGACCGGCAGGCTGTATCTGAAAAAATGGCTGACGGAAGGTGATGAGAAATACTTTTTCCATTCGTCCGGAGTCATGGCAAAGAAAAAATGGGTGAAGATCGGGAAATATTATTACTACTTCCGGGATGATGGAACGCTGGCAGCGAACTGTATGATCACTGTCGGCAAGAAAACGTATTATGTCAGCAGGAGCGGTATCCGTCTGACCTCCACCTGGGTGAAGACCGGCGGCAAGAAATATTATTTTGATAAGAACGGCGTACGGGTCGAGAAAAAGTGGGTAAAATCCGGCAGCAGATTTTATTATCTGGGAAAGAATGGAGTCATGTATGTGGATCGCTGGGTAGGAAACTATTATGTGGGCTCCGATGGAGCAAGAAAGACGAGCTGCGTTGTTGACGGATATTATCTCGATGCTTCCGGTAAGAAGACGATACAGGTCTTTGAAGGAAATTACATTTTTGTCGGTGATTCGAGAACGGTTGAGATGGGTAATGTGAAGCCATCGAATGACATTCTGTATATCGGCAAGAGCGGTGCAGACTATGACTGGCTGAAGAGTACAGCAGGTGAGACGCTGAGGCTGAATCTGCAGGCAAACCCGAACGTTAAGGTATTGCTGGCATTTGGTATCAATGATTACGGCAATATCGAATATTATATCGATTATTATAAGAATCTGATCGAGGATTTCCCGAAGACGGAGTTTTACATACTTTCCATCAATCCGGTGGATGAAAAAAAAGAAATTCAGTATGGATACAGCATCACGAATCAGACATTGGAGCGTTTTAATAAGCAGATGCGTAAAGCAATCGGGAAGTCGCATTATATTGATGCCTATACCTATATGGTGAAAAATGGATTCGACACACGAGATGGTATTCACTATACGATTCCTCAGTATGAGGAGCTGTATCAGTTCATCATGTCGAAAATCTGATCACATATCAGACAAGAGCATTCCTGAATTGTTGTCAGACTGCAGTGGAATAAGTGCTGCGGGAGAACCGCAGCACTTATTTTGCGCTTATTCACGGAATTCAAAGAGTTTGGAAATAGGTACCTCCAGTGTATCGGAAATATCAAATAACTTTTCTAATGATATGGAGGTTGGCATATTCGGAGCTTCCAGATTGCTGATATGTGTACGGCTGAGTTCCACACATTCTGCGAGCTGAAGCTGTGTAAGTCCACGAAGTTTACGATAATACGCTATAGTAAGGCCGAGCTGGCGATATTGGTTCTCACGTTTTTCAGTCATTTCGAATCCTCCTTTACTATAGTGTAGTATTTCCAGGAGGAAAACGAAACAAAACGTGTCATTATATATGCAAAGCTGCATGTTGCGCTTGAGACGTACTATTGTTATAATGCATATAGAGATGTTGCTCTGGAGATAGGGAGATCTGTATATGTATGGTGCGTTTATGTGTTTAGGCATGTATGGTAAAGCAGGTCGCTGTCGGAAGGATCATGCCGGAATGAATATCGTCAGAATGAACGCTGTCAGAATGAATTTTATCAGGAGGGAAACTGTTTTTTGAAATGAACGAAATTCAGAACTTCCTTCTGACTGCGCTCAGGCAGGGAGGAGAATTCGCTGACCAGTTTTCGCTCTGCAGGACTGAGTGGTGCCGGAGACAGTGATTTCGCGCCGCGGACCATATAGTCCACGGAGACGTGATAGAGATCAGCCAGTGCTATGATGATCTCCATCGGCGGAGTGCGTGTGGCATTCTCATAATTGCAGTAGGTCTGCCGCTGAATATTCAGCTTGTGGCTGACATCCTCCTGCGTATATTGAGCTTTTTTTCGAAGTTCATACATCTGTTGCGTAAGTATTGACTGTTTCATCACCAAACCTCCAGTTGAACCTATTATAGCAAGTTCTTTTGGGAATATCTGTAAATGAAACAATATGAATACACGCATTTGGGATACGCAACAAAATGTTGCCAATAAGACGGCTTTCAGCTCTGAGATAAGGTAAGTAAACTGTCGCAATTGCGACTGACAGGAAAGGGGAAAATTATGGATTTATTAGAATTCGGAATGGAAAATGAGAACAGCAGATCAGCAGTGAAAAGAGCTATGGCGCAGATCGCGCTCAAAGCGGTGAAGACAAAGGCAGATATGTACGAGCACTACCTCGAGAGCTGCCCGATGTCCATCCCGGAGGTCGATACAGACATCATGCTGCAGAACATCCGGGAGGGAATTGCAGGACAGGCTAAATAGCCGGAGGCCATTTTTCAATACGGCTCAGCGTAGAGTTGTGATAGATACTGGAGAAGGTGACTTCCTCACCGAACCACTCCGGCGGCACAAAGCTGTCGGCGGCGGTCTGGTCCGGGAATTCCACCTCTGCCAGTGTCAGTCCGCTGAATTTGCCTTCAAAGATATCGAGTTCCGCTGTAAGGCCGCAGGCCAGCGGGATCAGATATCTTTTTTTTGTGAGAACATTGCCGTCTGCCTTCGGGAGAAGATGGTAATAGCTCTCTTCGGTGAGCGGCAGATTGTACTCTTCGCGTGCCAGCATACCTTTCCCTTTGTAGGTAAGGATGTATTCGTCATCCTGTTTCCGGATCCGGACAACAGGGGAAGTGCACAGGTATGCCTGCTCGATCAGATGAAAGCGGTATTGTTCCAGATGCTCCGGCAGTTCACGGAGCAGATATTTGCGTTCAATTTCCATGGGGATCGTTCCTTTCTGTAAAAGATAACTGACAGAAGCTTGAACGGATCCGTGATATATGCGGAAGGACTTCTGCCTGACTTTGCAGAAAGTGTAGCACAGTTTATCTGCCTTCGGAAGGGGGATTTTCGAAAATTCACTCTGAGATCAGCCGGATCACAACGGTCCTGCGGAGATTTCTGCCCGGAATCCTTTGCAGGGATTTTTTCACTCTGAGATCAGCCGGATCACAACGGTCCTGCGGAGATTTCCGTCCGGAATCTTTTGCAGCAATTTTCCGGCAGATACCCGGAAGATTTTACACAGGCATTACAGGCGGCTGCAGTTTGACTTTCCATGTCCGGTCTGTTAAACTGGTAGCAAAAATGCAGACAGACATCGGGAAATCAGTTTCCGGGCAGCTTTAAAGTCTGTAAAGGAGCCTGGGCGCAGGCGGAAGGGACGGTATTGGATTATGAGCAAGGTATATGTATTTCTGGCAGAAGGATTCGAAGAGATTGAAGGCCTGACTGTTGTCGATATTCTGCGCAGGGCAGGTGTTGAGACGGAGATGGTATCTGTCGGTGAAGGAAAATCTGTTACAGGCAGCCATGGCATTGCAGTAGAGGCGGATGTATTATTTGAAGAGATCACACCGGAGGAAGGCATGATGTATGTGCTTCCGGGAGGAATGCCGGGAACACGTCATCTGGCAGCGCACGAGGGTCTGGCAGAGCTTCTGAAGAAAGAGGCCGCAAACGGCAAAAAGCTGGCAGCAATCTGTGCGGCACCCAGTGTACTCGGAGGACTGGGACTGCTTGTCGGCCATAAGGCTGCATGTTATCCGGGGTTTGAAGAAAAGCTTACCGGTGCACAGGTGACGATGGAGCCGGTAGCCGTGTCCGGCAACTTTATTACCAGCCGCGGAATGGGAACGGCGATTCCGTTTGCTCTGGCTCTGACAGAGCAGCTTGTCGGTGCTGAAAAGGCTGAAAACCTTGGAAAATCAATCATCTGGGGATAATATTGTGCAAAAAAGTACTGGCGTTTTTATAATGCCTGTGATATACTACCTAAATGACTGCATACTGATAAAATGCGGTATTCAGGTTTATTTCGTGAAACAGAATTAAGGAGGAGTACGACACAATGAGTGTACAGGTAGAGAAACTGGAGAAGAATATGGCAAAACTGACAATCGAGGTTCCGGCTGAAGAGTTCGAAGCAGCGATTGAGAAAGCATATCAGAAAAATAAAGGAAAGATCAGCCTTCCGGGATTCCGTAAGGGTAAGGCTCCGCGTAAGATGATCGAGAAAATGTACGGCGTTGGTATCTTTTACGAAGATGCTGCAAATGCTGTAATTCCGCAGGCTTACTCCAAGGCAGCTGCAGAGTGCGGTGAGGATATCGTATCTCAGCCGGAGATTGATGTGGTTCAGATCGAGCAGGGCAAGGAATTTATCTTCACAGCAGAAGTTGCACTGAAGCCGGAAGTAACACTTGGTGAGTACAAGGGACTTGAGGTTGAGAAGTCTGTAGTGGAAGTAAAGGAAGAAGAAGTAGACGCTGAGATCGACAAAGAGCGCGAGAAGAACGCAAGAGTGACAGATATCGATGACCGTGCAGTAGAGAATGGAGATATGATCAAGCTTGACTTTGCAGGCTCCATCGACGGAGTTCCGTTCGCAGGCGGCCAGGGCAGCGACTATCCGCTGACAATCGGTTCCGGCAGCTTCATTCCGGGATTCGAGGAGCAGCTCGTTGGTGCTAAGATCGGTGAGGATGTAGAAGTAAATGTTACATTCCCGGAGGATTACCATGCAGAGGAGCTGAAGGGCAAGGCTGCAGTATTTGCATGCAAGGTCAATGAGATCAAGGTAAAAGAGCTCCCGGCAGCAGATGATGAGTTCGCTCAGGAAGTATCCGAGTTCGATACAATGGCAGAGTACAGAGATGACATCCGTGCAAAGCTTCTGTCCAACAAGGAGCAGACAGCTAAGCGTGAAAAAGAGAACAAGGTCGTAGCAGCAGCTGTAGCAAATGCAACAATGGAGATTCCGGATGCCATGGTAAATGAGCAGGTAAGACGTATGGCTGATGACTTCGCAAGAAGAATCGAGTCTCAGGGTATCTCTATGGAGCAGTACATGCAGTTCACAGGCATGACAGCAGACAAGATGCTGGAGCAGATGAAACCGGAAGCCCTGAAGAGAATTCAGAACAGCCTCGTTCTGGAAGCAATTGCGAAGGCAGAGAACATCGAGATCAGCGACGAGAGACTGGACGAAGAGCTGGCTAAGATGGCAGAGTCCTACAAGATGGAGCTGGATAAGCTCAAAGAGCTGATGGGAGACTACGAGAAGACACAGATGAAGAATGACCTGGCTATTCAGGCTGCTGTAGACATGATCGTAGAGGCTGCTGTAGAGAAATAAGAGAACGCAGACGGCCGCAATGTGTGGAAGTATAGAGAATAAAGGGAGGAATGGACAGTATGAGTCTAGTACCTTATGTCGTTGAACAGACAGGACGGGGAGAACGTACTTATGATATTTATTCCAGACTGCTGAAGGATCGTATCATTTTCCTCGGCGAAGAAGTGACAGATGTCAGCGCGAATCTGATCGTTGCGCAGCTTCTGTTTCTTGAGTCAGAGGATCCGAACAAGGATATCCAGCTGTATATTAACAGCCCGGGCGGTTCTGTTTCCGCGGGACTTGCCATCTATGATACGATGCAGTACGTTAAGTGTGACGTATCCACAATCTGTATGGGTATGGCAGCAAGTATGGGTGCATTTCTTCTGGCAGGCGGAGCAAAAGGCAAGCGTTATGCGCTGCCGAATGCAGAAGTAATGATCCACCAGCCTTCCGGCGGAGCACAGGGGCAGGCGACAGATATCAAGATCGTTGCCGAGAAGATCCTGCAGACAAAGCAGAGATTGAACGAAATGCTCGCAGCTAATACCGGTCAGCCGATTGAAGTGATCGCGGCGGACACGGAGAGAGACCGCTGGATGACAGCCGAAGAGGCCAAAGCATATGGCCTGATCGACGAAATCGTCAAGTCAAGATAGAGATTGAAACACTGGGGCTGTTACTAAGGAAAACTTGTGACAGTCCCTCTTGTGGTTATTTTGTATTTATGAAGAGGAGAAGATAATGGCGGGGAAAATCGGAGACAAAATCAGATGCTCCTTCTGTAACAAGACGGAGGATCAGGTACGCAAGCTGATTGCCGGTCCGAACGGAGTCTATATCTGTGATGAGTGTGTTGACATCTGCTCTGAGATCATTGAGGAGGAGCTGGATGATGAATATATGGCAGACGATCCGGATGCAATCAATCTGCTCAGACCGATGGAGATCAAAGAATTTCTGGATGATTATGTAATCGGACAGGATGAGGCCAAGAAGGCTCTGGCTGTGGCTGTTTACAATCATTACAAGAGAATTACGAGCGGAAAGTATCTTGATGTGGAGCTGCAGAAGAGCAACATTCTGATGCTTGGACCGACCGGTTCCGGTAAGACAATGCTGGCACAGACACTGGCACGTCTGCTGAACGTACCGTTTGCAATCGCAGATGCGACTGCACTGACTGAGGCCGGATATGTGGGAGAGGATGTGGAGAACATCCTGCTCAAGATCATTCAGGCTGCAGATTATGATATCAAGAAAGCCGAGTACGGCATTATTTATATTGATGAGATTGACAAGATCACACGTAAATCAGAGAATGCTTCGATCACACGCGATGTATCCGGAGAAGGTGTTCAGCAGGCGCTGCTGAAGATTCTGGAGGGTACTGTGGCATCTGTGCCGCCTCAGGGCGGACGTAAGCATCCGCATCAGGAACTTCTGCAGATCGACACGACAAACATTCTGTTCATCTGCGGCGGAGCATTTGAGGGCATTGACAAGATCATTGAAGCCAGAATGGACAAGAAGGGGATCGGCTTCAATTCCGAACTGACGGAAAAGGATCAGAAAAATGTGGGAGAGATCCTGAAGAAAGCGCTTCCGCAGGATTTCATCAAGTTCGGTATGATTCCGGAGTTCATTGGCCGTGTGCCGGTGGTCGTATCTCTGGATGAACTGGACAAGGATGCTCTGGTCCGTATTCTGACCGAGCCGAAGAATGCGATCGTGAAACAGTATCAGGGCCTGTTTGGTCTGGATGATGTGGAGCTTTCCTTTACCCCGGAGGCGATCGAGGCGATTGCGGACAAAACGATCAAGAGAAGAACAGGTGCCAGAGGACTGCGTGCGATCATGGAGAGAGCAATGATGGATCTGATGTACCGGATTCCGTCTGATGATACGATCGCAACATGTGTTGTGACAAAGGAGACGATAGAAGGAACGGGTGAGCCGGAGCTGACCTATCGCGAGGAACTGAAGGGACGCAGAAAACGCAGAGTCGGTATGGTGGAAGAGACTGCGTAATGTGAGGCAGGCGCCCGGTTTTACATGGAACATGAAACAGGTAAGAGCAGATGGCACAGCTGTCTGCTCATGCTGATTTTAGAGAACATATGGAAATAAATGAAAGGATAACATTTATTTTCCTCAGGATTTACGGCGCGACAGCGCATGATGGAAGGAATTGATGAACGAAATGACGAAGACGATACCGATACCGGCAATACCGCTGCGGGGACTGACCGTAATGCCGACCATGGTATTGCATTTTGATATAAGCAGGGAAAAATCTATCCGGGCTGTGGAAACAGCGATGGCGGATGATCAGGTGATCTTTCTGGTAACACAGAAGAACCCGGAGGAAAATAATCCGGTCCTGGAGGATGTGTATGAGATCGGTGTTACTGCACGGATCCGGAACGTGGCAAAGCTGCCGAAGGATATTGTGCGGGTGATGGTGGAAGGCCTGAAACGTGCAAGAGTGCGTGATATGGGCGAGGGAGAAAACTGCCTGTATGCCCGGGTCGAATATATGGATGAACCGGCTGAAGAGCTGAGTGAGGTGGAGAAGGCGGGCATGGCACGTGCATTGCAGGATCTGCTGAAGCGCTACAGTCAGCTGAATCAGAAATTCGGCAAGGATATGCTGCGCCAGATGCTTGAGATCAGAAATCTGGAACAGCTGCTCACAGCCGTATGTGTGCACCTGCCCATGCATTATGAACAGAGACAGAGCCTGTTGGAGGCGAACGGGATACAGGAGCGCTATGAGCTGCTGTGCACTCTGCTGGTCAGCGAAACAGAAATCATGCAGATTCGAAACGATATTCAGCAGAAGGTGAAGGATCGCGTGGAAAAGAACCAGCGGGAATATGTTCTGAGAGAACAGATCAAAGTCATCCAGGAGGAACTGGGTGAGGATACGCTGCTGAATGATGTGAAGAATTATCAGGAGAAGGCACGGAACCTGTGCGCTTCCGATGAGATAAAAGAAAAGATCATGAAAGAGACGGAGCGCCTGAAGACACTCGGCAGCAATTCGGCGGAGAGTTCCGTGGCCCGCGGATATATTGAGACGCTGCTGGAGATGCCGTGGGATAAGGTGTCTGAGGATAATGAAGACCTGAAGAATGCCGCAAAGATTCTGGAGGAGGATCATTACGGTCTGGATAAGGTAAAGGAGCGCGTGCTGGAATTTCTGGCAGTCCGCACTTTGACGAAGAAGGGGGAGAGTCCGATCCTCTGCCTTGTGGGTCCTCCGGGAACAGGAAAGACCTCCATTGCGCGTTCTATTGCCCGTGCACTGGACAAGAAATATGTGCGCGTCAGCCTCGGCGGCGTGCGCGACGAGGCTGAGATCCGCGGACACCGAAGAACCTATATCGGTGCAATGCCGGGGCGCATCGCGGATGGAATGAAGCAGGCAGGTGTGAAGAATCCGCTGATGCTTCTGGATGAGATCGACAAGGTCAGCAGCGATTACAAGGGGGATACCTCGTCTGCACTTCTGGAGGTGCTGGATTCCGAGCAGAACTGCCGGTTCCATGATCACTATATTGATCTGCCGATCGACCTGTCAGAGGTACTGTTTATTGCGACGGCCAATGATCTGCATACGATTCCGCGGCCGCTTCTGGACCGTATGGAGGTGATCGAAGTCACCAGTTATACGGCGAATGAGAAGTTCCATATTGCGAAAGATTATCTGCTGAAGAAGCAGATGGAACGCCACGGTCTGAAGAAAGGACAGCTGACCATTACGAAATCAGCTCTTACCGGTATGATAGAAGGTTATACGAAAGAGGCAGGTGTACGCCAGCTGGAGCGAAGGATCGGAGAGGTCTGCCGGAAGGCTGCGAGAGAAATTCTTGAAAATGATGTGCAGAGCGTAAAGGTGAGCGGCAAGAACCTGGATAAATATCTGGGCAGAAAACGCTATACGGTAATGAAAAAGAATGAGAAAAATGATGTTGGAATCGTGCGGGGTCTGGCATGGACCAGTGTCGGCGGTGATACACTGCAGATTGAGGTCAATACGATGCCGGGCAAGGGCGAGTTCCTCCTGACCGGACAGCTGGGTGATGTAATGAAAGAGTCTGCACGCACGGCGATCAGCTATATCCGGTCACTTGGGAAGGATTATCAGATCGATCCGGAGTTTTTTGCAAAGAATGACATCCATATCCATATTCCGGAGGGCGCTGTGCCGAAGGACGGACCTTCTGCCGGTATTACTATGGCTACAGCAATCCTGTCCGCAGTCACCGGAATTCCGGTGCGTGCTGATGTGGCAATGACAGGAGAGGTTACACTGCGCGGACGCGTGCTTGCGATCGGCGGTCTGAAGGAGAAGCTGCTGGCTGCGAAGCAGGCGGGGATCCGGACGGTGCTTGTGCCTGCAGAGAACAGAGCAGATGTGGAAGAGGTACCGGAGGAGATCAGGGAGGGCATGAAGCTGGTCTATGTCAGCGCGATGCCGGAAGTCCTGAAGGAAGCACTGGCTGGAAAATAGCACGGGAAAGAGAGGAACACCATGGTAATAAAGCAGGTGAATCTGGAGACGGTGTGCGGTATCACGAGTGTACTGCCGAAGAATACAAAAGCTGAGGTGGCATTTGCCGGCAAATCCAATGTCGGTAAATCCTCTCTGATCAACAGTCTGGTGAACCGTAAGGCGCTGGCGCGTACCAGTTCCCAGCCGGGCAAGACCCAGACGATCAATTTTTATAATGTCAATGACGAAGTATACCTTGTGGATCTTCCGGGATACGGCTACGCAAAAGTGGCCCAGTCAGAGAAAGAGAAATGGGGGAAGTTGATTGAAAAATATCTGAACGGCTCAAAACAGCTGCGTGCCGTGTTCCTTCTGATCGATATCCGCCATGAGCCGGGTGCGAATGACCGGATGATGTATGAGTGGATCTGCCATAACGGCTACAATCCGATCATTATCGCGACAAAGATGGACAAGATCAAACGCAGCCAGATCCAGAAGCAGATCAAGCTGATCCGCCAGGGTCTTGATGTGCTGCCGGGAACGCAGATCATTCCGTTTTCCTCTCAGACGAAGCAGGGGCGCGATGAAGTGTGGAATCTGATCGGGCAGCTGTGTATGGATACGGAAGAAGAAATGGATGTATGACCATAGAATGTTCCGGAATGTGCAGGCATTCGGACTGTTTTACGAAGTAGGCCAACAGTTATATTAACCAGAACAACAGGCGGATCTCCCGATGGAAACGGGGAGGTCCGCCTGTTCTCGTAAAGCGGTGTTCAGTTCTGTATGGCAGCCAATTTCGGTGGGAACAGATTTTCTCATGCAGATCAGAATGCTGAAAGATACCGGGCGGATTGTTTTGCACTTTGCCCTCCAATAATTCTGTGCAACAAAAAAACAGCCGACATGACGGTATCGACTGCTTTTGCTATCTGATCTATTCTTATGCCAGTCCGTTGACTGCCTTTGCCAGACGGGAAACTTTTCTTGCTGCATTGTTCTTGTGATAAATGCCCTTTTTAGCAGCCTTATCAATGATAGAAGTAGCAGACAGAAGAGCAGCTTCAGCGGCAGCCTTGTCGTTTGCAGCGACAGCAGCTTCTACCTTCTTGATTGCAGTCTTAACAGCAGACTTGGCAGCTTTATTTCTCTCGTTTCTGGTCTTTGTTACCAGGATTCTCTTCTTTGCAGATTTGATATTAGCCAATGTGTACACCTCCAAACATTCTGTATTTATAATTTGTTTCATTAAAATCGGACACGGTCGTTTAATGTAAACATACTCATATATCTTATTCCAAACTGACTTTTCTGTCAATACATATTTCCGAAAATCTTGCAGAAAATAAGGAAAACAGCAGGAAATGGGGCTGTTGAACCGGATCGCGGACGGACCGGAAATGAGGCATGCCAAGTGAAAATACGAAAAGGAGAAGTGAATATGATGGGAAAGTTTCAGATACGGACGGACCTTGCACTGGAGGCACGGGAAAGCTGTGAAGCGGAAGCGGGAAGCATCAGAGGTGTACGAGTTGAGGAAAATGCGGATCAGGAGAAGGAAATCTACACGACGACAGTGGTCATTGAGACGGAAAATGGAGCAAAGGCCATGGGAAAGCCGGTGGGAACGTATATTACCATTGAAGCACCGAATATGTCTGTCCCGGATGAGGATTATCACCGTGAAATCTCGCAGGCACTGGCAGGATATCTGCAGCGTCTGATGGGAGGTCGGGAGAAATCTGTTCTGATCGTAGGACTCGGCAACCGTCAGGTGACTCCGGATGCACTCGGTCCGGATGTGGTAGATAACCTGCATATTACAAGGCATATGATCCGGGAATACGGCAGGATGTCGAAGGAGCTGGCGGCTGTCGGCGAAGTCAGTGCGATTGTTCCGGGAGTGATGGCGCAGACCGGAATGGAGACGCTGGAGATTGTCCGCGGAGTGGTGGAGGAAACGAAACCGGAGCTTGTGATCGCTGTCGATGCACTCGCGGCACGCAGTACGAAAAGACTGAACAGGACGATTCAGATCACAGATACGGGGATCAATCCGGGATCCGGAGTCGGCAACCATAGAAATGCCATCAATGAGGATACGGTAGGGGTGCCTGTTATTGCAATCGGTGTGCCGACGGTAGTGGATGCGGCAACGATTGTAAATGATACGATGGAGGAACTGGTGGCGCAGATGGATCGGTCCGAGCAGATGCAGAGACTGGGCGGAACTCTCGGGACACTGAATCAGGCAGAGAAGCACCAGATGATACGGGAATTGATCTCGCCGCATCTGAATACAATGTTTGTGACACCAAAGGATATCGACGAGACGGTGAAATATCTGAGCTACACGATTTCAGAAGGACTGAATATCGTATTTGCGGGGACCGGTTTATAGGAATATTTTTGGCAAAACTTCATATATATAAGATATGGAATGCATAAAGCCCCGCCTGTGCGGATGCTGTTGTGCAGGAGGGCAGATATGAGAGGGACGGACAGGCTCCAGAAACTGCTGTATCTGATTATGGTGGTGCTTGGAATCTATATTTTATATAAGGGAAGCGGACTTATTCTGAAGCAGGGAGAAAAACAGGGTGCATTTGATTCCGGTAATGTACAGCGGGAACTGGAGGATGCGGCCATGCGCACGTATGTACCGGGATATACGGCTGCGGTGGAAGACCGGAAGACCGGAAGCTGGATAAGCAGATGGATGGAACAGGTGGTTCCTGTGTACAGCTATCTGGCGGAGGAAGAGGAGACCGGAGAAGCGACCGAGTCTGTAGCTGAGTCTGCAGATGCGACGAAAGGTGAAGAAGCGCAGGGGCAGCTCGTTCAGGCGGAATCCGCAGATTCAGAAAAAGCATCGGGAAAATCCTCAGAAGGAGAAGCAGATTCAGGTATATCTGAATCGCAGAGAACGGACGGGGACTCGGGAATGTCTGAATCCGGGGAAATGGCTGAAGGGACAGTGACATCCGAACCGCGGAAATCGGACGAAGGGTCGGGAATGTCTGAATCCGGGGAAATGACTGAAGGGACAGTGACATCCGAACCGAAGAGAACGGACGAAGGGCCGGGAATGTCTGAATCCGGGGAAATGACCGAAGGAACAGGGATATCTGAAACCCAGATATCAGATGACGGATCAGGACAGGCAGCGGAGGAAACGGAAGATCAGGATTCCATTCAGGCAGCTGCATCTGTGGTTCCGGATGTGATGCGGGAACAGCTGCGTGATTTTGATTATCTGCTTGCGAATTATTATACCGTCGACAGCGGAACGGCAGCGGATGAGCAGCTGCTGGATGCAGATACGCTCCTGGAGGAGGATCTGAGGATCGGGCAGGATCCGGATGTGCCGCAGATTTTGATCTATCACACCCATTCCCAGGAGGCATTTGCGGATTCGGAAGAGGGAAAAACGGAGGATACCATTATCGGGATGGGAGATGTGCTGGCCGGTGAACTGGAAAAATACGGATACAATGTTCTGCATGATACGGGAGTTTATGATCTCGTAGATGGTGTGCTGGATCGAAGTGTGGCATATGATTACGCGCGGGAATCCGTGCAGCAGATTCTGGAGGAGTACCCTACTATAGAGGTCATCATTGACCTGCACCGGGATGGCGTGGAAGGACAGAAATTCGTGACGGAGATCGACGGAAAGCCGACTTCGATGATCATGTTCTTTAACGGAATTTCCCGCAACAGCAATAATGAATCGCTTTACTGGCTGGAGAACCCGTATATCGAGGAAAATCTGGCATTTTCGCTGCAGCTGCAGCTGAAGGCCAGAGAGCAGTATCCGGGATTTACCCGCAATATTTATCTGAAAGCAGAGCGGTTCAATCTGCATCTGCGCCCCAGGTCGCTGCTGATCGAGGCAGGGACTCAGCTGAATACAGTGGAGGAGGAGCGCAATGCCATGGTGCCGCTGGCAGATCTGCTGCATCAGGTGCTGAGCGGTACGTGAGGAGGTATTGCAGCAGGTCAGACAGGACGGTGGATTATGCTGATGGAAATATCACAGCCAGCCTATGGACAAGCTGCGTCCAAATATGATAAACTGTATCGGATATGGATGTATGATATTGGGAGCATCCCGGCGGTATCTGCAGAGTGCGTGCACTCTGCAGTATCGATCATTATTTGACTTACATAGATTGTTCGGATACAGGGAGGAACGTAAGTGGCAGTTGATCAGAGTAAAATCAGGAATTTTTGTATTATCGCACATATCGACCACGGTAAATCAACGCTGGCGGACCGCATTATTGAGATGACCGGTCTTCTGACGAGCCGTGAAATGCAGAATCAGGTGCTCGATAACATGGATCTGGAACGCGAGCGCGGCATTACGATCAAGTCGCAGGCGGTCCGTATCGTATATAAGGCAAAAGACGGCGAGGAGTACATTTTCAATCTGATCGATACTCCTGGGCATGTGGATTTCAACTACGAGGTCTCACGAAGTCTGGCAGCATGTGACGGCGCAATCCTTGTCGTGGATGCAGCTCAGGGAATTGAGGCACAGACTCTGGCAAACGTCTATCTGGCACTGGATCATGATCTGGATGTTATGCCGGTCATCAACAAGATCGACCTTCCCAGCGCGGACCCGGAACGTGTAATCCATGAGATTGAGGATGTGATCGGCATTGAGGCAGAGGACGCACCGCAGATTTCTGCAAAGACAGGACTGAATGTGGATCAGGTTCTGGAGGCGATCGTGCAGAAGATTCCGGCACCTCACGGGGATCCGGATGCACCGCTTCAGGCACTGATCTTTGATTCCATCTATGATTCTTATAAGGGCGTTATCGTATTTATCCGAGTAATGCACGGTACGGTGAAGAAGGGAACACCGATCCGAATGATGGCAACGGGAGCGGAGGCCGAGATCGTAGAAGTCGGTACGTTCGGTGCAGGTCAGTTCATTCCGTGTGATGAGCTGAGTGCCGGTATGGTAGGTTATCTGACTGCCAGCCTGAAAAATGTAAAGGATACACGTGTCGGTGATACGGTGACCTGCGTGACCAATCCGTGCAGGGAGCCGCTGCCGGGCTACAAAAAAGTCAATCCGATGGTCTACTGCGGTATGTATCCGGCAGACGGAGCGAAGTATCCGGATCTGCGTGATGCACTGGAGAAGCTGCAGCTCAACGATGCATCTCTGCAGTTCGAGCCGGAGACATCGATCGCACTTGGTTTCGGATTCCGCTGCGGATTCCTGGGTCTTCTGCATCTGGAGATCATCCAGGAACGTCTGGAGCGCGAGTATAATCTGGATCTTGTGACGACTGCGCCGAGCGTTATCTACAAGGTGCACAAGACAAATGGGGAAGTGATTGACCTGACGAATCCGACAAACCTGCCTGATCCGTCTGAGATCGAATATATGGAGGAGCCGGTGGTGGCTGCCGAGATCATGGTGACTACGGAGTACATCGGTTCTATTATGGAGCTGTGTCAGGAGCGCCGCGGTATGTATGAGGGTATCGAGTACATTGAGGAGACAAGAGCCGTACTCCGGTACACTCTTCCACTGAATGAGATCATCTACGATTTCTTTGATGCGCTGAAATCCCGTTCCCGCGGTTATGCATCATTTGATTATGAGATGAAGGGATACGTTCAGTCCCAGCTTGTGAAGCTGGACATTCTGGTGAACCGGGAAGAGGTCGATGCTCTTTCCTTCATTGTACACGGGGACACCGCCTATGAGAGAGGCCGCCGTATGTGTGAGCGCCTGAAAGAGGAGATCCCGCGTCAGCTGTTTGAGATCCCGATTCAGGCGGCGATCGGCAGCAAGATCATTGCAAGGGAAACCGTCAAGGCCATGCGCAAGGATGTACTGGCGAAATGCTACGGCGGTGATATTACGCGTAAGAAGAAGCTTCTGGAGAAACAGAAGGAAGGTAAGAAGCGTATGCGTCAGGTCGGCAATGTAGAGATTCCGCAGAAGGCATTTATGAGTGTGCTGAAGCTGGATGAGAAATAGTGTGACGATGACAGAAGAGGAGGTGCGGCTGTGGAACTGAACCGGATCATGCAGGAGGTTTTGGCGCAGTTTGAGTTTCCGGGAACGCTGAAAGAATGTGTTCCGTATGGAAGCGGCCATATTAATGATACATTTCGTGTGACATTTTCTGTAGAGGGCGGGCAGAAGCGATACATTGTTCAGAAAATGAACAAGGAGATTTTCCGGAAACCTGTGGAGCTGATGGAAAATGTGACCGGAGTTACTTCCTGGCTCAGGGAAAAAATACTGGAAAATGGCGGAGATACGGAGCGTGAGACGCTGAACGTTATTCTGACGGGCGCAGGCGGGCCGTATTATGTGGATTCCCAGGGGGAGTATTGGCGTGCATATCTGTACATAGAGAATGCCACCTGTTTTGACAGCGTGGAAGATGAGGATGATTTCTATCAGAGTGCCGTTGCGTTCGGACATTTCCAGCGGCTGCTTGCGGACTACCCGGCGGAGACACTTCATGAGACGATTGCAGATTTCCACAATACGGTAGACCGGTTCCGGAAGTTCCGCTGTGCGCTGGAGGCGGATGTCTGCAAAAGAGCGGACAGCGTGAGAGAGGAGATCGGTTTCGTGCTGCAGCGTGAGCCGCTGGCCCACGAGCTGTGTGACAGGCAGGACAATGGTGAACTGCCGCTTCGCGTTACACACAATGATACGAAGCTGAACAATATTATGATCGATAATGAGACAGGCAGAGCAATCTGTGTGATCGATCTGGATACGGTAATGCCGGGACTTTCCGTGAACGATTTCGGGGATTCCATCCGCTTCGGAGCAAGCACTGCGGCGGAGGATGAGCGGGATCTGGATAAAGTATCCCTGGATCTGCATCTGTTTGAAGTGTATGCGAAAGGCTTCATTGAGGGCTGTGCCGGTGCACTGACTGAGAAGGAGCTGGATATGCTTCCTATGGGGGCAATGCTGATGACTTTTGAGTGCGGAATGCGTTTCCTGACCGATTATCTGGAAGGGGACCATTATTTCAAGATTCACAGAGAAGGTCACAATCTGGATCGCTGCAGGACACAGTTCAGGCTGGTGGCGGATATGGAACAGAAGCTGCCGCAGATGCGGGCGATCATAGATAAGTATAGATAATTACAGAAGCCTTTTGCACAAGAACAGAGAAATATGCGAAAACTTGAATTATACCTGCACATCCCGTTCTGCGCGAAAAAATGCGCTTATTGTGATTTCCTGTCTGCTCCGGCAGGCCGCAGGATGCAGGAGTTGTACATCGCGGCATTGAGACGGGAAATGGAACTGTTTCCATATAAAAAAGAATACGAAGTGAGTACTGTGTTTTTCGGAGGAGGGACTCCGTCGCTTCTTCCGGGGGAGGATATTGCGAAACTGATGGATGTGGTCAGAGCAGAGTTCCGCCTTGCACCGGATGCAGAGATCACGGTAGAGTGTAATCCGGGGACAGCCGGTGAAGCGAAATTCCGGACTTATCGGGAGGCAGGTGTGAACCGGCTGAGCTTCGGACTGCAGTCTGCGGATGACCGGGAACTGGAGCTGTTGGGAAGGATTCATACGTGGAAGGATTTTACGGATACGTTTGAGGCGGCCGGCCGTGCCGGATTTACAAATATCAACATCGATCTGATGTCTGCACTTCCGGGGCAGAGTGTATCATCCTGGAAGGAGACGCTGCAGAAGGTACTGGCACTTGAACCGCAGCATATTTCTGCGTACAGTCTGATCATTGAGGAAGGAACACCGTTCTACGAAAGATATCATGAGGATGTCCGACTGCGGGAGCGCGGGGAGCAGCCGCGGATCCTGCCCTCCGAGGAGGATGAGCGGCGGATGTATGAACTGACAGAGGAGCTGCTTCGTGCCGCAGGAATGCATCGTTATGAGATTTCCAACTACGCACTGCCGGGATATGAGTGCCGCCATAATATCGGCTACTGGGATGGAACGGAGTATGCGGGATTCGGGCTGGGCGCTTCATCGCTGCTGAGGATACCGGATTACTGCCGTATCAGGAATACGGCTGATATGCAGGAGTACCTGGCCGGGGATCATTCGAACCGTGAGGCTGAAGTGCTGACGGAGGCTGACCGGATGGCTGAATTTATGTTTCTGGGACTGCGTATGATGTGCGGTGTGAAGGAGGAAACATTTCGGAAGCGTTTTGGCAGGTCAGTTCATGAGGTATATGGAGCTGTTCTGAACAGACAGCAGGAGCTTGGACTCCTTGAACGTGAAAACGGACGGATCTTTCTGACACCGCGCGGAATCGATGTGAGCAATACAGTGATGGCGGAGTTCCTTCTGTAACCGCAGGAAGGTAAAATGTCTGAAAAAAATTAAAATACTTGAATGACAGGAATTTCGAACTTCCTGTCATTTTTTTAGAACTAAAAGTAAAATATAATTGACAAAAAGCTATTATGATGATAGACTGTTCCCATAAGAAATGAAGAAGGAGGAAGTCAGTCCGTAAAGGTCTGACGAGGAAGAGATGGACAGTCAATTTGGATGGATGATGTTGGGAGCGCTTGCAGGTGTTCTGCTCTGTATTCTGATTTTTAAGAAAACAAAGACGGATGGAAGAATTCGCTGCCAGTATGATGAGCGGCAGAATATGGCCCGGGGCAATGGATTTAAATATGGTTTTTTCACAGCACTGTTCGGAAATATCCTGTATGGCATGTTGATCAGTACGGGGGAACTGTTTCCGGTGGAACATGGTGTAGGGATCATGATCATCGGTCTCGTATCACTGGCCGTGTACGTTATCTACTGTATATGGCATGACGCATACTTTGCACTGAATGAGAAACGCAGTCAGCTGATCGTCATCTTTTTGGGGATCGGAGTTGTGAATCTTGTGCTTGGTATCAGTAATATAATGCACGGAGAGGCATTTACGGATGGTATGCTGAATATTCGCAGCTTTAATCTGTTCTGCGGCCTGCTGTTCCTGGTGATATTTGCCGCAATGTTTCTGAAACATGCAGTATCAGGAAGGGAAGGGGAGGACTGATGAAACGATGAAAAATCTGAAGCTGAAAGCGGCGCGGGCGCTGCTTGATATGTCACAGAAGGATCTGGCAGATGCTGTTGGTGTATCGCGGCAGACGATCAACGCGATAGAGAAGGGGGATTACAACCCGACGATCAAGCTGTGCAGGACGATCTGCCGCGTATTACACAAGAGTCTGGATGAACTGTTTTGGGAGGAAGAGGAAGATGAAACTTGATTTTTTTAAGAAAAATGATCTGGATGAATTTCAGGAGCAGAAGCTGCAGCGCATTGAAAGAGACAGTTTCTGGATTCTGTACTGGATGTTGTTTGCTGTGATGGCGGTGCAGGTCGTGGTGAATCTTGATCCTGCAGCAGTGGCCGGAGAATGGGTCTGCTTTATGGTCATTAACGTCATTATGCTCGTCCGCTGCATTCGCAACGGCATCTGGGACCGCCGGATCAAGCCGGGTCTCCGTGCCAATCTGACAGGCAGTATTATAGCAGCTGTGGCTGTTTTCATTCTGACAGGAGTGGCCGCAATCCGGATGTGGGAAGCGGAGCCTAAGGCGGCAGCTGCTGCAGGTGCAATTTCTGCAGTGGTCACATGGGTCATGACGTATACGCTGCTTACGGTGCTCAGTCATGTATACAGGAAACGATTAGAGAAACTGGAAGAGTGTGAGGAAGAAGAGTGAAAATGAGGCGCAGGAAATGCGCAGCGGGAGGAGAAAAATGATAGAGGCAATCAATTTGTGCAAACAGTTCGAACGCAGTGTGCGGCAGGGCCGCAAAACGAAGAAGGAGGAATTCCTGGCAGTGAATCATGTATCTCTGGAGGCACATCCGGGAGAGATCATCGGAATTCTGGGGCCGAACGGAGCGGGAAAGACGACGCTGCTGCGCATGCTCGGCATGCTGATGACCCCGACTTCGGGCGAGATTCGTCTGACCGATCGGGCAGGTCAGGAGATTACGGATCTGACACAGCGCAAGCAGACGATCGGTTACCTGTCTGGCAATACGAAGCTGTACCCGCGTTTTTCCATCCGGGAATATCTGAAGTTTCTGGGAGAACTGTACGGTTACAGCAAAGAGAAGATTGAGGAGCGGACAGACGAGATCTTCCGTGTACTGGATATGCACGCATTCGGAGATAACCGGATCGATAAGCTTTCCACCGGCCAGACTCAGCGGGCTTCCATCGCACGCTGCCTGATGGCAGATCCGGATCTGTATATTCTGGATGAGCCGACGCTGGGACTGGATATTCTGAGTGCGGATGCAATCATTCATTTCATGAAAGGACAGAAGGAGCAGGGAAAAACGGTTCTGTATTCGACTCATTATCTGGAGGAGGCACAGTTCCTGTGCGACCGGATCTATATGATCTGCGGCGGCAGGATCGCAGCGCACGGTACACCGGCCGAGCTGATGGAGCGGACCGGTACACAGAGCCTGCGTGAGGCATTCCATTCGGTTTTCGATGAATATGCGGGAGGAGCGGAAGTATGAAAAAGACAGGAACACTGGTGCGCAAGGAGATCGTGGATATCCTGCGCGATAAAAAGACGCTGATCATGATGGTAGTGGTACCGATGCTGCTGTATCCGGCGATCATAATAGGAATGACGCTGGCCATGACTGCGGTCATGCAGTCTCAGGAGGAGATAATGCATCAGATCGGCATGTCCGCGCAGTATGCAGAGGTGGCGGACAGTCTGGAAACATTGTATGAAGAGCACAGGGAAGAGCTTGGCGTGAAACTGGAATTCCTGCAGGCGAATGAGGGCCAGGAGCAGCAGGTAAAAGAGGATGCGGATGCATGGCTGGAGCTGGCACAGGGGGCAGAGGGTTCTCTGAATGCAACGATTCAGTATACTTCCACAGATACGGACTCCAGTACGGCTGAGCAGGCGCTGACTGAGCTGCTGGATCTGTATCGGGAAGAACTGGTGGAGCAGTGGCTGGAGCAGGAAGGCTTTTCTCAGACCGTGATCTATCCGATCACGTGTGAGTCGGAGGATTCTGCATCTGTTTCGGAAAGCCTCGGAATGGATATTGGCGGAAGTATCGGCCTGATGCTGATCGTTACGATCATGCTTGGCGCAATGTATCCGGCAATTGATGCAACGGCCGGTGAGAAAGAACGCGGTACACTGGAGACACTGCTGACCCTTCCGGTTACAAATTTCCAGATGATCATGAGCAAATATCTGTCGGTCGCAGTCTTTGCCTGCACAACAGCGGTAATCTCGCTGCTGTCACTGGGAGGTTCGGTTCTGTTCCTGATCTACGGTGTGGCGGATGCGGGCAGTGTCGGAGATATGTTCCAGTTCTCCGGAGTCATTACGATGCTGCCGGTGCTGGTGGCCGTGATGATTACGACAGCACTGCTGATTTCCGCTCTGTGCATGTGCTTCTGCGTGTTTGCAAAGAGCTTCAAGGAAGCGAACAACTATATTACACCGGTTATGCTGGTCATCATGTTTGCATCAATGGTGGCAATGATCCCGTCTATTGAGCTGAATTATCAGACTTCACTGATTCCGATCGTGAATGTCTCTCTTCTGATCAAGCAGATCATTGCACAGCAGGCGGATATGATGCTGATCGGGATCACGGTCCTGATCAATGTGGGATACAGTGTGGCAATTATCTGGATTCTGGCGAAACTGTATGACAGCGAGGATATCCTTTTCTCAGACGGATTCCGCGGATTTCGCCTGTTTCAGAATCGCAGCAGTATCCGTCCGGGTACCGTGCCGGCAGTCGGAGATGTGGTGATCAGCGTGACGGTTCTGTTCCTGCTGCTGGTCTACCTGGGCACGGCAGCAACGGTTCGCTCTGTCATGGCAGGTACAGCAGTGACACAGCTTCTGATCCTCCTGGTGCCGGTGCTTGTTGTCTGGTACATGAAATCTGATGTAAAGAAGCTGTTCTCTCTGAAAAATCCGGACTGGAAGAAAGTGCCGGGAAGTGTGCTGCTCTATATCGGAACATACTGCCTTGTGATGTTCCTGAGTGCTGTGCTGACACAGCTGCTGCCGGAGAGCACACAGAATCTGACGACTTCATTCGAAGCGTTTCTGGAACAGCCGATCTGGCTCCTGGTTCTTGTTCTGGCAGTGCTGCCGGCAGTCGGCGAGGAGATTCTGTTCCGCGGATTTATATTCGGAAGTCTGAGAGAGCGCTGGGGTGTGCGTTGGGCACTGATCATCTCAGCTGTTGTATTCGGAGCTTTCCATACGAGCCTTGTCAAGCTGCTGCCGATGACGCTGCTTGGAGCTGCGTTTGCCTATATGGTGATCTCGACTGGCAGTATTTATGTCTCGATGACACTTCATTTTGTGAACAATGCGATTTCCATGATCGTGATGAAATATCCGGAGGCAGTCGGAAAGGTGCTCCCGTTCCTGACGAAGGAAAAGCTTGCTGTAATGGATCTGGTGCTGTTTCTGGTGATCGGTCTGATCTGCGCAGGTGCCGGACTGGTGCTGATGCGGGGAAAGAAGACCAGGTAAAGAATGCCTGGCATACGTTTTGCAGAGCAGCTGCATGAAAAGGTCTGGTGTACAGGTTTTGCAGAGCAGCTGCATACAAAAAGGCTGCTGCAGAAGGAACAACGAGATCAGGTGATCAACGGGTTCTGTTCTGCGGCAGCCTTGATTTATATCGAATCAGCAGGTGCTGTACGAAAAAGCGGCTCCGGTTTTGCGTTTGGATATTCAGCTTTCAACTATAATTTCAATTTCAATTTTCAGCCTCAGCTTCCGGCTGCAATTCCCGCCTTCAGTTCCCGGCTTCGATCTTCGCGATCTGCTCAACTGCAAAATCGTAAAGTTTCCGGGAATCCTCCTCTGAGTAATGAATTCCGTCAATCGTAAGGATCTCATTCTCCGTCAGGAATGTGTAGCTGTCCATATAGGTTTCCGGAGAAAGCTCTTTCAGATGATTGTTGAAATCGGTAATCTCCTCGTTGGTGATATTCACGCATACTTCCGGATCGATCGGATACACGGCGAGATAGTAGAAACGTGTATCTGCATATTCAGTCATCAGAGAACGGTACAGCGCCAGATAATTGGACAGGTTATCGTAATCATTGACGCCGAAGTTGAAGATGACCGGAAGATCCGGATATTCTTCTATGGCATCCCGCAGGAGCGGAAGTCCTGTTTCCGACAGCCAGTTGTAGCCTTCGCCGGATGCGCCGATATAGATGTCAGCGTTTGCCATAGCCTTGCTCATGGCAACGGTCCGGGAATCACCGACCCAGATGTATTCCGGAGCGGGAGCTTCAGTCTCTGCCTCAGCTCTCTCTGTCTGTGTCTCCGGTGTTTCCGGTGTATAGAGTGCAAGCACAGCACTCTCCGCCTGCTCAGCAGCTGTATCTGCCCGTTCAGCAGACAGGTCGTCTTTAAAATGTACAGTCAGATATATGGCAAATGCACCGAGCCCAATGATCATTGCGGCTGCGAGCAGGATGCCGAACACGGTTCCTTTCTTCATAATTAATGTCCTCATTTCAGCAAATCAGTTCTGTTTCCGTGGTTTCATATACTATACAACATATTGTACCTGAATGTCAAATTTTATCGGGTGGGCGGATTCGACAGTATCCGTATATATATGTAGAAACAGGAAAAAATAATCGAAAAACAAAAATATTAAAAATTTGAAAAAATGCAAATTGGTATTGACAAAAGAAAGTGCTGGTATTATATTAACTGCATGAGGTGTTAGCACTCGAGTTCAAAGAGTGCTAACAAAGATAAAAACAAGAACACACTGGTGTTCCTGAGAGGAGGGAGGAGTTCAGATGCAGCTCGATGATAGAAAATGGACTATACTGAAAGCTATCATCAAGACTTACCTGGAGACGGGCGAGCCGGTGGGATCGAGGACGATTTCAAAATATGCGGATCTGAATCTGAGTTCCGCCACCATACGAAATGAGATGTCTGATCTGGAGGATATGGGTCTTATCCTTCAGCCGCACACCTCAGCCGGACGGATTCCGTCAGATGCCGGTTATCGTCTGTATGTGGACCGGATGATGGATGAGAAGAACCGTGAGGTCACCGAGATGAAAGAGATGGTGCTGCAGAGGCAGGACAAGATGGAGCTTCTGCTGAAGCAGATGGCGAAGATACTGGCAGCGAATACGAATTATGCAGCCATGATATCCGGACCGCAGTACCACAGGACAAAGCTGAAGTTCATTCAGCTGTCCATTGTCAGTGACACACAGATCCTTGCCGTTATTGTGGCAGAGGGTAATGTAGTCAAGAACAAGATGATCCAGATTAAACATGGTCTTGATCAGAAGACGGTTCTCGAGATGAATATTCTGCTGAACAGTGCGCTGAACGGACTGACACTTGAGGAGATCAATCTTGCAACGATCTCCAGACTGAAGGAACAGGCGGGTATTCACAGCGAAGTTGTGAACAGAGTGCTGGATGCCGTCGCAGAATCGATTCAGACCGAGGAAGAGATCGAGGTCTACACCAGCGGCGCGACCAACATTTTCAAATATCCGGAGCTGAGCAGCAGTGAAAAGGCCAGCGAGCTGATCAGCGCATTTGAGGAAAAGAGGGATCTGGTCAATATGATCAGTTCCGAACAGGATTCAGAAACAGGGATTCAGGTGTACATCGGTCAGGAATCACGGCTTCAGACCATGCAGGACTGCAGCGTAGTGACAGCCACATATGAGCTGGGTGAAGGAATGTACGGAAGGATCGGAGTAATCGGTCCGAAGCGTATGGACTATGACAAGGTAGTCTCCACACTCAAAACACTGATGGCGCAGCTGGATGAGATATTCAAGAAAGAGTAGAAAGGTGGAAGAGCCAGTGGAAGAGATCAGAGACGAAGAGGTTCTGAACGAAGCGGCAGAGGAGAACGAAGCAGCAGAGGGAAACGAAGCGGTGAATGAAGCTGCACAGGATGCGGCTGCTGATGCGGAAACTCCGGCTGAAGATACAGAGGCTGCACAGGATGCGGCGCAGGAGTCGGATGAGGAATCCGGTGATGAGGAGGAACCGAAGAAAAAGGGCCTCTTCGGAAAGAAAAAGAAAGATAAAAAAGACATTCAGATTGAAGAGCTGACTGACCGTGTACAGCGTCAGATGGCCGAGTTCGATAACTTCCGCAAGCGTTCCGAGAAGGAAAAAGCGGCGATGTATGAGATCGGAGCAAAGAGTATCATTGAGAAGATTCTTCCGGTCATTGACAACTTTGAGCGCGGATTTTCCGGTGTGACTGAGGAACAGAAGGCAGATCCGTTCATTCAGGGAATGGAGAAGGTATATAAGCAGATGCTCACAGCTCTGGAGGGCATGGGCGTGAAGCCGATCGAGGCAGTCGGCAGGGAATTCGATCCGAACTTCCATAACGCAGTGATGCATGTGGAGGATGAGGAAGCCGGCGAGAATGTCGTAGTCGAGGAATTCCAGAAAGGTTACCTGTACCGCGACAGCGTGGTACGCCACAGCATGGTAAAGGTGGCAAATTAATTCAGGCAGTTATTAATTATTCAGATAGAGTTATGAAAATAAGGAGGACTCAATCATGGGAAAAATCATTGGTATTGACTTAGGTACAACAAACAGCTGTGTAGCTGTTATGGAAGGTGGAAAGCCGGTTGTTATCACAAATACAGAAGGTTCCAGAACAACACCGTCTGTAGTGGCTTTCACAAAGAGCGGCGAGCGTCTCGTAGGTGAGCCGGCAAAGCGTCAGGCAGTTACAAACGCAGACAGAACAATCTCTTCCATTAAGAGACATATGGGAACTGATTACAAAGTAGCAATTGATGAGAAGAAATATTCTCCGCAGGAGATTTCCGCAATGATTCTTCAGAAGCTGAAAGCAGATGCTGAGAACTACCTCGGTGAGAAGGTAACAGAGGCTGTTATCACTGTTCCGGCATACTTCAACGATGCTCAGCGTCAGGCTACAAAGGATGCAGGTAAGATCGCAGGTCTCGAGGTTAAGCGTATCATCAACGAGCCGACAGCAGCAGCTCTTGCATACGGTCTTGACAACGAGAACGAGCAGAAGATCATGGTATACGACCTCGGCGGCGGTACATTCGATGTTTCCATTATCGAGATCGGTGAAGGTGTTATCGAAGTACTTGCTACAAACGGTGACAACAAGCTCGGCGGAGATGACTTCGATAAGAAGATCACAGACTACATGATCGCTGATTTCAAGACAAAGGAAGGCATTGATCTTTCCAACGATAAGATGGCTCTTCAGAGACTGAGAGAAGCAGCAGAGAAGGCAAAGAAGGAACTTTCCTCCTCTACAACAACAAATATCAACCTTCCGTTCATCACAGCAAACGAGACAGGACCGAAGCACTTCGAAATGGATCTGACAAGAGCAAAATTCGATGAACTGACACATGATCTTGTAGAGAGAACTGTTATCCCGGTACAGAACGCACTGAAAGATGCAGGACTTTCCGCAGGCGATCTGTCCAAGGTACTTCTGGTCGGTGGTTCCACACGTATCCCGGCAGTACAGGACAAGGTAAAACAGCTGACAGGACATGAGCCGAACAAGAGCCTGAACCCGGATGAATGTGTTGCACTCGGTGCTTCCATCCAGGGCGGTAAGCTGGCAGGCGATGCAGGTGCAGGCGATATCCTTCTTCTGGATGTTACTCCGCTGTCACTGTCTATCGAGACACTTGGCGGTGTAGCTACAAAGCTCATCGAGAGAAATACAACGATCCCGACAAAGAAGAGCCAGGTATTCTCTACAGCAGCAGACAACCAGACTGCAGTAGATATCCACGTAGTACAGGGTGAGAGACAGTTCGCGAAGGACAACAAGTCCCTCGGACAGTTCCGTCTGGATGGTATTCCGCCAGCAAGAAGAGGTGTTCCGCAGATCGAGGTTACATTCGATATTGATGCAAACGGCATTGTTAATGTATCTGCCAAGGATCTTGGAACAGGCAAGGAGCAGCACATTACGATTACTTCCGGTTCCAACATGTCCGATGATGAGATCGATAAGGCAGTAAAGGAAGCTGCTGAGTTCGAGGCACAGGATAAGAAGAAGAAGGAAGCAATCGATACAAGAAACGATGCTGATGCAATGGTATTCCAGACAGAGAAGGCTATGGAAGAAGTAGGCGATAAGATCGATGCTGCTGACAAGGCCGCTGTAGAGGAAGATCTGAAGGCACTGAAGGATCTCGTAGCTGCTACAAATCCGGAAGATATGACAGATGCACAGCTGGCAGACCTGAAGGCAGGCAAGGAAAAACTGATGGCAAGCGCTCAGAAGCTGTTCGCAAAGGTTTATGAGCAGGCTCAGGGAGCTGCAGGTGCAGCAGGAGCCGCAGGTGCAGGCCCGGATATGAGCGGTGCGGCAGGAAGTGCTCCGCAGGACGATGACGTGGTTGACGGAGATTACAGAGAAGTATAATGTGTGAAACGGCGTAACAGCCGGTTGCACACAGCAGTTATAAAATTAAGATAAAGAGCATAATACCCCTGGAGGAGTACCTTCAGGGGCATTGTCGGGCAGGTGGTATAATGGCAGAGAATAAGAGAGATTATTATGAGGTCCTCGGTGTGGACAAAAACGCGGACGAGGCGGCATTGAAGAAAGCATACAGGGTTCTTGCAAAAAAATACCATCCGGATATGAATCCAGGGGATGCTGAAGCAGAGAAGAAATTCAAGGAGGCATCCGAAGCATATGCGATCCTGAGTGATCCGGAAAAGAGAAAACAGTATGATCAGTTCGGTCATGCAGCCTTTGAACAGGGCGGTCCGGGAGGCGGATACGGCGGATTCGACGGATTCAATTTCAGCGGTGATATGGGTGATATCTTCGGCGATATCTTCGGTGATCTGTTTGGCGGAGGAAGACGAAGAGGTGCATCCCGCGGACCGATGCAGGGAGCCAATGTGCGTACCAGTGTGCGCATCACGTTTGAAGAGGCGATTTCCGGATGTGAGAAAGAGATTGAACTCAATCTGAAGGAAGAATGCACCAAATGTCATGGTACGGGAGCAAAGCCGGGAACTTCACCGGAGACATGTTCCAAGTGCGGCGGAAAGGGCCAGGTTGTATTTACACAGCAGTCCCTGTTTGGTACGGTTCAGAATGTACAGACCTGTCCGGAGTGCCACGGCACCGGCAAGATCGTTAAGGAGAAATGCCCGGACTGCTACGGAACGGGTTATACCTCCAGCAAGAAGAAGATCAAGGTTACGATTCCGGCCGGAATCGACAACGGTCAGAGTATTCGTATCCGTGAGAAGGGAGAACCGGGAACGAACGGTGGCCCGAGAGGAGATCTGCTGGTAGAGGTTTCCGTAGGAAGACACCCGATTTTCCAGCGTCAGGATATGAATATTTATTCTACTGTTCCGATGACATACGCGCAGGCCGCGCTCGGCGGTGATATCCGTATCAGTACAGTGGATGGTGACATTATGTACACGATCAAGCCTGGAACTCAGACTGATACGAAAGTGCGTTTCAAGGGAAAAGGTGTTCCGTCTCTGAGAAACAAGAGTGTGCGCGGAGATCATTATGTGACACTTGTACTCCAGGTTCCGACGAAGCTGAACGATGCAGCAAAGCGGGCGCTGCGTGAATTTGATGCTGAGACGGGCAACAGCCTCGGACAGGCGGAGAACGGTGAGAAGAGTCAGGAGAAGCCGAAAAAGAAAGGCTTTATGGATAAACTGAAAGATGAGCTGAAGGATGCGCTGGACTAAAGCACATAACAGAATAGAAGAGTTCAGGGAAGAAGTGGATTTTCGATCCGCTTCTTCTTTTGTTAAGCAGTTTATGAACAGATAAAGAATGGGGCTGAGCAGAGCTTTCAAATGAGATTTCTCATGAACGATGACTTGACTTTGCACTTTGAATCATGTAAGGTTAATGCGGAGCAGATTGCGCAGGTGAAATGGCAGTCTGCAGTGCTGTTAAAACAGGAAAAAGAAAACAGAAAAGAAGACAAAAAGAAAACAAAAAAGAAAACAAGAAGAACACAGGCGGACAGAACCGGAGGTAGCAAATGCGCTGGAATAAATTTACATTAAAGACTAGAACAGAAGTGGAGGATATCGTGATCTCATCTCTGGCAGATGCAGGAGTAGAAGGCGTTGAGATTGAGGATAAGGTGCCGCTTTCTGAGTCGGACAAACAGCAGATGTTCGTAGATATTCTGCCGGATGGACCGGCGGATGACGGGATTGCATATCTGAGTTTTTATCTGGAGGAGGATGCAGATAAGGAGGCAATCCTTGCAAGAGTGAAAGAGGAACTGGATGATCTGCGTATGTTCCTGGATATCGGAGAGGGAACGATCACAGAGAGCCAGACGGAAGATAAGGACTGGATCAATAACTGGAAGGAATATTTTCACCAGTTTTACGTGGATGATATCCTGATCATTCCGTCCTGGGAGGAAGTGAAGGAAGAGGATCAGGACAAGATGATCATTCATATTGATCCGGGTACTGCATTCGGCACGGGAATGCACGAGACCACGCAGCTGTGCATGCGTCAGCTGAAGAAATTTGTGACACCGCAGACCGAGCTGCTCGATGTGGGAACCGGAAGCGGAATCCTTTCCATTGTGGCCCTGAAGCTTGGTGCAAAACATGCGGTGGGTACAGATCTTGACCCGTGTGCGATCACTGCAACGAAGGAGAATCTGGAGGTAAATGAGATTCCGGAGGGCGCCATGGAGGTCATGATCGGAAATATCATTGATGACAAGGCTGTACAGGATGCAGTCGGTTATGAGAAATATGATATTGTCGCAGCAAATATTCTGGCAGATGTATTGGTGCCGCTGACTCCGGTGATCGTGAATCAGCTCAAGAGCGGCGGAATCTATATCACATCCGGTATTATTGATGAAAAGGAAGAGACTGTCGTGGAGGCAGTGAAGGCGGCAGGTCTTGAGGTGGTGGAAGTGACACACCAGAATGACTGGGTATCAGTAACTGCGCGCAAGAAATAGGCGGGGAACAGAATTATGTATCATTTCTTTGTAACACAGGAACAGATTGGTGAACGCGAAATACGCATTGAAGGTACGGATGTCAATCATATCCGCAATGTGCTGCGCATGACTCCGGGTGAGCAGATCAGCATCAGCAGCCGGGAGGAAGCGGTGGAATATTGCTGTGAGATTGCGGAGCTGACAGAGGAATGTGTCACTGCCCGTATCATGTGGTCGCAGGCAGCCGATACGGAGCTTCCATCGAAGCTTTATCTGTTTCAGGGATTGCCCAAGAGTGACAAAATGGAGCTGATCATTCAGAAAGCGGTAGAGCTGGGGGCATATGAGATCGTGCCGGTAGCGACGAAGCGTGCTGTGGTGAAGCTTGATAAGAAGAAGGAAGAATCCAAACGAAAACGCTGGAATGCTATTTCGGAGAGCGCAGCGAAGCAGTCAAAGCGAACGATCGTGCCGGAGGTGAAAACGGTCATGACATTTAATGAAGCCGTCCGGTATGCACAGGAAAACTGTGACAAAAAGCTGATTCCGTATGAGCTGGCGGAAGGCATGGCTGATACGAGAGCGATTCTGGAATCCATAAAACAGGGAGAATCTGTGGCAATTTTTATCGGTCCGGAGGGCGGATTTGATGAACATGAGATTTCAACTGCACAGGAGGCGGGAATTTTGCCGATTACTCTTGGTAAACGGATTCTCCGGACGGAGACGGCCGGTATGACGGTGCTGTCAGTGCTGATGTTTCATCTGGAGCAGGAAAGATGATTAAGCAGTCTTGAAAAGGCACAAAGAATGTGCGATGGGAGGAAATTATGACGGTATATCATATTGTAATGTGGAAATTCAAAGAAGAAATTGCTGAGGAAAAGAAACCGGAACTGAAAGCTGCCATGGCACAGAAGCTCGGAAGCCTTGTGGGCAGAGTACCCGGACTTCTGAGTGTGCAGTTTGTGGAGCAGCCGATTTCGTCCAGTACACATGACATGGCGCTGGTTACTACATTTGAGAAGGCGGAGGATATTGCAGTTTATGCAAAGCATCCGGAGCATGTGGCTGTAGCGGATACGTATGTGCGGCCGTATGTGTGTGAACGTGCGTGTCTTGATTATGTGCAGGATTAAATACGGAGTTTTCAATTTTTGAGAGATGCGGGCGCAGGTGCGCTACTGGAGGAAAGGTACCCATACCTGAATAAAGGCGCAGCAAGTGCGCTACTGGAGGAAAGGTACCCATACCTGAATAAAGGCGCAGCAGGTGCGCTACTGGAGGAAACTATGGAAGCATATCTGGATAATTCGGCGACTACCCGGTGTTCGGAGGCGGTGCGCGATATTGTAGTAAAGACAATGATGGAGGATTTCGGAAATCCGTCCTCCAAGCATATGAAGGGCGTGGAAGCGGAGCGCTATCTGAAAGAGGCCCGCGAGGCGATTGCACGGACGCTGAAAGTGAATGAGAAGGAAATCTATTTTACGTCCGGCGCAACAGAATCGAATAACTGGGCGATCATCGGTGCGGCGATGGCGAATCGGCGTGCAGGTATGCATCTGATCACTACGGCAGTGGAGCATCCGGCAGTTCTGATGCCGATGCAGTATCTGGAAGAACAGGGTTTTCGTGTAACGTATCTTCCGGTGGATGAGAAAGGGCATATCAGCCTTAAAGATCTGGAGGAAGCCATCTGTGACGAGACAATTCTTGTCTCAATGATGTATGTGAATAATGAGGTCGGTACGATCGAGCCGATAGAAGAAGCAGGGAAACTGATCCGGAGCCGTAATCCACGGATTCTGTTTCATGTAGATGCGGTGCAGGCATACGGCAAGATGACCATTCATCCGAAGAAACTGGGGGTGGATATGCTCTCAGTCAGCGGCCACAAGATCCATGGTCCGAAGGGAATCGGATTTCTGTATGTAAATGAAAGAGTGAAGATTCACTCCATCATGCTCGGCGGCGGGCAGCAGAAGGGAATGCGTTCCGGAACGGACAATGTGCCCGGAGCGGCAGGTCTTGCGGCGGCAGCAAAGGAGTGTTATGCAGATCTTTCAGATACCAGAGCGCATCTGCTGAAGCTGAAGCAGCAGATGATGGAAGGATTGACAGAGCTGAATGACCGGCTGCTGCAGCAGTCCGAAACAGAACCTGTGACCGGAAAGAAAGACCGGAATGCGGAGACACAGTCCGTGCGTCAGGCTGTCGTGATTCATTCAGAAGAAGGGGAGAAGAGCGCACCGCATATTGTGAGTGCTGCTTTTCCGGGGGTGCGCAGTGAGGTGCTGCTCCATGCACTGGAGGAACGCGGAATCTATGTATCAGCCGGTTCGGCCTGTTCCTCCAATAAAAAGCTTCCGGTCAGTACGGTGCTCAAGGAGCTGCATCTGAGGCCGGAGCTGCTGGAATCGACACTGCGTTTCAGTTTCAGCCGGTATACGACAGAACAGGAAATTGAGTACTGTCTTACTGTACTCGGGGAACTGCTCCCGGTACTGCGGCGTTATATTCGCCACTAATCCGGTGCCGGGGAAAGCGGACGGAAAAGAAAACGGAGAAAGAAACCGGAAAAACAGAGAAAGAAGCCGGAAAAACAGAGAAAGAAGCTGGAAAACAGAGAAAGAAGCCAGAAAAAAAGCCGGAAAAAATCAGAGAAAGAAATCGGAAAAAGAAACAGAAAAACAAGAAGAAACAGAGAGAGAAGCCGGGAAAGGAAAACGGAGAGCAGACATGCATATAGTCCTGCATGAAAACGGATGATCCGGAAATCTGCGGGATCCCGGTATGATTATAGAGAAAAGGAATCGAAAATTATGTTTAAGACAATATTGATCAAGTACGGAGAGATTGGAATCAAGGGAAAGAACCGCCATCTGTTCGAGGATGCACTGGTGCGTCAGATCCGTCATGCGCTGAAAAAGGTGGACGGAGAGTTCTGCGTATACAAGGAACAGGGCCGCATCTATGTGGAATGTGATGAAGAGTATGATTTTGATGAAACCGTGGATGCTCTGAAGTGCGTCTTCGGTATTGTCGGCATCTGTCCGGTAATGAAGGTGGAGGACAGAGGGATTGAAGAGCTTGCAAAGGATGTGATCGCGTTCCTGAATCACGTTTATGAAGAACACGGCCAGACATTCAAGGTAATGACACGGCGTGCACGCAAGTCCTACCCGATTGAATCCAATGATGTGAACTGCATTCTTGGTGAGAAGATCCTGGCTGCATTTCCGCAGATGCATGTGGATGTGCATGATCCGGAAATCATGCTGCACGTTGAGATCCGCGAGAAGATTTATATTTATTCGAAGATCATTCCGGGTCCGGGCGGTATGCCGGTGGGAACAAATGGAAAGGCAATGCTGCTGCTCTCAGGCGGAATTGACAGTCCGGTGGCCGGATATCAGATCTGCAAGCGCGGTGTGAAGCTGGATGCAACGTATTTCCATGCACCGCCATACACGAGCGAGCGTGCAAAGCAGAAGGTAATCGACCTGGCAAAACAGGTGGCAAAGTATTCCGGACCGATCAACCTTCATGTGGTAAACTTTACAGATATTCAGCTGTATATTTATGAGAAATGTCCGCATGATGAGCTGACGATCATCATGCGCCGCTATATGATGAAGATTGCAGAGCATTTTGCAAAGGAGACAGGGTCACTGGCACTGATTACCGGTGAGAGTATCGGTCAGGTGGCGAGCCAGACCATGCAGAGCCTTGCAGCTACGAATGAGGTGTGCACGATTCCGGTATTCCGTCCGCTGATCGGTAATGATAAGCAGGAGATCGTTGATATCGCACAGAAGATCGGTACTTTTGAGACTTCCATTCTTCCGTATGAAGACTGCTGCACGATTTTTGTGGCAAAGCATCCGGTGACAAAGCCGAATCTGAATGTGATCAAGAGCTCCGAGCGGAAGCTGAGCGAGAAGATTGATGAGCTGGTGGCGACTGCCATTGAGACGACAGAGACGATCTGGGTGGAGTAATACAATAGAACACGATAAAACACGATAAAAAGATACCGGGCAGAACATGGTGCCTGCCCGGTATCAGAAAATCTGTACAAAAAATTGCCGCAGAATCCTGCGGCAGTCATAATATCCGTATATTCAGATGATATTAGATGATATATGAAGCAAGTACTGTCATAATCTCATCGATATTGTCTTCTGCATGAATGTTCAGGTCGATCGGCTTTGAAAGATCCAGACTGAAGATACCCATGATAGATTTTGCATCAATCACGTATCTGCCGGAAACGAGATCGAAGTCGTTGCTGAACTTGGTAATATCATTGACAAAAGATTTTACTTTATCGATAGAATTTAATGAAATCTGAACTGTTTTCATAATTTAGTATCCTCCCAGTCGCTTAATGTAAGATGTTCATATCATCATCTTAACGTTTGAAGATATAAAAGTCAAGCCGAAAACAAAAGAAGATATTTCGTGATATTCGTGAAATTGACGAAACAGTTTAGAACAGAAGCAGCACAAAAAAGCAATTCGTACAGATTTATCTGTGTGGGACTGCGGTTTCGTGCTGAGGATGGGCAGAATGTCCATCAGTCACAGACAAGAGCTGCGAAGGCAGCGGAAAGACTGCAAAACAGGCAGCAAAGGAGAATGACAGATGAAAAAGAAAGCAGCGCTGCATAACCTTGGCTGTAAGGTAAATGCATATGAGACTGAAGCAATGAGCCTGCTTCTGGAGGAAGCGGGATATGAGATCGTACCGTTTGCACCGGGAGCGGATCTGTATGTGATCAATACATGTACCGTGACAAATATTGCTGACCGCAAATCCCGCCAGATGCTGCACAAGGCCAGAAAAATGAATCCGCAGGCTATTGTTGTAGCAGCCGGGTGCTATGTGCAGACCGCGCTGGAGCCGGTGGAAGATGATCCGGCAATCGATATTGTGCTGGGCAACAATAAAAAAAATGAGCTGATCGAAGCAATACGCTATTTTGAGGAAACACGCCGGGGAGCAGAGGAAGGATGCGTACAATCAGAACGAATGTTCCGGGAAACGGCGGATGACGGTGCACAGACGGCGAAAATAAGCCTGGGAACAACAGATGAAAACGCGCAGACAGCGAAAATAAGCCTGGAAACAACAGCTGAAAACGCGCAGACGGCAAAAATAAGCCTGGGAACAACAGATGAAAACGCGCAGACAGCAGAAATAAGCCTGGGAACGACGGATGAAAATGCGCAGACAGGTGAGGCGGCCGGAAAAAGTGATTCCGAAAAAGCGTGTGAAGATTCCCGCGCAAGAAAAATCGATATCAATCATACCAAAGAATACGAACAGCTCTTTGTGTCACGTACACAGGAGCATACACGGGCATATATAAAGGTGCAGGATGGCTGCAATCAGTTCTGCAGCTACTGTATTATTCCATACGCAAGAGGAAGAGTGCGCAGCCGCCGGACGGATGATGTCCTTCGGGAGGCGAAAGCGCTGGCAGCGAACGGCTGCCGGGAAGTGGTACTGACCGGAATTCATCTGAGTTCTTACGGTACAGACCTTGGCACCGATCTGCTTGCTCTGATCAGAGCAGTGCATGAGACAGATGGCATTGAACGTATCCGTCTCGGTTCTCTTGAGCCGGGAATCATTACGGAAGCGTTTGCACAGGAACTGACATCTCTGCCGAAGCTGTGTCCGCATTTCCATCTTTCACTCCAGAGCGGCTGTACGGCAACGCTGAAGCGTATGAACCGCCGCTATACGGCAGAGGAATTTGAAGAGAAATGCCGCATTCTGCGTCGTGTGTTCGATCGGCCGGCCATTACTACCGATGTGATCGTCGGTTTCCCGGGAGAGACACAGGAGGAGTTTGATACGACTGTAGCTTTCCTGAAACGGATTCAGCTCTATGAAACACATATTTTCAAATATTCCCGCAGACATGGTACACGTGCCGCTGCCATGCCGGATCAGATTCCGGAGCAGGTGAAGGGAGTGCGCAGCGATATTCTGATCGAACTGGGGGAACACAACCGCAGTGTGTTTGAACGGCAGTATGCGGGCGAGCAGACAGAAGTGCTCTTTGAAGAGAAAGTGACGGTCAGCGGACAGGAATACTATACCGGATATACAAAGCAGTATATCAAGGTGGCAATACCGGCTGATGAAAATTATGAGAACAGACTGGTAACGGGCAGGCTGGGCGCGGAAGTGGAGCCGCATCTGTTTACACTGGAGCCTGTCGAAATTCGTCTCCCCGAAAGGGATTGAATTATTTACCGAATTATATTAGAATACCTTTATACATCAAATGAGGACGTGGGAATATGGCAGAGATTAACAACACACAATATTTTACATTCAGCACGGATCCGGAGACACGCGTGAAGATGGTGCTTGAAGTGGTATACAATGCAATGGAGGAAAAGGGTTACAATCCGGTGAATCAGATTGTCGGATATATCATGTCCGGTGATCCGACGTATATCACGAATCACAACAATGCACGCAGCATGATTATGAAAGTGGAACGTGACGAACTGGTTGAGGAATTACTGAGAGAGTATATAAAGAACGAATCCTGGCGGCAGGATAATCGATGAGCCGTATCATGGGGCTGGACTACGGCTCCAAAACAGTGGGAGTGGCAATCAGTGATCCGCTGGGGATCACTGCACAGGGAATTGAAACCGTATGCCGTGAGCATGAGAATAAGCTGCGCCGGACACTTGCGCGGATCGAGGCGCTGATTCAGGAATATCAGGTGACCGAAATCGTACTTGGTTTTCCGAAGAACATGAATAATACGATTGGAGAACGAGCAGAGAAATCCCTGGAGTTCAAGGCCATGCTGGAGAGAAGAACAGGTCTTGAAGTAGTGATGTGGGATGAAAGGCTGACAACGGTAGAGGCGAACCGGACTCTGATGGAGACAGGTGTACGCCGTGAGAACCGGAAGGATTATATTGATATGATCGCAGCCGTTTATATTTTGCAGGGATATCTGGACAGTCTCGAAAGGAAAGAGCATGAATAAAAAAATTGAATTCTGCCCGGTTGGTGAGGAAGAAGCCATCGGGTTCTTTGTAGTGGAAGAAACAAGAATTAACGGAATTTCCTATCTCCTGGTGACGGAGACAGAAGATGATGAGGCAGATGCCTATATCCTGAAAGACCTCTCAAAAGACGGTGAGGAAGAGGCCAGCTACGTATTCGTTGAAGATGATGACGAGCTGGAGGCAGTATCAAAGATTTTTGCAGAGCTTCTGGAAGACGTGGACATCGAGCTCTGAGAAAATAAAAGAAAAGACGGCTGTCGGAAGGGCAGTCGGGACAGAAAATGAGTTACGGAATGCAGCGTTTGTATTCCGTTATTGGCATGGAGGTGCAGATTGAAAAAAGAGCAGAATATTACGAACTTGAAAGTAATTCCAATCGGCGGACTCGGGCTCATTGGAATGAATATGACGGCATTCGAGTATAACAACAGCATTGTGGTCGTGGACTGCGGACTTGCGTTCCCGGAGAATGATATGCTGGGTATTGACCTTGTAATACCAGATGTCACATATCTGAAAGAGAACATTGACAAAGTGAAAGGTATTGTATTTACACATGGTCATGAAGATCATATCGGTGCACTGCCGTATATCCTGAAGGAGATCAGTGTTCCGCTGTATGCGACGAAACTGACCATGGGACTGATTGAACGCAAGCTTACGGAGCATGGACTGATGCGGACCACAAAGCGCAAGGTCGTGAAGCCGGGACAGTCGATCAATCTGGGTGAGCTTCGTATTGAATTTATTCGTACCAATCACAGTATTGCCGATGCAGTGGCACTGGCTGTCTACTCTCCGGCAGGTGTGGTCGTGCATACGGGAGATTTCAAAGTGGATTATACACCGGTATTCGGTGATGCGATTGACCTGCAGCGTTTTGCGGAGATCGGAAAGAAAGGTGTACTGGCTCTGATGTGTGACAGTACGAATGCAGAGCGTCCGGGATTTACAGCTTCCGAGCGTACTGTGGGCAGGACATTCGATAACCTGTTCGCAGAGCATAAAAATCAGAGAATTATCATTGCGACATTCGCGTCCAATGTGGACCGTGTACAGCAGATCATTAATTCTGCATACAAATATGGCAGAAAGGTAGTTGTGGAAGGCCGCAGTATGGTCAACATTATTGCGACGGCCTCGGAACTCGGCTACCTGAATATTCCGGACAATACGCTGATAGAGCTGGAGCAGATGAAGAATTATCCGGATGAACAGATGGTGCTGATCACTACGGGAAGTCAGGGTGAATCCATGGCGGCCCTTTCCAGAATTGCAGCAAATATGCATAAGAAAGTCAGCATCAAGCCGGGAGATACTGTTATTTTCAGTTCCAATCCGATTCCGGGTAACGAGAAGGCGGTTTCGAAGGTGATCAACGAGTTATCCATGAAGGGTGCAGAAGTAATCTTCCAGGATACCCACGTATCCGGACATGCCTGCCAGGAAGAGATCAAGCTGATCTACTCTCTGGTTCGTCCGAAATACGCGATTCCGGTTCACGGTGAGTACCGTCATATGAAAGCTCAGGCCGGCATTGCTGAGAACCTTGGTATTGAGAAGGATAATATTTTTATGCTGAAGGCCGGAGATGTGCTGGAACTGAATTCAGAGAAGGCCAGAGTCAGCGGACATGTACAGACGGGAGCGATCCTCGTGGACGGTCTCGGAGTCGGTGATGTCGGCAACATCGTTCTGCGCGACCGTCAGCATCTGGCAGAAGACGGAATTGTTATCGCTGTCCTGACTCTGGAAAAATATACGGGACAGATCCTTTCCGGACCGGACATCGTTTCACGCGGTTTTGTATATGTGCGTGAAGCAGAAGATCTGATGGATGAGGCACGTGATGTGGTCCAGGATGCAATGGAGAACTGTATTGCACACCGCATCACTGACTGGAGCAAGATGAAGAATTCCATCCGCGATTCTCTCGGCGATTTCCTGTGGAAGCGCACCAAACGCCGCCCCATGATCCTCCCCATCATTATGGAAGTTGAGTGAAACAACGAGCCAGATACCTGCAATGCCATGCGTGCATGAGCAATTGCAGGTATCTGGCGAGTGTAGAGCATGAATAACGGAGAGCGGGAGCTCGGAGTTATGAATGCGGCGGATGCGGGAGCTTCGAAGAAGCGGAGCAGCCGGTTTCACGAAGGGTAAAGATAACCAGATACCTGCAATGCCATGCGTGCATGAGCAATTGCAGGTATCTGGCGAGTGTAGAGCATGAATAACGGAGAGCGGGAGCTCGGAGATATTAAAATGAAAAATATTGAGACATGTACAAATGACCTGATCCAGGCAATCCTCGACAGCGGGGAATATCGGAATTTCTGCGAGATTCGTGACCGGGTCGCACAGGTGCCCGAGCTTCGGGAACAGATCAATGCATTTCGTCTGCATGTATTTGAGACACAGAATACGCAGGAACCGCTTGATATGTATGCGGAACAGATACGACTCTGCAAGGATTACGAGCAGTTCCGGAAGAATCCTCTGGTGGACGAGTTCCTGAAGGCGGAACTGCGTGTCTGCAGGATCGTTCAGGAAATTACGATGACACTGGCAGAGAAAATAAATCTCGATACGGATGGGATCGTGCAGGATATACTGCTGTAATGCAGGCATAGTGTGTACGGATCTGCAGATTCAGTGCAATACCGGAGTCAGGAGACATAATTATGATCATACAGGAGAGAATGGCAGTCTATATCAATTCCCTTGATACAGGGAACGGCACATTTCTTGATGAACTGGAACGTGATGCGCTTCAGCACGAGGTGCCGATTATCCGTCAGGATATGCAGAGCTTTCTGAAGGTTCTGCTGGCAATACACCGGCCGAAGAGGATTCTGGAGGTCGGAACAGCGGTCGGCTTTTCCGCACTGCTGATGGCAGCCAATACTGAGGAAGACTGTACCATTACTACAATTGAAAAATATGAAAAGCGTATTCCGGAGGCCAGAAAGAATTTTTCGGCTGCCGGTATGGAAGAGAGGATCACTCTTCTGGAAGGGGATGCGCTGGAAGTGATGCAGACGCTGGACGGACCGTATGATCTGATTTTTATGGATGCGGCCAAGGGACAGTATATTCATTTCCTGCCGGAGGCACTGCGGCTGCTGCGAAAAGGCGGCATCCTGATTTCTGATAATGTGTTGCAGGATGGGGATATTATTGAATCTCATTATGCGGTGGAGCGCCGCAACCGTACGATCTACAAGCGAATGAGGGAGTATCTGTATGTGCTGAAGCATACGGAGGGACTGCTGACGTCAATCGTGCCGACGGGTGACGGTGCAGCGGTGACGGTGAAGCAGCGTGAGCTGATCGAACTGCCGGAATCCGAGTGAGGAAAGTGATAAACCGGAAGAAGCAGTAAAGAGATAAATCAGGAAAGAAGTGGAGAAAACAATGAGACATCCAGAATTATTGATTCCGGCCAGCAGCCTGGAGGTTCTGAAGACAGCGGTCATTTTCGGTGCCGATGCCGTGTATATCGGCGGCGAAGCATTCGGGCTTCGTGCCAAGGCAAAGAATTTTTCCATGGCGGACATGGCAGAAGGAATCGCATTTGCCCATGAGCATGGAGTGAAGGTCTATGTAACGGCGAATATTCTTGCACACAATTATGATCTGGAAGGTGTTGAGGCATATTTTCAGGAACTGAATGCAATGAATCCGCGTCCGGATGCACTGATCATTGCAGATCCCGGTATTTTTGAGATCGCAAAGCGGATCTGCCCGGAGATCGAGCGTCATATCAGTACCCAGGCGAACAATACGAACTATGCAACGTATCGCTTCTGGTGGAATCAGGGAGCGAAGCGTGTCGTTTCTGCACGGGAGCTTTCTCTGAAAGAGATCCGTGAGATCCGTGACCATATTCCGGAGGAGATGGAGATTGAGAGCTTCGTTCACGGTGCCATGTGCATCTCCTACTCCGGCCGCTGTCTGCTCAGCAATTATTTCACAGGCCGTGATGCCAATCAGGGAGCCTGTACACATCCGTGCCGGTGGAAATATGCGGTAGTCGAGGAGACGAGACGGGGTGAATATATGCCGGTGGAGGAAAATGAACGCGGTACTTATATCTTTAATTCCAAGGATCTGTGCATGATCGAGCATATTCCGGATGTGATCAGTGCCGGTATCGACAGTCTGAAGATCGAAGGACGTATGAAGACGGCGCTGTATGTTGCAACGGTCGCGCGTACGTACCGTAAGGCGATTGATGATTATCAAAAGGATCCGGCGCTGTATGAGGCGAACATGGACTGGTATCGTGAGCAGATTTCCAACTGTACGTACCGTCAGTTTACGACCGGTTTCTTTTACGGCAAACCGGATCACGATTCCCAGATTTATGACAGCAATACGTATGTGAAGGAATATACGTATCTCGGCATTATCGGGGAGCAGAGAGAAGACGGACTCTACTGCATTGAGCAGCGGAACAAGTTTACAGTCGGAGAAGAGATTGAGATCATGAAGCCGGACGGCCGCAATATTACCGTTGTCGTATCCGGGATTTTTGACGATGAGGGTAATTCTATGGAGAGCGCACCACATCCGAAACAGAAGCTGTGGCTGAATCTGAACGGACAGGCGGACCGGTATGATATCCTTCGTCGTGCAGAGTAAGGAGAAACAGCCGGTTCCGGTGATGGCTGTGCTGCAGAAGCGCAGGGCAATTCAGTGGAATAACAATTTAATATCCGGAGTTTAAAGAGACAGCAAAGGGGCTTTCTGCAGAGATGCGGAGAAACCCTGTTTTTGTGAAAAAGACCTGGGTGGTTATGTGTCCGCGAGTAACGGAAAATTGTATTTTTATACGTACAAAAGACAAAAGTCCTTGCTATACGGACAAATGAGGAATAAAATGAATCCATCGGTTTGATGCAATACTAGGGTAAAGTGTATCAGAACTAAAAAGGAAAATATAAGGAGGAAAATGGTTATGAAAAAATTAGCAGCACTTGCAGTATGTGCAACCATGTGCCTGGCCAGCGTGATGAGCGTATCCGCTGCAGAGACAGTAAAGATCGGTGTTTATGAGCCGGCATCCGGAGATAACGGAGCAGGCGGAAAGCAGGAAGTACTTGGTATGCAGTTCGCAAACAGTGTATGCCCGACCGTTGAGATCGACGGTACAGAATATGATGTAGAACTCGTGATCGTTGACAACGAGTCTTCCAATGAAAAGGGACCTACAGCTGCATCTCAGCTGGTAAGCGAAGGTGTTTCTGTAGTGCTTGGTTCCTACGGTTCCGGTGTTTCCATCGCAGCTTCTGACATTTTCGCGCAGGCAGGTGTTCCGGCAATCGGTGTTACATGTACAAACCCGCAGGTTACAGAAGGAAATACACATTACTTCCGTATCTGCTTCCTGGATCCGTTCCAGGGTACAGTACTTGCAAACTTCGCTTCCGACAATTTCGAGGCAAAGAAGGCATACGTACTGACAAAGCTCGGTGATGACTATTCAACAGGTCTTGGCTACTACTTCCAGAAAGCATTTGAGGACATGGGCGGCGAGGTTATCGCTGAGACATTCCCGGAAGGAAATGCAGACTTTACATCCTACATGACAACAGCTATGAACGAAGGTGTTGATGTTATCTTCGCACCGGTATCTACTGAGGCAGCTCAGCTGATCATTGACACAGCTACTTCTCAGGGTGTTACCACACCGATTCTGGCTGGTGACACATGGGATTCCAACGTTATCCTGAATGCAGCTAAAGGCAAAGACATTGATATCTACGTAACCACATTCTATCAGGAAGGTGGTAACGAGGAATTCGATACCAGCATCAAGGAGTGGATCAACGCTGACAGCACCAACCTGGCAAACAACGGTGGAGACGATACAGTTGCAGCTGTTACAGCAATGGGATACGATGCATACTTTGTAGCTCTGGAAGCTCTGAAGGCAGCAGGTTCTACAGATCCGGCAGCCGTGAATGAAGCTCTCTGGAATGTTACATACACAGGTGTTACAGGAGATATCTCCTTCGACGCTGTGAACGGTGACGCAAACCGCGATGTTGCTTATGTAAAGGTTGCAAATACTGAGACCGGTGCATGGGACTTTGTCGCAGAGCAGGGTGTCAACTAAGAAAGAAAAGCAGAGTTTGAGGCTGCAGCGCATGCAGCCTCTTCTTGTTTCATGAGGAAACTTTGTTTCCTGTGGAGCAGGATTCTTTTTTATTTTACTGAAGGGAGCAATTTCCATGGATTTTCTGAATAAGAACCTGCCGTATCTTCTGGCAGGAATTTCAGTCGGCGGACAGTATGCGCTGATCGCCATCGGTTACACGATGGTGTACGGTATCCTTCGACTGATCAACTTTGCACACGGTGATATCTTTACCGTGGCGGCACTGATCCTTGTATATGCTGTAACGGTCATGCCGCTGTACATAGCAATCCCGCTGGTGCTGGTGGCTACCGTAGCACTCGGTCTTATTGTAGAGCGTGCGGCATACAAACCGCTGCGCAGCGCGCCGCGTATGTCAATCATGATCTCTGCGATCGGTGTTTCCTACCTGCTGCAGAATCTGGCACTTTACATTACCGGTGGTCTGGCACAGACATACCCGGCGATTCCGTTCATTTCCGATACGATTCAGATCGGTTCCGCAACTACCAAGGTAGTTACTGTGGTTACTCCGATCCTGACGATCGTTCTCGTAGTTGTACTGATGTGGCTGATCAATCATACGAAGATCGGTATGGCCATGCGTGCCGTCGCAAATGATTTCGAGACCAGCCGTCTGATGGGTATCAAGGTGGACAATGTCATCAGTATGACGTTCGTGATCGGATCATTCCTGGCTGCAGTAGGTTCTCTGCTTTACTTTACGAACTATGCATCTGTAGTACCGACTTCCGGTGCCATGCCGGGTCTGAAAGCATTCGTTGCTGCCGTATTCGGCGGTATCGGATCCATTCCGGGTGCGGTCATCGGTGCGTTTATTATCGGTATCTGTGAAAATATCATTAAGGGCCTTGGATGGACGACATTCTCTGATGCGTTTACATTTGCGCTTCTGATCATCGTCCTGATCGTTAAGCCGACCGGTCTGTTCGGCGAAAAGGCTACTGATAAAGTCTGAGAGGAGTGGCTGTGTTATGAGTAAGAAGAAAAGTACGATTATCTCAGCGCTGCTTCTTCTGGCGCTGTTTGGAGTGATTGTAGTCCTGGAACATGTACTGCCGCCGACACATATCGCGCTGACGGTACTGAAAAAGGGCTGTATTTATTCACTGGTGGCTGTTTCCATGAACCTGCTGAACGGTTTTACAGGGCTGTTTTCTCTGGGGCAGGCAGGATTTATGCTGCTGGGTGCGTATACATATGGTATTCTGACGATTCCGGCGGAAGCCCGTGAATCTGTGTACATGTATTATGACGGCGGTCTTGTTCAGTTTTCCGTTCCGGTATTTGTGGGACTGCTGGCAGCAGGTCTCACAGCTGCGGTATTTGCATACCTGATCGGTCTTCCGGTACTGCGTCTGAAGAGTGATTATCTGGCAATTGCCACACTTGGTTTTGCGGAGATCATCCGTGCCGTATTCCAGTGGGACAAAATAGGTGTACTGACCAACGGATCCAACCTGCTTCGTAAATTCCCGACATTTACATCTGTTACATTCCCGTTCATTGTGGCGGGCATCTGTATTGCGATCATGGTGCTGATCATCAATTCATCCTATGGCCGTGCATTCAAGGCTATTCGTGATGATGAGATCGCAGCGGAGGCGATGGGTATCAATCTGGCAAAGCATAAGAGAATGTCCTTCTGCATTTCCTCATTCTTTGCAGGAGTCGGCGGAGCGCTGCTGGCAATGTACCAGACTTCCATTCAGGCAGCGACCTTCAAGTCTTCCATGACTTATGAGATCCTTCTGATCGTCGTGATCGGCGGACTTGGTTCCGTGACAGGAAGCTGTATTGCGTCCTTCCTGTTCATTGCATGTTCCGAGTGGTGGCTGCGTTTCCTGGATACCGAGATGTATATCGGTGACTTCCAGGTTCCGTTCCTGCGTTCCGGTTTCCGTAAGGTCGTATTTTCTGTGATTATCATGGCAATCGTTCTGTTCTACCGCAAGGGTATCATGGGCGATAAAGAATTTTCCGTGGAACGTATCTGTAATTTCTTCAAGAAACGTTTCGGCGGCAAAAAGAAGGAGGCGGCATAATGAGTAAGAATATCCTCCGTGCAGAAAATGTTACCATGCAGTTTGGCGGTGTGGTAGCTGTAGATAACCTTTCCCTCGAGGTAAATGAGGGTGAGATCGTAGCGCTGATCGGACCGAACGGTGCCGGAAAAACGACTGCGTTCAACTGTATTACCGGTGTATACGAGCCGACGAACGGTTCTGTATCCTTCTGCGGCAGGGAGCTTCTGGAGAGCTATCCGCACGGCAAAATGAAGAAGCTGTACAAAGGTCAGAATAACGGCATGTATAAAAAACGTATCGTGCCGACACCGGACAGGATCACAAAAGAGGGTATCGCACGTACCTTCCAGAACATCCGTCTGTTTTCTTCCATGACAGTGTTTGACAATGTGCTGATCGCAAAGCATATGCGTGCAAAACAGAATCTGCTGACAGCCACTTTCCGTCTGAACCATGCGGAGGAGGCAAGAATGCGCAAAGAGACGATGGAACTTCTGGAGATGCAGAATCTGGCTCATCTGAAGGATGAGATCGCAGGATCACTTCCGTACGGTATTCAGCGTCGTCTGGAGATCGCCCGCGCGCTGGCAACGGATCCGAAGCTTCTGCTGCTGGATGAGCCGGCTGCAGGTATGAATCCGCAGGAGACACAGGAGCTGACTGATTTTATCCGTCAGATCCGCGACGAATACAAACTGACAATTTTCATGATTGAGCACCATATGGATCTTGTTATGCAGATTTCCGACCGTGTGTACGTACTGGATTTCGGAAAGCTGATTACCGAGGGAACACCGGAGCAGGTACAGAATGATCCGCGTGTAATCGAGGCTTATCTGGGGGTGAGTGAAGATGCTTAAAGTAGATAATCTGAAAGTAAATTACGGTGGTATCGAGGCAGTAAAGGGTATCAGCTTTGAGGTGCCGGAGAAGAGCATCGTTACACTGATCGGAGCCAACGGTGCCGGAAAATCCACCACACTGCGTTCTATCGTATCACTGGTAAAACCGACCACAGGAACCATTTCCTTCTGCGGTGAGAATATCACAGGAAAGGATACGAATGAGATCGTGGCAAAAGGCATCACTCTGGTTCCGGAGGGAAGAAAGATATTTCCGGATCTGACTGTTCTGGAGAATCTTAAGATTGGTGCTTATATGCGTAAGGATGATCTGACAGAGGATCTGAACTGGGTCTATGATCTGTTTCCGCGTCTGAAAGAACGTCACTGGCAGGCAGGCGGTACGCTTTCCGGCGGTGAGCAGCAGATGCTGGCGGTGGCCCGTGCGCTGATGAGCCGTCCGAAGCTGATCATGATGGATGAGCCGTCCCTTGGACTGGCACCGCTGATCGTACAGGGTATCTTTGATATTATCAAGGAAATCAACAAACAGGGTGTAACGATCCTTCTGATCGAGCAGAATGCGAACATGGCTCTTCGTACCGCAGACATCGGATATGTTATGGAGACCGGAAATATCACGATGCAGGGCAGCGGAGCACAGCTGTTGGCGGACGAGAAAGTGCGTGCGGCATATCTCGGAAAGTAGAACAGCGTGACAGATAACACCATAGAACAGCATCTATGAAATAACATCATAGAATAAAATCGTAGAACAGTATTGCGAAACAGCATTGTGAAACAGCATTGTAAAGCAGTATTGTAGAACAGCATTGCAAAACAGTATTATAGAACGACATCATAGAACCATAGTACAGAAAATGACAGAGTCGCTGCAGCGCGGATGGAAATCATCTGCGCTGCAGCGGCTTTATTTTTTCAGGAAACAGGAAATTTCTGATCCATATATCAGATTGAGAAATGTCCTCTGCAATTCTGCCGGAGGCCATTTACACTCATTTTATCATAAAAGAGGCTGCTGTGCCAGCAGCGGCAGTCATCAGGAACAATTTAAGAATAATTTATTCGTGTATGCACATACTATTCCGGAACAGAAAAACAGTCCTGCATTATACCGAAATGCGGAAGGGAAAACAGTCCTGCATTATATGGAAATGCAGGTCAGAGACTGGAAAATCAGTATACAGGGGGTGGAGTGTGTGAAACAGAAGATTCTGGTAAAGTATCTGATCCTGATAGGAATTCTGATCCTGTTTGCCGGTGCGACATGGTATTTTACGAATGCGTCGGCGCAGCCGCAGGACAATGCGGTACTGGTGCGGGCGGAGGAAGACCGGAGTCTGTTGACGGCGGAGAAAACGGCCGCCCCATTGATGCCCGGGCAGGAAGCCGGTCTGTTGACGGCGGAGAAACCGGCTGTCCCATTGATGCCAGGGCAGGAAGCCGGTTCACTGACAGCAGAGAAAGCAGTTGTTCGACCGGTGCTGGAGAATGGAACCCGTTTATTGATGGCAGAGGAAAACAGGTTCACCGGCAGTGACGAAGAGAGAAATCCGGAAAAGGAAGAAAAAAGGAATATGGAAATCCGTACAGGGTTTGGTATGGAAGGAGCAGATATATGAGCAGTGAGGTACTGTATCTGAAAATCGACAAAAACGTACAGGTAAAGGGACAGCAGGTGTCAATCGGAGAAATTGCGGAGGTCAGCTGCAGCCGGAAACCGGTAGAGAATAAGGTGAAGACCATGAGGCTTCCGACGGAGATCATAAAGGGACCGGGAAGATATGTATTTTCGGTGCTGGATGTGATCCAGGTGATTTCAGAGGAGTATCCCTCCATGGAGATCAGCAATCTGGGCGAGGCTGACTTTGTAGTCACAGTGGAAAAGGAAAAGAAGCACGGGGATATTGTCAGCTGGTGCAAGACGATACTTGTCTGTCTTCTGTCGTTTTTCGGAGCGTCTTTTTCCATTATGGCATTCAACAACGATATTGATGTGACAAAGCTGTTCGGTCAGCTGTATGAAATCTTCACCGGAACACCTTCCAATGGATTTACGCTTCTTGAGATTTCCTATTCCATCGGAGTCGGGCTCGGAATTCTGATCTTCTTCCATCATTTTGCCCGCAAAAAAAATGAGTCGGATCCGACACCATTGGAAGTTGAGATGCGTACGTATGAGGATAAGGTTGACACCACCCTGATCGAGTCCGGAAACCGGACGGAACAGATACCGTAGGAGGGGTTGGAATGGAACAGGTACTGTTGGGCATCATCGGATTTGCGAGCGGCTTTATTGTGGCGGGCGGTGTCGTGGCACTGATGATCGGCCTTGGGATCATCATCCGGTTCATCGGGATCTCCCATACGGCAAAACATGTCATGTTATATGAAGACGCTATTTTGCTCGGCACGGTAGCAGGAACGCTCCTGACCGTGTTTGAGGTGAAACTTGTGCTGGGAAGCTGGATCCTGCTGGTGACGGGTCTGTTCATGGGAATTTTTGTGGGCGGCTGGATCATGGCTCTTGCGGAGATCATTAACGTCTTCCCGGTCTACTGCAGACGGCTGGGCATTACGAAGGGAACGAGCTGGATCGTTATAGCAATTGCAGGCGGCAAGACGCTGGGAAGTCTGCTGCATTTTTATATGCGATGGGGTATGGAGTGATTCCGGCGGGTTTCTGTGGATAAAAATCGGAAACAGCAATTCTGAAGTTGATATCTTTGAAAAAATTACGTATGATAAAGGGGACGATAATTACAGGTGCAGCACTGGGAAATGCGGCACCGGAACAGGGGGATTTACAATGAAAAAACTGAATCTTGCAATTCTTGGTGCCGGCGGCATTGCACGGACCATGGCATCCACGGTACGTGAAATGGAAGAAGTGAATCTGTATGCTGTGGCAGCGCGTGATGCAGAGCGTGCTGCAAAATTTGCAGAAGAATACGGTGCAGAGAAATCCTTCGGCAGCTATGAGGAAATGCTGAAGGATGACGGTGTGGAGCTGGTCTATATTGCAACACCGCATTCTCATCACTGTGAGCATGCGAAGCTCTGTATCTCCTACGGCAGGCCGGTACTCTGTGAGAAGGCGTTTACCTGGAATGCGAAGGAGGCAGAGGAGGTTCTGGCCTATGCAAAAGAGAAAGGCGTGTTTATCACAGAGGCAATGTGGGTGCGTTATATGCCGATGTCCGTCATGCTGAGAGATCTGCTGGATTCCGGACGGATCGGTGAGGTGACCGGCCTGACCGCAAATCTTGGCTATTCTCTGATGCATGTGGAACGTATGGTGCGTCCGGAACTGGCCGGCGGCGCATTGCTGGATCTGGGTGTGTATACCCTGAACTTTGCCACATGGGTACTGGGAGATCAGATTCAGAGTTTCACTTCGGCAATGGTGAAACATGATACAGGTGTGGACAAGCAGGAGTTCGTGGATCTGGTATATCCGGACGGAACAGCTGCAGGTCTGTTCAATACGATGCAGGCAGTGACGGACCGCAAGGGATACATATACGGAACAAAGGGGCATATCGTGGTTGATAATATCAACAATTACGAGGCATTTCATATTTATAATAATCAGTATGAGCTGGTGGAGACCATTGAGCGGCCGAAACAGATCAGCGGTTATGAGTATGAAGTGCTGGCATGCAAACGCGCGATCGAGGAAGGAAAACTTGAGTGCGAGGAGATGCCGCATGAGCATACGATGAATATTATGAGGCTGCTGGATGCGATCAAGGCACAGTGGCAGTAAGCGGGCAGGCGGAGAATCTAGCGGAACAGGATTCTTTTTATATCAGATGTACTGTGACAGTACCGGAAACAGCGGTGCGGGGCACATGGTAAAAATAAGTGGACAGGCAGGAGTGACAGGAATATGAGAACACAGGAAGAACTGCGTGCGCAGCTGCGCAAAATCGATCATAAGGGTTATAAATCATACAAAGTCCTGGAGGGCGAGTATGATTTCGGTACATACCGTCTCTGCATTGATCATGTACAGGGCGATCCGTTTGCGACTCCGTCGCGTGTGCGGATCGTGTACAGAAACCGCGGAAATATTGCACCGGAATACTTCGGAGCGCAGTCGGGGCTTCCCGCAGCAGAACATCGGAGGACAGCCGTTGAGGACTGTCTGCTGCGCAGGCTGCACCGGAATCTGCGTGCATGCGCCGATCGAGAGCGCAGGGGATCCGGTAAGAGCGGACTTGTGAGCGCATGCCGGGCCGGTCAGGAGATTCTGGAGCGGACGGCCATGCGGATTACCCCGGATGTCATTGAGGCACGCATTGAGGTCGGTTTTCCTGCGTTTGGAAGGACGATTGCAGCAGATCAGCTGAGCGGGATCCTGTTTGAACTGCTCCCGGAAGTGGCAGAGCGGACGTTCCATATGAATAAGGGAATGCAGCGGGAACTGGATGAGGCGGTCGATCTGGCAGACGATCAGAAGTATATCCGTACTGAACTGGAAAAGCGCGGTCTGGTGGCTTTTGTGGCGGATGGTTCCGTGCTGCCGCGTGAGAGCGGCATCTCACAGCGGCCCATGAAAAATGCAGTAGCCTTCCGGAGTCCGGAGAGTCTTGCCGTTACCATGCAGCTTCCGCACCGCGGGCCGGTGCGCGGTATGGGGATCCGCAGAGGAATCACAGTTGTTGCGGGCGGCGGGTTTCACGGGAAATCCACATTGCTGAAAGCACTGGAACGGGGTGTTTATAACCATATTGCAGGTGACGGCCGGGAACTGGTCATTACAGATGATGGAGCGTTCAAGCTGCGTGCGGAGGAAGGACGCTGTATTCATGAGACGGATATTTCCATGTTCATAAACAATCTTCCCACCGGCGCTGATACGACCCGGTTTTCGACGGAAAATGCCAGCGGCAGTACCTCTCAGGCAGCCAATACAGTGGAGGCGCTGAGCAGTGGAAGTACGGTACTTCTGATCGACGAGGATACTTCCGCGACCAATTTCATGGTCCGCGACAGACGCATGGCACAGCTTGTATCCGATGAGAAGGAGCCGATCACCCCGTTTATCCGAAAGATCCGCAGTCTTTATCGTGACCTTGGGATTTCCACTGTACTCGTGGCGGGAAGCTCCGGAGACTATCTCTCTGTGGCAGACACAGTGCTGCAGATGGACTGTTACGAGGCAAAGGATGTGACTGCGCGGGCGAAGGGACTTGCAGTCACGCTGACGGAAGAGGATGCGTCAGAAGGCGACTGGCTTAAGAAAACGGTACGTCCGAAGCAGATCGAGAAAGCCAGAGTGCATGGCTGGGATACCATGAGCCTGGATAAGACAGAGATTGATCTGCGTTATCTGGAACAGATCGTCGATGAGAGCCAGACGGCAGCACTTGCATATATAATGCAGCATATTCTGACCAGAATGGCAGATGGAAAGAAGACTGCCGGGCAGCTGGCAGAACAGGCATATCAGAAACTGAAGACGGAAGGGATTCTGTCCATGACTCCGAAAAATTACGGCGCAGGACCGGCGGCAGCGGTACGGCAGCAGGAGATCCTGGCATGCCTGGTGCGGTATCGGGGGGTATAAAATTTCAAATATCTACTTGATTTTTTTTCGGGATAATGTTATGGTGTAACTGCTCATATGACTGACGGAAGTGGAACCGCCGCTGCAAAGCTGCAAAACCACAGGGAGTATGAGCCTTCGAAAAGCCGACCGTCTGGGCATAGAGTTTATGTCTGGTGTACGGCTTTTTTACGTTGCAGAAGAAAACCTGGGCCGGGGCACAGAGGATCTTCCGCAGCGCAGACCGCGGCAGAGTGCGGAACTGATACGATCAGAATACAACTTATCACAGAAATTAAGAACAGACACTGTACAGAAAACGGCGGAATACACCGGATTCCGCACCAGTAAAAGGAGAGTAATCGTATGGAAATGATTTCTTTGGAAAAGGAACTGCAGGAAAACAGCTACCCGGGCAGAGGAATTGTCATCGGAAGATCAGCAGACGGTACAAAGGCAGTTGCTGCATACTTCATCATGGGCAGAAGCGAGAACAGCAGAAACCGTATTTTCGTAGAGGATGGTGAGGGCATCCGTACACAGGCATTCGATCCGTCCAAGCTGGTAGACCCGAGCCTGATCATCTATGCACCGGTTCGCGTGCTGGGCAACAAGACAATTGTGACAAACGGAGATCAGACGGATACGATCTATGAGGGAATGGATCGTCAGCTGACATTTGAGCAGTCCCTGCGCACCCGTGAATTCGAGCCGGATGCTCCGAACTACACACCGCGTATTTCCGGTGTTATGCATGTGGAAGGCGGCAAGTACAGCTATGCAATGTCTATCCTGAAGAGCAACAACGGAAACCCGGATGCATGCAACCGCTATACATTTGCATACGAGAACTGTGTTGCGGGCGAGGGCCATTTCATTCATACATACAAGTGCGACGGCAATCCGCTCCCGAGCTTTGAGGGCGAGCCGAAGCTGGTAGCCATTCCGGATGATATGGATGCATTCACAGATATGCTGTGGAACAGCCTGAACGAAGAGAACAAGGTATCACTGTTCGTTCGTTATATTGATATTGCTACAGGCAAATACGAGACAAAGATCGTAAACAAAAATAAATAACAGCTGTGTCTAATCATATTTCTTTTAATATCAGAGGAGAATTTATCATGAACGAATTACAGTTAAAGTATGGCTGCAACCCGAATCAGAAACCGTCCCGCATCTTTATGGAGAACGGTGCAGAACTTCCGATCAAAGTGCTTTCCGGCAGACCGGGCTACATCAATTTCCTTGATGCATTTAACGGCTGGCAGCTGGTAAAGGAACTGAAGGAGGCAACAGGTCTTCCGGCAGCAACATCCTTCAAGCATGTTTCACCGGCAGGTGCAGCAGTCGGACTTCCGCTGGATGAGACACTGGCCAAGATCTACTGGGTGGATGATTATGAGAACCTTTCCCCGCTGGCATGCGCATACGCGAGAGCAAGAGGCGCAGACCGTATGTCTTCTTTCGGAGATTTCATTGCACTGTCTGATGTATGTGACAGGGATACCGCTCTTCTGATCAAGAGAGAAGTATCTGACGGTGTGATCGCTCCGGGATATACACAGGAGGCTCTGGAAATCCTCGGAGAGAAGAAAAAGGGCAACTACAACGTAATCCAGATCGATGAGAGCTACCGTCCGGATCCAATCGAGCGCAAGCAGGTATACGGAATCACGTTTGAGCAGGGTCGACAGGAACTGAAGATTGATGACGAACTGATTTCCAACTTTGTGACAGAGAAGAAAGACATTCCGGAAAGCGCTGCAATGGATCTGAAGATCGCACTGATCACACTGAAATATACACAGTCCAATTCCGTATGTTACGTAAAGGGCGGACAGGCAATCGGTATCGGTGCAGGACAGCAGTCCAGAGTTCACTGTACACGTCTGGCAGGACAGAAGGCAGATAACTGGTTCCTGCGTCAGTGCCCGAAGGTGCTGAACCTGCCGTTCTCTGACAAGATTACAAGAGCAGAGCGTGACAATGCGATCGATGTTTATATCGGCGCAGAATACATGGATGTACTGGCTGACGGAGCATGGGAGAAGGTATTTACAGAGAAGCCGGAAGTATTTACAGAGGCTGAGAAGCGCGCATGGCTGGATCAGATGAGCGGTGTGGCACTGGGATCTGACGCATTCTTCCCGTTCAGTGACAACATTGAGCGCGCACGCAAGTCCGGTGTGGAATATATCGCAGAGCCGGGCGGTTCCGTGCGTGATGCGGACGTTATTGCAACATGCAATAAATACGGAATGGCAATGGCATTTACAGGTATCAGACTGTTCCATCATTGATCATACTGTGAAGCAACAGGTCAGGACGATGCAGAGGTCTGACTGGCGACTGTTTCTGAAAAGATGATAATTAACAGGAAGTAACGGTGTCTGTCCGGACATCGAAATCAAAAAGGTGCGCAGCATACGTACACGGAAAAGTGTTCGTCTGCTGTGCACCTTTTTTATCAGAAAACTTCGTCTCCTGTGAAGTGAATGCTCCGCGAGGATCGTGCTCCGGCGGAATGGAGGCTTCCTTTTTATTTGTAAGATTCGTGCTGCTCGATTGCCGCCTCCACAAAACCGCGGAACAGCGGATGCGGACGGTTCGGGCGGGATTTCAGTTCCGGATGAGCCTGGGTGGCCACGAAGAACGGGTGGTCCTTCAGTTCGATCATTTCCACAATGCGGCCGTCCGGGGAGATTCCGGAGAGGGTCATGCCGTTGTCCGTGAGGATCCTGCGGTAATCGTTGTTGACTTCGTAGCGATGTCTGTGACGCTCGTGGATTTCTTCAGTGCCGTACAGTTCATACGCTTTGGAGTTTTTGTGCAGGATACACGGATAGGAGCCGAGACGGAGAGTGCCGCCAATATCCTCAATACCGTTCTGGTCAGGCATAAGAGCAATGACCGGATGCGGAGTCTGCGGATCCAGCTCAATACTGTGTGCATCGGCAAGGCCTGCGACGTTGCGCGCATATTCCACGATAGAGAGCTGCATGCCGAGGCAGAGGCCGAGGAATGGAATCTTGTTGAGGCGGGCATAGCGGATGGCTTCGATCTTTCCTTCGATTCCGCGGTCGCCGAAACCGCCCGGTACCAGGATACCGTCCATGCCGCTCAGCAGTTCGCCTGCATTTTCTCTTGTCACTTCTTCCGAATTGATCCAGTGAATATTGACGGTCGCATGGCTGACGATACCGCCGTGCTTCAGTGCCTCCACAACGCTGATATACGCATCATGAAGCTGGATATACTTTCCGACCAGAGCAATGTTTACTTCGCGTACCGGAGAACGGAGTGCCGCAACCATTTCCTTCCAGTCATCCAGATCCGGTTCCGGACACGGCAGGTGCAGACATTCACATGCCACCTGGGCCAGGTTTTCGCGTTCCATTGCAAGAGGAGCTTCATATAAATATTCCACATCAAGGTTCTGCAGGACATGTCCGCTCGGAACGTTGCAGAACAGAGCGATCTTTTCTTTGATCTGCTGGTCAAGCGGATGTTCGGAACGGCAGACGATGATATCCGGCCAGATGCCCATTCCCTGCAGTTCCTTTACACTGGCCTGGGTCGGCTTGGTCTTCATTTCGCCGGATGCTTTCAGGTACGGAATCAGGGTGACATGGATCAGGATCGCGTTTTCGTGTCCGATGTCATGCTGGAACTGACGGATGGCCTCCAGAAACGGCTGGCTCTCGATATCGCCGACGGTTCCTCCGACCTCGATAATTGCGATCTGCGTTTCCTCTGTCGAATAATCACGGTGGAACCGGCTCTTGATCTCGTTTGTAATATGCGGAATGACCTGTACGGTTCCTCCGCCGTAGTCGCCGCGGCGCTCTTTGTGCAGGACGGACCAGTAGATTTTTCCGGTGGTGACGTTGGAATTTTTGGTCAGGCTTTCATCAATAAAACGCTCGTAATGTCCGAGGTCCAGGTCGGTCTCGGCACCGTCATCTGTAACGAACACCTCGCCGTGCTGGATCGGGTTCATGGTTCCCGGGTCAATATTGATGTAAGGGTCAAATTTCTGCATGGTCACTTTGTAGCCTCTGGCCTTGAGCAGTCGGCCAAGCGATGCGGCTGTGATTCCTTTTCCGAGGCCGGAAACAACACCGCCTGTTACGAATACGTATTTTACTGACATGGCTATTCCTCCTGAAAAACAAGAATGCAGAATCCATCCGGGGCGTCCTTGACCCGGCTGTCTTCTGCATGTTTATTATTGTGTATAAAGGTGTAAAGCTGCGCAGCAGCTCACAAATATTGTACATTATACACCGCCTTTTGGAATATGGCTATCTTTTTTTGCCGAATCGGACAAATTTGAGGAGATTTCACAAAACATCTGGATTTTGCTCGGAGGAAAATGTACAGAAATGGAATACAGAAGCTGTAAAAAACAGCTGCATTAATTGAAAAATCTGTGAAATCCCAATGATTTTATGAAACATTTAGATTTGCGGTATTGATTTATGGGAAACGTGTATTTATAATACTATCAGGCTTCGCGGAGTGCTGATAGTGCAGAAATGCGGCGGTGTTTCATCGTTTTCCGTGAAAGCAGACGAGGAGGAAAGACATGGATAATAATCAACAGAGAGATAAACGACCGTCAGGGGGACAGGGGCCGCAGAAGAGGCCGGGCAAGAACAGCTCGACCTTTATGATTTTTCTGGTCATTACGCTTGCAACACTGCTCATCATGGCGTTTGTAAATAATCTGTTCAGCAGCACGTCATCCGTGGAGATTACGTACGACAGATTTCTGGAAATGCTGGAGGCGGGAGAAGTTGACAGCGTGGTTATCTATTCGGATCAGATTGAGATCAAGACCAGGGTGGACGAGCTGGCGACCTATTACTTCGGCAAGCAGGAGGTAACGTATTACACAGGTAATCCGGATGATCCGAATCTGGTTGCCCGTCTGGATCAGGCAGGTGTCAAGTTTTCAAAAGAGATCCCGGATACAACGACGAGTATAATTCTGAATCTGGTATTGAGTTTTGCGCCGCTTATCATTATCTGGGTCATTTTTGCATTTGCCATGCGCAAGATGTCCGGCGGAGGCGGCGTTATGGGTGTCGGCAAGAGCAAGGCCAAGGTATATGTTCAGAAAGAGACCGGTGTCACATTCAAGGATGTGGCCGGACAGGATGAGGCGAAGGAGTCTCTGCAGGAAGTGGTAGACTTTCTGGAGAATCCGGGCAAATACACGACGATCGGTGCCAAGCTGCCGAAGGGCGCGCTTCTCGTCGGCCCGCCGGGAACAGGTAAGACCCTTCTGGCGAAGGCAGTGGCCGGTGAGGCCAAGTGTCCGTTCTTCTCCCTCTCCGGTTCGGATTTTGTGGAGATGTTCGTTGGTGTGGGAGCATCCCGTGTCCGTGACCTGTTCGAAGAGGCAAAGAAAAATGCTCCGTGTATTATTTTCATTGATGAGATCGATGCCATCGGCAAGAGCCGTGACAGCCGGTACGGCGGCGGAAATGACGAACGTGAGCAGACTCTGAATCAGCTGCTCGCTGAGATGGACGGTTTCGATACATCCAAGGGACTTCTGGTTCTGGCGGCAACGAACCGTCCGGAGGTACTTGATCAGGCGCTGCTTCGTCCGGGACGTTTTGACCGCCGTGTCATTGTCGACAAGCCGGATCTCAAAGGGCGTGTGGATGTACTGAAGGTACATGCCAAGGATGTTCATATGGATGAGACGGTTGATCTGGAAGAGATTGCGCTGGCGACATCCGGTGCGGTAGGTTCTGATCTGGCCAATATGATCAATGAGGCTGCTATTCTGGCCGTAAAGGAAGGCAGACAGGCTGTTTCACAGAAGGATCTGTTCGCATCCGTGGAAGTGGTGCTGGTAGGTAAGGAGAAAAAGGATCGCATCCTCAGCAAAGAGGAACGCAGACTGGTATCCTATCATGAAGTCGGTCATGCGCTTGTCAGTGCCCTGCAGAAGGATTCCGAACCGGTGCAGAAGATCACGATCGTACCGCGTACGATGGGAGCGCTCGGCTACGTTATGAATGTGCCGGAGGAAGAGAAGTATCTGAATACGGAAAAAGAGATCCGTGCAATGCTTGTTGAGTTCGTGGCGGGCCGTGCGGCAGAAGAGATCGTGTTTGATACGGTAACGACCGGTGCAGCCAATGATATTGAGAAGGCAACACGCGTTGCACGTGCAATGATCACACAGTACGGTATGTCCGAGCGCTTCGGTCTGATGGGGCTTGAGGTGCAGGCAAACCAGTATCTCGACGGACGTCCGGTTATGAACTGCAGTGATATGACTGCTGCGGATGTGGATAAGGAAGTCATGAAAGTGCTCAAGGAGTCCTATGAAGAGGCGAAGCGCCTGCTGACCGAACACCGTACAGCTCTTGACCGTATCGCAGAATTCCTGATCGAGAAAGAGACGATCACCGGAAAAGAGTTTATGGCAATTCTCCGTGAGGTGGAAGGAATTCCGGAGAACCCGAATAAGGAGGCTCCATCAAGAATTGCAGAGCGTCCGGTTGTGACAGAGATGTCCTCCGAAGCGACACCGGTGGTTAAGGCGGAAGGGATTGTGACAGAGATATCTTCCGAAGCGGCGCCGATAGTTTCAGAGACAGCGCCGGAAGCAGGAGAGACTGAGGCAGAGGCAGCATCTGCAGCGCCGGAAACAGGAGAGACTGAGGCAGAGGCAGCATCTGCAGCCCAGGAAACTGCGGCAGAAACAGAGACGGAAGATAAGACTTCTGCAGAAGAGACTGAAGCTTCGGAGACGGTTCCTGCAATGGAAAATACAGATAAAACAGAATAGTAAAATGTGTCCATATTTCCCGCAGATTGCATGAAAAATCGGCATCTGCGGGAAATTTTTGCGTAAAATACGCGTAAAAAATGTGTAAAATCACGAATGGTTTTTCCTTGTCAGAATATGTCGCATCATTTATAATCAGAAATAGGGCCTTTGTGTAAAACGGCCCTGAACTATTCACTTTGATTATGATTGGGAGAGCTTACAGATGAATACTATTCTTACCTTGATCAAACTTCTCGGCGGACTCGCCATGTTCCTTTATGGAATGGAGCTTATGGGTGATGGCCTGAAACAGGGCTCGGGATCCGCACTCAAAAACTTTCTTGGGAAACTGACACACAATGCATTTCTGGGACTTCTCACCGGTGCGCTGGTAACTGCTATTATCCAGAGTTCTACCGCGACCATCGTACTGACAGTCGGTCTGATCGGAGCAGGTATTCTGAATCTGCGTCAGGCTGTCAGCATCGTGCTTGGTGCAAATATCGGTACGACTGTTACGGCTCAGATTTTCCGACTGATGGATATCGAGTCGTCAGGTGCATCCATTCTTACATTTTTCAAACCAGATACACTGGCGCCGATCGCACTGATTATTGGTATTGTTCTGATTATGTTCATCAAGAAGAATGTGACCAAGAATGTGGGAATGATCTGTATGGGATTTGGTATCCTGTTTACCGGACTTGTTTCCATGACAGATGCGGTTGAGCCTCTGGCAGAATCTCAGGTGTTTGTTGATACGCTGGCTTATGTCAGCAATCAGCCGATCCTCGGTATTCTTACCGGTCTGGTATTTACGGTCATCATACAGAGTTCTTCGGCAATGGTCGGTATTATCCAGGCATTGTCCACTACCGGCATTATGACATTTGACCTTGTTTATCCGATCATTATGGGTATCAATCTCGGTACCTGCGTGACGACAGCATTTGTCTGTTCTATTGGATCCTCCAAGGATGCCAAACGTACCGGTGTTGTGCATATCGTCTTTAATACGATCGGTACCGTTCTGTTTATGATCGTGATGACGCTTCTGCGTCGGGCGGGAGCTTTTCCGGAGCTTTGGGAGAGCATCGTAGACAGCGGCGTTATCGCGAATTTCCAGACTCTGTTTAATCTCGTGACTGCAATTATTCTCCTTCCGTTTACAGGAGTTCTTGTAAAGATTTCCTGCAAGATCGTCAAAGATGATCCGGTGGAAGAGGATCAGTATCCGGAACTTGCCGCTCTGGACAAGAAACTGATGATCTCTCCGACACTTGCGCTTGGCCAGGTGGTTAAATCCCTTGCTGCCATGGCGAAGGCTGCCCATGACAATGTGGGACGTTCTCTGGAGCAGTTCAAAGAATATGATCAGAAGCGGGCAGAGAAGATCGAGGCCTGTGAGGACCGGCTGGATCTCTTTGCGGACAATGCAGACAATTACCTGATCGAGCTGTCTCAGAGCATTGAAAATGAAAAAGATAACCGTATGCTCAGTATGCTGATGCAGTGTACACCGAATGTGGAGCGTATCGGTGATTATGCAACGAATTTCGATGAGATGGCGAAGAAGATGAGCGAAGGTGAGCTTGCTTTTTCCGAAAATGCACAGAAAGAGTTTGATATTCTGGGTGATGCCGTGATGGAAATTCTCCGTCTTACGGTTGAAACGATCGAGAAAGACAGCGAGACCATCGCCCGCCGTATCGAACCGCTGGAGGAGGTAATTGATGATATGGTACTCCTTCTCAAAAACCGTCATACAGCGCGTCTGTGTCAGGGTATCTGCTCTATTGATTCCGGTCTCATCTTTATGGATGCACTCACTCACCTGGAGCGTGTGGCAGACCAGTGTTCCAGCATTGCCATGTTGATGCTTGGCAAGAATGATGAAAATATCATGAAGAACCATCACCTTTATCTGCAGGAACTGCATTCTTCTACAGACCAGTCTTATCTGGCAGAACAGAAGAACCGCAGAGAGCAGTATCTGGTTCCGCTGGAGAATATTGTATATTAGGCGGTGAACAGAAAGCTGTGCTGACAGCGGATGGATGATAAGCTGATAATAAACAGAAATAAGACGGAAATAAGACAGAATTAAGACAGAAGTAAAACAGAAATAAGGCAGGAACAAAACAGAAATAAAACAGAAGTAAAACAGAAATAAGACAGAATTAAAACAGAAATAAGACAGAATTAAAACAGAAATAAGACAGAATTAAAACAGAAATAAGACAGAATTAAAGCAGAAATAAGACAGAATTAAAACAGAATTAAAACAGCAGCCGACAACGGAATGTCGGCTGCTGTTTTTACTGAATTATGAATCTTTCGATCGGTGTCCGAATGCCCGCAGTGTACGAGACAGATGCTCCTGTCATGAGGGATATATCAATCCTTCCACCAGCGTCCGGATGCTCCGCAAGGGAGTACAAGTCCGCTCTGTGTTACCGGAAGTCCGATTTCCTGTGATTCCACGTGTCCGCCGAATTTCTTCAGTTCCGTGGAGATCATATAGGTCAGAACGGCCGGAGCCAGGCCTGTCGTGTAGGAGTTTACGAGGAAGAATACCGGATCGTCGCTGAGCAGCTTTGCGCACAGCTGAATAAAAGGATGGATGGATTCCTCGATCTTCCAGATTTCGCCCTTCGGTCCGCGTCCGTAGGAAGGCGGATCCATGATGATTCCGTCGTAATGGTTGCCGCGACGGATCTCACGCTCTACAAATTTCATACAGTCATCCACCAGCCAGCGGATCGGAGCGTCACTCAGACCGGAAGCAGCAGCGTTTTCCTTTGCCCAGCCGACCATGCCTTTGGAGGCATCCACGTGTGTGACGGAAGCTCCGGCAGCAGCCGCGGCCAGCGTAGCGCCGCCTGTATAGGCGAAGAGGTTCAGCACTTTGACCGGACGGCCGGCATTCCGGATCTTCTCAGAGAACCAGTCCCAGTTCACAGCCTGCTCCGGAAACAGACCGGTGTGCTTGAAACTGAATGGTTTCAGGTGAAAAGTCAGGTCGCGGTAGTGAATGCTCCACTGCTCCGGCAGATCGAAAAATTCCCATTCTCCTCCGCCCTTTTTGCTGCGGTGATAATGACCGTTCCTCTTCTTCCAGCCGTAATGCTGCTTCGGAGTATTCCAGATGACCTGCGGATCCGGACGAACGAGCAGATAATCGCCCCAGCGCTCCAGCTTTTCTCCGTTAGATGTATCAATGACTTCATAGTCTTTCCAGTTGTCTGCAATCCACATAAAATCCTCCTGTATGTCTGAAACTGCGGCATGGGACAGATACGCGTCGGCATCCTGTCCGGGTGAAAAGCGGCAGTTACATTATTGCATTATAACATTATAATAAGAAACAATCTGCAGCCAGTATAAGCGATTCAGGAGGCGGAATCAAGCAGAATCTGCAGAGAGAACGGGAAAACAGGGCAGGCGGGATACGCATAGAGAGAAAACACGGAGGGGAGGACGAAAAGAGAGAATAAAAGAGTTGACGCATCCCCCTCTCTGCTATTATAATAAAAAACATATTTTACCACGGCAGCAGAGTAAACTGTTACCGTGATGAGGAGGAGAAAAAATGAGTAGAGAAACAATGATCATTCTGGCGGCATTTGTCGTCTACCTGGTGTTGATGCTGGTAATTGGCGCTGTTTACATGAAGCGTACCAGTAACTCCGAGGATTATTTCCTTGGCGGAAGAAGTCTCGGCGGCTGGGTGGCTGCACTTTCCGCTCAGGCATCTGACATGAGCGGATGGCTGCTGATGGGACTTCCGGGTGCTGTTTATGCAATGGGTACAGGCCAGTCCTGGATCGCCATCGGTCTGTTTATCGGAACTGTGTTCAACTGGATGTGTATTTCCGGACGACTTCGCTGTTATACGATCCGTGCAAATAATGCCCTGACTTTCCCGGCATATCTGGAGAATCGTTTCCATGACAAAAAGAAGATCCTTCTGGCATCGTCTTCAATTGTAGTCGTTATCTTTTTCCTGGTATATACAGCATCTGCGCTGGCAGCAGGCGGCAAGCTGTTCAGTTCCGTATTCGGACTGGATTACACAGTGTCTCTGACCATCGGTGCGGCAGTTATTCTCGGCTATACATTTATGGGCGGATTCATGGCTGTATGTGTGACAGATTTTGTACAGGGTACTCTGATGCTGATCGCACTTCTGGTAGTGCCGGTGATTGCATACGTTGCAATGGGCGGCGACGCGATGATGGAAAACATCGCAGCGAGCGGTGTGGCAGGAGGCACAGATGCATACCTGAGCCTGATCCGCAATGGAGACCGCAACTATACTGCAGTTGAGATCATATCTCAGCTGGCATGGGGACTCGGTTACTGTGGTATGCCGCATATCCTGACCAGATTCATGGCAGTCCGTGATGAGAAGGAACTGAAGAAATCACGCGCGATCGGTATTGTATGGGTATTTATTTCACTTGGAATGGCATGCCTGATCGGTGTGATCGGACGTGCATATCTGTATCCGGTCATTCTCGGACAGGATGGCGCAGCATCCACAGAGAATGTATTTATTGAACTTATTACAAAACTGTTTACAGAGCAGTATGCGCTGCCGTTCATTGCAGGTATTTTCCTTTGCGGAATTCTGGCGGCAATCATGTCCACGGCAGATTCACAGCTGCTGGTTACAGCATCCTCTGTAGCGCAGGACCTGTACAAAGGAATCATCAACCCGAAAGCAGATGAAAAGAAGGTTCTGAAGATCAGCCGTGTGACGGTTATCGTGGTAGCAGTGCTGGCTTATATCATTGCACTTGATCCGGACAGCAGCGTTATGGATCTCGTATCAAATGCATGGGCAGGACTTGGCGCAGCATTCGGACCGGTTGTTCTGATGTCCCTGTTCTGGAGAAGAACGAACCTTGCAGGTGCCGCTGCAGGAATTATTTCCGGCGGTGTGACAGTTATTGTATGGGATTACATACCGCTCATGGGCGGACAGACACTTGGCAATGCAACAGGCCTGTATTCTCTGGCGGTTGGATTTGCAGTCAGCCTGGTGTTTATCGTGGCAGTGAGCCTTTGCACGAAAGAACCGGATGCACAGATGCTTCAGGAGTTTGATGATGTGGCTTCAGGCAAGGTGCAGTAGAACCGGTAAATGATCCTGAATGAAATGAATTAAAAACATGCGCAGAGGAATTGGCGAAAGAGTCATTCTTCTGCGCATATTTTCTGGAAGAAACGGAGGGGCAGACATGAGCGAGAAAAGAAAAGTGCGGTACACCGGCGGAACGACCGCTGCGACCACCGGGATTCTGACGGCCGGTATCATGTGGGGCAGCATGGGGATCTGGGTACGGCGTTTTACGGAAGCCGGTCTGGATGCGATGCAGATCCTGGCGCTCCGTGTAGTTGTGACAGTGGTTCTGATGACTGTTTTTCTTTCCATATATAATAGGAAGTTACTCGTTCTGAACCGGAAGGATCTGTGGTGCTTTCTCGGGACGGGAATCTGCAGTATAGTGTTCTTTGGATACTGTTATAACCGTACGATCGTGCTGGCATCCCTGTCTGTGGCAGCTATCCTGCTGTATACAGCGCCGATCTTCGTTATGATACTGTCACGGATCCTGTTCAAAGAGGTACTGACAGCGAGAAAAGTAACGGCGCTGCTGATGGCATTTGCAGGCTGCATCTGTGTTACCGGGATTCTGAGTGATCAGTCATCGATCAGTACGATGGGAATCCTTACAGGACTGGGCAGTGGATTCGGGTATGCCCTGTATTCCATTTTCAGCAGGTTTGCGCTGGAGAGAGGATATCATCCGTTTACGGTGACACTGTATACGTTTGTCTGTGCGTTTGCTGCAGTGCTGTTCCTGGCCGACTGGCATCCGCTTCTTGTATTTGTGACTGAGAGTCCGGGAAATTTCACTTACGGAATTGCGTATGGAGTCGTAACAACGGTTCTTCCGTATATTCTATATACACTGGGACTGAGCCGGGTGGAAAACAGCAGAGCGTCCATTATGGCGACAGTGGAACCGGTGGTGGCTACGCTGATCGGTGTGTTTGCATTTCGGGAGAAAATGACTCTGACCGGGGCCGCCGGAGTCATTCTTGTACTTGGGGCGCTTTTGCTCCTGAATCAGAAGAAAAGAAAAAACGAATGAAATTGTATTGAAAAAAGAACACATATTTTAAAGAAAAAACTTCAGAAAGCTCTTGCATTTGCAGGGGCTTTCCTTTATAATACAAGCGTTGTGAATTGATAGCGTAGAAGCGCGAGGTTGCTGCGGTCTTCGGACGGCAGGTTTTCCGTGGAGCGAATGTCAAGTTATAAAACTGGCGACAAGTCACTGTACAAAATTTTAATGGGCTCAGGAAAAGATATGGGCACCGTGTGCGCAGGACACACACGGAAGAGTGTACAGTCACCGCTTGTCGTACTGAAACAAAGTGCGAAAAGGAGGCGACTTTTTTTATGGCAACTCAGGTTATGAGAATCACACTGAAAGCATACGATCACCAGCTGGTAGATGCGTCTGCTAAGAAAATCATCGAAACTGTAAAAAAGAACGGATCACAGGTGAGCGGACCGGTTCCGCTTCCGACGAAGAAAGAGGTAGTTACAATTCTTCGTGCGGTACACAAGTACAAAGATTCCAGAGAGCAGTTCGAGCAGAGAACTCATAAGAGACTGATTGATATCATCACACCGACCCAGAAGACGGTGGATGCTTTATCCAGACTGGAAATGCCGGCTGGTGTATACATTGATATCAAAATGAAACAGAAATAATCAATTCAAAGCAAATCCTATCAGGTTGATATAGAAGCAACATTTTGTTCCACTTATATCATTCTCTGTTAACTAGGATGATCACCGAAAGGCGATCCGCTGTAGAAAAACAGGAGGGAAAAGAATGAAGAAAGCGATTTTAGCAACAAAAGTCGGAATGACTCAAATCTTCAGTGAAGACGGAGTTCTTACTCCGGTAACTGTTCTTCAGGCAGGACCGTGTGTAGTAACACAGGTTAAGACTGTTGAAAATGACGGTTACAGTGCAGTACAGGTTGGTTTTGTTGACAAGAGAGAGAAGCTGGTTAATAAACCGCAGAAGGGCTCTTTCGACAAGGCAGGCGTTTCTTACAAGAGATACGTCAGAGAGTTCAAGCTTGAGGATGCTGAGAGCTACACAGTAGCACAGGAAATCAAGGCAGACGTTTTTGTGGCAGGCGACAAGGTTGACGCTACAGCAATTTCCAAAGGAAAAGGCTTCCAGGGCGCAATCAAGAGACACGGCCAGAGCAGAGGACCGATGGCTCATGGTTCCAAGTACCATCGTCATGCAGGTTCCAACGGTGCATGTTCCGACCCGAGCAAGGTATTCAAGGGTAAGAAGATGCCGGGACACATGGGCGCTAAGCAGATTACAGTTCAGAATCTTGAAGTAATCCGCGTAGACGCAGAGAACAATCTGATTTTAGTAAAAGGCGCAGTTCCGGGACCGAAGAAAGCACTTGTAACAATCAAAAACACAGTGAAGTCCGGTAAATAAGCCTGAATACAGGAAAGGAGGAAGACACAATGGCAAACGTAGCTGTTTACAATATGGAAGGCAAAGAAGTTGGCACAATGGAGCTGAACGATGCTGTATTCGGTGTGGAAGTAAACGAGCACCTGGTACACATGGCAGTAGTAAGCCAGCTGGCAACGAAGCGTCAGGGAACACAGAAGGCTAAGACACGTTCTGAAGTTTCCGGAGGCGGAAGAAAACCGTGGAGACAGAAAGGAACAGGTCATGCAAGACAGGGTTCAACAAGAGCTCCGCAGTGGACTGGCGGTGGAGTAGTATTTGCTCCGACACCGAGAGATTACACAATCAAGATCAATAAGAAAGAAAGAAGACTGGCTCTGAAGTCTGCACTGACATCCAGAGTACAGGAGAACAAGCTGATCGTACTTGACGAGCTGAAGCTTGATGCAATCAAGACAAAGAACATGAAAGCTGTTCTGGATGCACTCAAGGTAGAGAAGGCACTCATCGTTCTGAACGAGAACGACCAGAATGTGGTTCTTTCCGCAAGAAACATCGCTGATGTGAAGACAGCTCTGACAAATACGATCAACGTATATGACATTCTGAAATACAACACAGTAGTTGTTACAAAGGCTGCTGTTGCAACAATTGAGGAGGTGTATGCATAATGGCAGATATCAAGTACTATGACGTCATCCTTAAACCGGTTGTTACTGAGAAGAGTATGAATGCTATGGCAGACAAGAAGTACACATTCCTTGTTCATACAGAGGCAACAAAGAACCAGATCAAAGAAGCAGTTGAGAAAATGTTCGAAGGCACAAAGGTAAAGAGTGTTAACACAATGAACCTTGACGGAAAGAACAGAAGACGCGGTCTGGTAGTAGGAAAGACAGCAAAGACTAAGAAAGCAATCGTTACTCTGACAGCAGAGAGCAAGGATATCGAGATCTTCGAAGGTCTGTAAGATTAAGCCTTAGTCGTGGGAGTGATCGCGTCTCAGAATGCGATACACCCCGAAGGGTTGTCACGAATAAGCGGTCGGCTTATTCAAGTATATGCTGCGAAGCATGATAATTAATATCGAAAGGAGAAACATCATGGGAATTAAGACCTATAACCCATATACACCTTCCAGAAGACATATGACAGGTTCTGATTTCTCTGAAATCACAAAGAAGACACCTGAGAAATCTCTTCTGGTATCCCTGCAGAAGACTTCTGGTCGTAACAACCAGGGTAAGATCACAGTAAGACACCGCGGAGGCGGTTCCAGAAAGAAATACAGAGTCATTGATTTCAAGAGAAATAAAGACGGTATCCCGGCAACTGTAATCGGTATCGAGTACGATCCGAACAGAACAGCCAACATCGCACTGATCTGCTATGCAGACGGTCAGAAAGCTTACATCCTTGCACCGCAGGGACTGAAGGACGGCATGAAGGTCATGAACGGACCGGAAGCAGAAGTACGTATCGGAAACTGCCTGCCGCTGTCTGAGATCCCGGTTGGTACCATGGTACACAACATCGAGCTGTATGCAGGACATGGCGGACAGATGGTTCGTTCCGCTGGTAACGGCGCACAGCTGATGGCAAAAGAGGGCAAATATGCTACTCTGAGACTTCCGTCTGGTGAGATGAGAATGGTTCCGCTTAACTGCCGTGCAACAATCGGTGTAGTAGGAAACTCAGATCACAACCTGATCAACATCGGTAAAGCAGGTAGAAAACGTCACATGGGTATCCGCCCGACAGTTCGCGGTTCTGTAATGAACCCGAATGACCATCCGCATGGTGGTGGTGAAGGTAAGTGTGGTATCGGACGTTCCGGCCCGTGCACACCGTGGGGCAAGCCAGCTCTCGGCCTGAAGACCAGAAAGAAAAAGAAAGCTTCTAACAAGCTGATTGTAAGAAGAAGAGACGGTAAGGGTATCAACTAATTAGGTTAGAATATAAGGAGGTAAACAATGGCTCGTTCACTGAAAAAAGGACCATTTGCTGATGAAAGTTTACTGAAAAAAGTAGATGCCATGAACGCAGCAGGAAGCAAGCAGGTGATCAAGACCTGGTCACGCCGCTCCACAATCTTCCCGCAGTTCGTTGGACATACAATCGCAGTTCATGACGGAAGAAAGCATGTTCCGGTATATGTTACTGAGGATATGGTTGGCCACAAGCTCGGCGAGTTCGTAGCAACAAGAACTTACAGAGGCCACGGCAAAGACGAGAAGAAATCTCGTAGATAATCAAATTATAATCGGTCTGCGCAGAGTCGGCTTTGCGCAGACGATATACGATAGACCGATTGGGTCGCATATTTTGAAAGGAGGCTACATCCAATGGCTAAAGGACATAGATCCCAGATCAAGAGAGAGAGAAATGCTCAGAAGGATACGAGACCGTCAGCTAAGTTATCTTACGCTCGCGTTTCTGTTCAGAAGGCATGTTACGTTTTGGATGCCATCAGAGGTAAAGATGTACAGACAGCTCTTGGTATTGTAACTTACAATCCGAGATACGCATCTGAACTGATTGCAAAATTATTAAAGTCAGCAATTGCAAATGCTGAGAACAATAACGGAATGAATGTTGAGAACCTGTACGTAGAAGAGTGCTACGCAAACAAGGGACCGACAATGAAGAGAATTCAGCCGAGAGCACAGGGTAGAGCTTACAGAATCGAAAAGAGAATGAGCCATATCACAATCGTGCTTAATGAGAAATAAGGAGGACAATCATGGGACAGAAAGTTAATCCGCATGGTCTTAGAGTTGGTGTAATTAAAGACTGGGATTCTAAATGGTATGCAGAAGCTGATTTTGCTGATTGCCTGTACGAGGATCATGAAATCAGAACATTTCTGAAGAAGAAATTATTCAGCGCAGGTGTTTCCAAGATTGAAATCGAAAGAGCATCTGACAGAGTAAAAGTAATCATCCACACAGCTAAGCCGGGCGTTGTTATCGGTAAGGGCGGTGCTGAGATCGAGAAACTGAAAGCAGAGCTTCAGAAGATGATCTCCAAGAAACTGATCGTAGATATCAAGGAAGTTAAGAGACCGGATAAGGATGCTCAGCTCGTAGCAGAGAACATTGCAGCACAGCTTGAGAACCGTGTGTCCTTCCGTCGTGCTATGAAGTCTACAATGAGCAGAACAATGAAGGCTGGAGCACTTGGAATCAAGACAGCTGTATCAGGACGTCTTGGCGGCGCTGATATGGCTCGTACAGAGTTCTACAGCGAGGGAACTATTCCGCTTCAGACACTGAGAGCAGATATCGATTATGGATTCGCTGAGGCAGATACAACATACGGCAAAATGGGCGTAAAGGTTTGGATCTACAAAGGCGAAGTACTTCCATCTAAAAAAGAAGGGAGCGATAAATAATTATGTTAATGCCGAAGAGAGTTAAACGTCGTAAACAGTTCCGCGGTTCCATGAAAGGAAAAGCGTTAAGAGGAAATACAATCTCCTATGGTGAATTCGGTCTTGTGGCTACAGAGCCGTGCTGGATCAGATCCAACCAGATCGAGGCTGCCCGTATCGCGATGACACGTTACATCAAGCGTGGTGGTAAAGTTTGGATCAAGATTTTCCCGGATAAGCCGGTAACAGCTAAACCGGCAGAAACTCGTATGGGTTCCGGTAAAGGAACACTTGAGTACTGGGTAGCAGTTGTAAAACCAGGTCGTGTAATGTTCGAGCTTGCAGGAGTTCCTGAAGAAGTTGCTCGTGAAGCATTACGTCTTGCTATGCACAAGTTACCATGTAAATGTAAAATCGTTTCTCGTGCAGACTTAGAAGGCGGTGATAACAGTGAAAATTAATAAGTATGTAGAAGATTTAAAGGCAAAATCAGCTGCAGAATTAAATGAAGAATTAGTAGCTGCTAAGAAGGAACTTTTCAATCTGAGATTCCAGAACGCAACAAACCAGCTGGATAACACAAGCAGAATCAAGGAAGTTCGCAAGAACATCGCAAGAATTCAGACCGTTATCACAGAGAAAGCAAACGCTTAAGTTGCGCATTCAGGTTGAGAGAAAGGAGAATTTGTCGTGGAAAGAAATCTTAGAAAAACCCGTACGGGTAAGGTTGTCAGTGACAAAATGGACAAAACAATCGTTGTTGCAGTAGAAGACCACGTAAGACATCCGCTTTACAACAAGATCGTAAAGAGAACTTACAAGCTGAAAGCTCATGATGAGAACAACGAATGCAATATCGGAGATACAGTAAAAGTTATGGAAACAAGACCGCTCTCTAAGGATAAGAGATGGAGACTTGTTGAAATCGTTGAAAAGGTTAAATAGTATATTAGGAGGTATATCGGCATGGTACAGCAGGAAACCAGACTGAGAGTTGCTGATAATACTGGTGCGAAAGAGCTTCTCTGCATCCGTGTTATGGGTGGTTCTACTAGAAGATATGCAGGTATTGGCGATATCATCGTTGCTTCTGTTAAAGATGCAACACCAGGTGGTGTTGTTAAAAAGGGTGATGTTGTAAAAGCTGTTGTAGTTCGTACAGTTAACGGTGTTCGTCGTAAAGACGGTTCATATATCAAATTTGATGAGAATGCAGCAGTTATCATCAAGGATGATCTGAATCCGAAGGGAACACGTATTTTTGGACCAGTAGCCAGAGAGCTTCGTGATAAGAAGTTCATGAAGATCGTATCCCTGGCTCCGGAAGTATTATAAGGAGGGCCAAAAGGATGAATAAGATCAAGACAGGCGATACAGTTAAGGTTATCGCAGGTAAGGATAAAGGCAAGGACGGCAAGGTTCTGGCTGTGAAAGATGGCAAGGTTCTCGTTGAGGGAATCGGTATGGTTACAAAGCATACAAAACCGTCAGCAGCAAATCAGCAGGGCGGTATCGTGAATAAAGAGTCTTACATCGATGCTTCCAACGTAATGCTTCTTTACAAAGGACAGGCAACACGTGTTGGATTCAAGATGGATGGCGACAAGAAAGTTCGTGTAGCTAAGACTACAGGCGAAGTAATCGACTAATTGAGAGAGGAGGTCGCACAAGTTGAGCAGACTTAAAGAAGTTTATCAGAATGAGATCGTAGATGCTATGATCAAAAAATTTGGATATAAGAATATCATGGAAGTTCCGAAGCTTGACAAGGTTGTAGTTAACATGGGTGTTGGCGAAGCCAAGGATAATGCTAAGGTTCTGGAATCTGCTGTAAAGGACATGGAGACAATCACAGGTCAGAAGGCAGTTCTCACAAGAGCAAAGAATTCCGTAGCTAACTTCAAGATCAGAGAAGGTATGGCAATCGGATGTAAGACAACACTGCGCGGCGAGAAGATGTATGAGTTCGTTGATCGTCTCATCAACCTTGCTCTTCCGCGAGTACGTGACTTCAGAGGTGTTAACCCGAACGCTTTCGACGGCAGAGGTAACTATGCACTGGGTATCAAAGAGCAGCTCATCTTCCCGGAAATCGAGTACGATAAGATCGACAAAGTCAGAGGTATGGATGTAATCTTCGTTACAACAGCCAAGACAGACGAGGAAGCACGTGAATTACTGAGATTGTTCAATATGCCGTTTACGAAATAGTTAGGAGGGAAATTTCATGGCTAAGACAGCAATGAAAATCAAACAGCAGCGTAAGCAGAAATTCTCCACAAGAGAATATACACGTTGCAACATCTGCGGACGTCCGCATTCAGTCCTGAGAAAATACGGCATCTGCCGTATCTGCTTCCGTGAGCTGGCTTACAAGGGTCAGATTCCGGGTGTTAAGAAAGCAAGCTGGTAGGTCGAAACACATAATGAGAACGGGCAGAATTCAATGCCCGGATTCAGTGTAAGACTATTCGCGAACCTTGGCGAGTGCGAAGCTGCAAAGCTGCGCACGAGCTTAGATGAGCGAAAACAGGAGGCTTTACTTATATATAACTAATTAACAACATGAACTGCCAGGCAGTTCGTAGACATGAAAAGTCTGAAAGAATTTAGGAGGAAACTATCATGACAATGAGCGATCCGATTGCAGATATGCTTACAAGAATCCGTAACGCAAACACTGCAAAACATGACACAGTAGATGTTCCGGCATCTAAAATGAAACTTGCTATTGCAAATATTCTTCTTGACGAAGGATATATCAAGAAATATGACCTGATCGAGGATGGCGTTGTAAAGACAATCCACATCACTCTGAAATACGGTGCAGACAAGAACGAAAAGATTATCACAGGCATCAAGAGAATCTCCAAGCCGGGTCTTCGTGTATACGCAGGCAAGGATAATCTCCCGAAGGTACTTGGCGGACTGGGTGTTGCGATCCTTTCCACAAACCAGGGCGTGATCACTGACAAGCAGGCCAGAAAGCTTCAGGTTGGCGGCGAGGTACTTGCATTCGTTTGGTAGGCACTGAACACTTAATGAATGCATTTTACCATATATTTGGTTACTGAAAACAGAGAAGACGCAGGATCTTCTCCGAAAATCTAAGTAAGGAGGAAAAAGGCATGTCACGTATTGGAAGAATGCCAGTAGCAATTCCGGCAGGTGTAACTGTTGAGATTGCAGAAGGTAACGTAGTTACCGTTAAGGGACCGAAGGGAACTCTTACAAGAGAGCTCGCTAAGGAAATGGAAATCAAGATGGAAGATGGTCATGTAGTAGTTGCAAGACCGAACGATCTGAAGAGAATGAAATCTCTCCACGGACTTACCAGAACACTGATTCAGAACATGGTAGTCGGAGTAAACGAAGGTTATACAAAGACTCTCGAGGTTAACGGTGTTGGTTACAAGGCTGCTAAGGCAGGCAAGAAGCTGACTCTGTCTCTGGGATATTCTCATCCGGTAGAGATGGAAGATCCGGAAGGCATCGAGACAAAGGTGGATGGTAACAAGATCATCGTATCCGGTATCAATAAGGAAAAAGTTGGCCAGTACGCTGCTGAAATCAGAGAAAAGAGAAAACCGGAGCCGTATAAGGGCAAAGGTATCAAGTATGCTGATGAAGTTATCAGACGTAAAGTTGGTAAGACTGGTAAGAAATAAGTAAGGAGAGTGTGAAGATGGTTAGCAAGGAATCTAGAACTAAAGTTCGTTTGAATAAGCATAGAAAAATTCGTAACCGCTTCAGCGGAACTGCTGAGAGACCGCGTCTTGCTGTATTCAGAAGCAATAATCATATGTATGCACAGATTATTGATGATACAGTTGGAAACACTCTGGTATCTGCAAGCACCCTTCAGAAGGATGTAAAGGCAGAGCTGGAGAAGACCAACAACGTTGATGCAGCTGCATATCTTGGCACAGTTATCGCAAAGAAAGCTCTGGAGAAAGGCATCACAACAGTTGTCTTCGACAGAGGCGGTTTCATCTACCAGGGTAAGATCAAGGCACTGGCTGACGCAGCCAGAGAAGCCGGTCTGGAATTCTAATTAGGGAGGAAAAACACATGAGACATGAGATTATTGACCCGACTCAGCTCGAACTGACTGATAAGGTCGTTTCAATCAAGCGTGTATCCAAGACTGTTAAAGGCGGACGTACTATGCGTTTCACAGCTCTGGTAGTTGTAGGCGACGGAAATGGCCATGTTGGTGCTGGCCTCGGAAAAGCTACTGAAATTCCGGAAGCGATCCGCAAAGGAAAAGAAGACGCTATGAAGAAGCTGATTTACGTTTCTATGAACGAGAACGCAAGTGTACCGCATGACTTTATCGGAAAATTCGGTGGTGCTTCCGTACTGCTGAAGAAGGCTCCGCAGGGTACTGGTATCATCGCTGGTGGTCCGGCACGTAACGTACTGGAGCTGGCTGGTATCAAGAACATCCGTACAAAGTCACTGGGATCTAACAATAAGCAGAACGTTGTTCTTGCAACTCTGGAAGCTCTGAAGCAGATGAAGTCTCCGGAAGAAGTAGCAAGACTGCGTGGCAAATCTGTAGAAGAGATTCTGGGATAGGAGGTTTGAATCATGGCAGATACATTAAAAATCACACTGGTGAAGTCACCGATCGGTGCTATCCCGAAACATCGTGCAACAGTTGAGGCTCTTGGTCTTACAAAAATGCACAAAACGGTAGTAATGCCGAACAACGCAGCAATCAAGGGAATGGTTGCACAGGTTTCTCACCTGGTTAAAGTAGAAGAAGCATAAGAATATTCAGATAAGGAGGTGTCATCATGGATTTATCAAACTTAAAACCTGCAGCAGGTTCTGTACACAGTGATAATTTCAGAAGAGGACGCGGACACGGTTCAGGAAACGGCAAGACAGCCGGTAAGGGACATAAAGGTCAGAAAGCACGTTCAGGAGCACCGAGAATCGGTTTCGAAGGTGGACAGATGCCGCTGTACAGACGTCTTCCGAAGAGAGGATTCACAAACAGAAACTCTCTGGAGATTGAGGCTATCAACATTGAGGCTCTTGAGAGATTTGAGAATGATACAGTTGTTACGATCGATATGATGATCGAGGCTGGTATCGTTAAGAGTGTTAAGGACGGCGTAAAGGTACTTGGAAACGGTACACTTACAAAGAAACTGACAGTACAGGCTAATGCTTTCAGTGAAGGCGCAAAGGCAAAGATCGAGGAGCTCGGTGGAAAAGCAGAGGTGATCTAAGATGTTACAGACACTGAAGAATGCGTTTAGAATTAAAGAAATTCGTATGAGACTGTTCTTCACGTTCTGTATGATTGTAGTTATCCGCTTTGGCTCACAGCTTCCGGTGCCGGGGGTAGACAGAACTTATTTCTCACAGTGGTTTGCATCGCAGTCCTCTGGTGTGTTTGATTTCTTCTCCGCCTTCACCGGTGGCTCTTTCGAGAAAATGTCTATTTTCGCATTGAGCGTATCTCCGTACATTACTTCATCCATTATTATTCAGCTCCTCACAATTGCCATCCCGGCACTTGAGGAGATGCATAAGGATGGAGAAGACGGACGTAAGAAGATTACTGCAATTACACGTTACGTGACAGTTGCACTTGCATTGCTTGAGAGTACAGCAATGACAATCGGCTTCGGTAATTCCGGTCTGATTCCGGATATGAACTTCCTGAAGGGACTTACCGTAGTAGTTGCGCTTACTGCAGGAAGTGCATTCCTGATGTGGATCGGTGAAAGAATCACTGAGAATGGTGTGGGTAACGGTATCTCTGTCATTCTTATGGTAAATATTCTTTCCAGTATTCCGTCAGATATAACGGGATTGTTTGAGATGTTTGTCAAAGGCAAATCCCTTGCACAGGGCTTACTTGCAGCAGTTATCATTATTGCAGTTATGGTACTTACCATTATTCTGGTCATCGTTCTCAACGGTGGACAGCGTAAGATTCCGGTACAGTACGCGAAAAAGATGCAGGGCCGTAAGATGGTAGGCGGACAGTCTACATTTATCCCGCTGAAAGTAAATACAGCAGGTGTTATTCCGGTTATCTTTGCATCTTCCCTGATGTCTATTCCGCAGATGGTCATCGCATTTACCGGTGCTGATGTGGGAACAGGTATTGGTGGAACAATTGTTGGTATGCTGAATCAGAACAAATGGTTCAGTTTCAGCAATCCGATCTATTCCGTAGGTCTGATTCTGTATATCGTATTGATTGTCTTCTTTGCATACTTCTATACCTCAATCACATTCAATCCGATTGAAGTGGCTGATAATATGAAGAAGCAGGGTGGATTTATTCCAGGTATCCGTCCGGGCAAGCCGACTACAGATTACCTGAATAAAATTCTTGGATACATCGTATTCATTGGTGCGGTAGGACTTATTGCTGTAGTTCTTGTGCCGATCTTCTTCAGTGGAGTTTTCGGTGCATCGGTTTCCTTTGGCGGAACCTCCATCATCATTGTTGTAGGTGTTGTCCTTGAGACATTAAAACAGATCGAATCCAAGATGTTGGTTCGCAACTATAAGGGATTCCTGACAGATTAAGGAGCATGGTATAGTGTACTTCACTTTGGCCGTACACGGGCAGTCGTTTGAACGGCTGCCGTGCGGCGAAATGGAGTGCACTAAAATGCTATCTAGGCTTTTTTTGAAAGGTTGGTATAAATTATGAAAATAGTTATGCTTGGAGCGCCGGGTGCAGGAAAAGGAACACAGGCTAAAATGATCGCTGCAAAGTATCAGGTACCGCATATCTCTACCGGAGATATTTTCAGAGCAAATATCAAGAACGGTACAGAGCTTGGCAAAAAGGCAAAAGAATACATGGATCAGGGACTTCTTGTTCCGGATGAGCTGACCGTTGACCTGGTTATCGACCGTCTTTCTCAGGAGGACTGCAGGAACGGATATATCCTCGATGGTTTTCCGCGTACAATCCCGCAGGCAGAGGCACTTGACGCTGCGCTTGCAAAACGCGGTGAGAAGATGGACTATGCGATCGATGTAGATGTTCCGGATGAGAACATTGTTGCAAGAATGTCCGGAAGAAGAGCATGTGTGGGATGCGGTGCTACTTATCATATAATGTACAATCCGTCCAAGACCGGCGAAACCTGTGAGGCATGCGGTGAGAAACTGATCCTCCGTGATGATGACAAGCCGGAGACAGTACAGAAGAGACTGACTGTATACCATGACCAGACTCAGCCGCTGATCGATTACTACAATGGTCAGCAGATTCTGAAGACAGTTGACGGTACACAGGATATGAATGACGTATTCACAGCAATCACAGTGATTCTGGAGGCTTAATTATGTCAGTTACGATCAAATCGGCACATGAAATTGAACTGATGCGTGAGGCGGGAAGACTGTTGGAAATCGTTCATAAAGAACTGGCGGCAGCCATTCGTCCGGGCATTTCCACTTATGAACTGGATAAGCTGGGGGAAAAGGTGATCCGCGGCTTTGGCTGTACACCGAATTTCCTTAATTATAACGGATACCCGGCTTCCTTCTGCATTTCAGTCAATGATGAGGTTGTACACGGAATTCCGTATAAGCAGAAGATTCTGCATGAAGGCGATATTGTCAGCATTGATGCAGGACTGATCTACAAAGGAATGCATTCTGATGCGGCCAGAACATATGGCATTGGACAGATCTCACCGGAAGCGCAGAAACTCATTGATGTAACGCGTGAGAGCTTCTTTAAAGGAATTGAATTTGCGAAGGCTGGATGCAGACTGCATGAGATTTCAGCGGCGATCGGCGATTATGCGGAATCCTTCGGGTACGGTGTGGTACGTGATCTTGTAGGTCATGGAATCGGCCATGAACTGCATGAAGATCCGCAGATTCCGAACTTCCGCCAGAGAAGCAGAGGACTTCGTCTTGTACCGGGAATGACGCTTGCAATCGAGCCGATGATTAACGCAGGACGTGCTGATGTGGAGTGGCTGGACGATGACTGGACCGTTGTGACAGAGGACGGAAGTCTTTCTGCACATTATGAGAACACAGTCCTGATCACGGATGGTGAACCGGAAATCCTGACGCTGACTGAGTAATGGAAGGTAGGCTGGAATGAAAGAATATACATCTACAATGCTGGCGGTTTCGAGAGCCGGACATGACAGGGATACCGTATATGTCGTTCTGGCAGCGGATGACACATATTTCTGGCTGGCAGACGGAAAACGGCGCAGGCTGGAGAATCCGAAAAAGAAAAAGCAGATGCATGTTCAGGTAGTGAAACACCTTCCGACGGCGCTGCTGGAACAGATGCAGTCCATCACACTGGATGCGCATATCAGAAAGATTTTGAAATCCTATCGGGAACTGCAGGAAAACAATTAATTCATATTTACAGGAGGACTATATGTCAAAAGCAGATGTCATTGAAGTAGAAGGTACTGTACTCGAGAAGCTTCCGAACGCAATGTTCCGTGTAGAACTTGAGAACAAGCATGTTGTACTGGCACATATCAGCGGAAAGCTGCGTATGAATTTCATTCGTATCCTTCCGGGAGACAAGGTGACAATTGAGCTTTCACCGTATGATCTGTCCAAGGGCAGAATCATCTGGAGAGACAAATAAGAACGGGTCGACAGAATCCATCAGACTGTTACAGCGAATTTTGTAGAACACAGAGAGGTCGGGGTCACAAAGCCATAAAAAGTCGCGAAATACTGGAAAGTTCTGCTTGCATTTTACAAGAGCAGGTGCTATAATGTACTTCGAGCTTTTTGGGAGACACGCTCTCTGTGTGTCTTTATGCCCAAAATGCGAGAACCACAGTGAAAGGAGGATTAACCATGAAGGTTAGATCATCAGTGAAACCGATCTGTGAAAAGTGCAAAGTTATCAAGAGAAAGGGTAGCATCCGGATTATCTGCGAGAATCCGAAGCACAAACAGAGACAGGGTTAAGAATCAAATCGGCGGAACCGCAGACAGCACTTTGCGTATTGTATGCGGAATTTGAAAATGACAGTGAATTCCATCACCGTCAGATCAATAGAACGATGAAATAAATGAGAACTTAATTCTTTTTAATATAGATTAGTATGGAAGTTTGGGATTTTATTTCGTTGCGATATTGCTTTTAATACCACCCCAGGATTCTGGCAGTCCACGATTCTGTGCGAAACCGCTGTGTGCAGAATGAGTATGCCATGCAAGGATGACGGCGCAGGCCAACAGATCCACAGCTTAATGGAGTGGAAAGGTCACCTACGGTGGCTGGGCGGCTATGACTGCCCCAATTAGAGACAATAAAAGGAAAAATGGAGGAACAATTACATGGCTCGTATTGCTGGTGTAGACTTACCAAGAGAAAAACGTGCAGAAATCGGTTTGACTTATATCTACGGTATTGGTAGAACAAGCGCAAACAAGATTCTGGCTGCAGCGAATGTAAATCCTGATACACGTGTCAGAGATTTAACAGATGAAGAAGTCGGAAGAATCCGTGATATCATCGATGAACAGTATATGGTAGAGGGTGATCTCAGAAGAGATACAGCTCTCAACATCAAGAGACTGCAGGAAATCGGATGCTACAGAGGTATCCGTCATAGAAGAAGCCTTCCGGTTCGTGGTCAGAAGACAAAGACAAACGCAAGAACACGTAAGGGTCCGAAGAGAACTGTTGCTAATAAGAAGAAATAATGTAAAGGC
>JBGVDJ010000006.1:0-41815 GCA_045119335.1 Candidatus Choladousia sp. | reverse complement strand
GACTTCATAAGATTTTTCAAGGCATAGTACCCACTATGTCCAATGTTTATGTCCATTTTTCGTTAATTTCTTTTTCTGCACGATATTCAGTTGTCAATTTTCAGTTGGAATCTCATTCATTGAGATTCCGAGAAGTTATTATAAAATATCTTTGATAACCTTTTTATCTGCTACGCAGATGTCCTGCGATAACATACCTTATAACTTTTTTACCGTCTGCCCCTCGATCAGTATTCCCTGCACTGTGTGAATGGTCGGAACACTGGTCATAGGCTTTTCAATTTCCTGAATCAGACTTAACGCTGCCAGTTCCCCCATGGCCTTTACATCCTGATGGAGCGTCGCCAGTCTCGGTTCTACATACTGGGCTGCCCGGATACCGTCATAGCCTGCCACCGAAATATCTTCCGGAATCCGAAGTCCTCTTGCCCTTATCGCATTGATACCGCCGAAACATGCAATGTCATCAGGATATACAATGCAGGTCGGAGGTTCTTTCAGGGAAAGCAGCTCCTCCGTGAGCCGATATGCCATCTCCGTATCCCGGTAAAGAGATTCCTTAACGTAACCTTCCGGCACAGCAGCTCCATGCTCTTCCATACTCCGGTAATATGCCGCCAGACGCTGTCTGGTAACGCGGCTGCCGTCTCCGTAGATATAGGCAATCCTTGTATGGCCCTGTTCAAATATGTACTGCATCAGTCGGTACATCCCGTCCATGTTGTCCGAAAGGACTGCACTGCGGTTGTCCGCGATATAATCGATCGTAACTATCTTGAGTCCGCTCTGCAGAAGTTCCTGAATCCTGGGACTGGTGAAATCGAAGCATGCGATCGCCACTCCGTCAAACCCTCTGTACTTCGCCCGTTCCACATAAGACATATCCGAACAGGACGCATTCAGAAAAGTAACATCATATTCTTTTGACTCAGCCGTCGTCTTCAGACTCTGTAGCACTCCCGAAAAGAAATCATGGGTCAGACCACTGCCGGCTGCATCCTCAAAAAGCACTCCGATGTTGTAACTCCGGTTCGTCTTCAGATATCTGGCTGACTGATTCGGAAGATATCCCATCCGGTCTGCCATCTCCTTGATCTGCCGCCTTGTGTTCTCACCGATGTCTCTGTGATTACTTAACGCCTTGCTGACAGTCGCTACAGATACTCCGCAGGCTGCCGCAACATCCTTCATGGAAACCATGCTTTTCTCCTCGCTTGTTGAATCTGCCTTTACTTAATCGTTTTCTGATTACAATCAAACAGCATTTCAACTAATTTGTCAACCTGTTGTTCGTCACTTTTTCCATTTTAGTCGTTTTGTTCTTTCGGAAACGCTACCAATTGTACAATTTTACTTTAAAAATCAGATTCTGATTTTTTAAGTATTTTTCCGGTTTTTCTTTTTAAAAGCAGTTTTCACTGTTTTTGGAGTGTTTTTTCTAAAACGTTTACTTTTCCTGAATCCGTATACCGCGCAGCTTCCCGGTCGATGTTTACCCGCCGTCTGACTCAGACAGTTTCCCGACCAGATCGCTTCTACCCATTCAGGGCAGGCCGCAGATTTGCCCTGTGAGATTAAAAAAGAGAAATGCTCTGCATTCTGAGTTTTCTCTTATGCAGTCACATTTCTCTTTTACATTCTTCGGATCATGTTTTATATCAGATCTCTGTCCGTCCTATTCTTCCCACAGTTTCTGCGGATACAGTCCCTCATCCTTCAGCCTCTGAATAGCAGCAACGACAAACGGCTTATCCTCCTTGTAGGTCACACCATACCAGCGGTCCTTTGAAGTCAGCACCTGCACCGTCGCCCTCTCTTCATTAAGCAGCTCATCCACTACGAACGGAAGGAAATACTCACATTTCTGCGGATTCTTCTCCAGATTCTCATCCAGAAATACGCGGAAACGCTGTCTCAGCTCAACCAGAATACTGGAAGTGAATCCCCACATATTCATGGACACGGTGCTCCCCTTCGGAAGACCGATCCAGGTTGCTCCGTCATCCTCTGTATACGCTGCCCCGTCTCCGCGCTTCTCAATACGGGTGCGCTCGTTGATCTTACAAAGATAACCATTTTCATCTGTCACGCATACCCCGCGCGCTACATGACCATTCTCCGTCAGCGTGTTCTCCAGCTGATAACCAACCATCATATACCGGTATTTTCCATCATCATCATCATTGCCGGACAGGAAATCGTATGCCATCTGAAATGCATGGCTTCCATAATAATCATCGGCATTGATCACTGCAAACGGTCCATCCACCACACCAATACAGCTCATAATCGCATGCCCGGTGCCCCACGGCTTGATTCGTCCGTCCGGAACCTCATAGCCCTCCGGAAGATTGTGCAGATCCTGAAATACGTATTCCACTTCAAGCTGCTCTGCCATGCGGTCGCCGATCGCTGCACGGAAATCAGCTTCGTTTTCTTTCTTGATAATAAACACTACTTTGCGAAATCCTGCACGGATCGCATCGTAGATGGAAAAATCCATGATAATATGGCCGTATGAATCGATGGGATCGATCTGTTTCAGACCGCCGTAGCGGCTGCCCATACCTGCAGCCATTACAACCAGAACCGGTTTGTTCATTGTGTGTATCTCCTTTCCTTTTCCACAGCAGATCTGTATCTGCCACTGTTCTTACTATAACTGAATCTGCCGGAAATTTCCACAGCAAAGTGAGTCCGGCAATAAATAAACAATAAAAATGGAATGAACAGCCGAATAAGCATTACACCATAAAATTTCCTGTATCAGAACACCAACTGTACCAGAAGCATATAGCAGACCGTACCTGCCGGTATAGACAGCAGCGTGTTATGTTTCCATTTATGCAGTACAATCACCAACAGCACGGACAGAAGTTCCGGAATGCCGTGCGGACTGCTCACAAACGAAATGTTCCTGAGACAATAGACCACAAGCATGCCCATGATCGCATAGGGAAGCACTTCTCCAAGATACAGGACCGGTCCCGGTGTCCCTTTGCGGAACACAAGAAACGGAAGGAAACGGATCAGGGCAGTAATTCCCGCCATGACAGCAATTAATAATAAGGAATGTCCCGTATTTGTCATCTGCCTTCTCCTCCTTTTTCATCGTCCGGCTCATTTTTTCCGGCCAAATTTCCCACTCCCTCCGGCTCACCTTCCCGAACTGCATCTCCCGCTTCCTCCGGTTCGTCTTCCCGGACTGCTGTTCCGGCTTTCTCTGATTTGTCTGCAGCAGCTTTAGCCCCAGCCTCCAGCCAGCGCCGCTCCACAAACAGGGTGCCTGTAATTCCGAGCATGGAAGGAATCAGGAAATTTTCCGCCCCGAATATAAGGAGGCACAAAACGGAGATCAGCACTCCGGTAACGGCCGGCAGGTGGTTTTCCGCCTTCTCCCACTGCCCAGTATAACTGATCCAGCAGAGATACAAAAAGATAATACCATCTCTCATCCACGCCATCCGGAAACTGCGGAGCACAGACGAGAGAATACGTCTCATCCGTCAGCGAAAAGATCAGATAGTTCTTCTCTTTCCCGGCCTTTCCGTATTTTTCCAGCATCGAAATGCCGTAAAACAGATGGCGGACGTTGACCATGACCGTCATCATTGCAGTTGCCAGAACCGTTGCCCCGGCAGCCAGAAGATCCACTGCCACATACTGCATGGAACCGGCATAGATCGTCAGGCTCATCAGCAGAGCCCACCACCAGGCATATCCTTTGTCCTGAAGCAGGATTCCGAATCCCATCCCCAGCACAAGATAACCGGCCATGACCGGCAGTGATGCAATAAATGCATATTTCAATGTATTTTTCTGCTGCATTTCTCTTTTCCTTCCCTGTTTTATGCCTGCCGTGCTTCCGTACGGACAGATCCGCTTTTCTGACTCTTTCGGTTCCGCAAGTTCCGTCTGCCTGTTTTCTCTCAGGCAGATTGGGGCCGCTCCCCGTTTCACTGCTCTCCGAACTCAGTCGATCCGCTTTACATTTTTCCGGTACATCGGCCCGATCAGACTCCGGTACAGCAGCTCACACTGTGCATAATCAAGCCCCGGACGTGAAGACAGCAGTTCCATCTCCACTCCGAACAGCTCGATGCATATCCCTGAATCCAGCATTCCGTTTCTCAGGTAAAATGACTTTCTCCGCAGACGCTCTGCCTGATTGGGTGCCGTTTCGTCCGGCCGTTCTATCTCCAGGTAGAACTGGGTATCGCTGTAAAGTGCCAGTAGCATCTGCAATGCGTCTGACCCGATTCCCTGCCCGCGAAATTCCTCCGCAATCGCAAAATAATCGAGCAGGACAAGGTTTTCCTGCAAGACTGTAATCGCCAGACCTGCTCTCTTTCCATTTTCCCGTATCAGCAGAATCTCCATTTCTCCCATAGCCGCCTTACGCTCAATCAGCGAAAACGGCTTGCGCTCTGATTCCGGGAATGCCCGCAGATACAGTTCCAGAATAAATTTCTTATCAAGACTTCCGGCCGTACATAATTCCATGCCGCATCCAACCTCTCTTCTCTCCATTTTTATTCTCCGCGCAATCCGGCTGATGCCGCCGGACACACCTGCCGTTCAGACCGGCTGCCCGCCCTGTGCGATCTTATCGATCATTTCCAGCTCCTCCCGGGTAAACGGAGTACGATTCACAATCTTTATATTCTCCTCAATCTGTGCCGGACGCGACGCACCGATCAGTACACTCGTCACAATTCCATCTCTCAGAATCCACGACAGCGCCATCTGTGCCAGAGTCTGACCGCGCTTGGCTGCAAGTTCATTCAGTGCACGGATCTGCGCCAGACGCTGCCCGGTCAGCGCGCTCTCATTCAGAAATCTTCCGTCAGAAGCGATCCGGCTGTCTTTCGGAATCCCGTTCAGATAGCGGTCAGTCAGCAGTCCCTGCGCCAGAGGACTGAAACAGATAATGCCTTTGCCTTCTTCTGCTGCGGCAGCCTTCAGACCGTTCTGTTCAATCGTACGGTTAAATATGGAATAGCTGTTCTGATTGATCACGAACGGACACTTCAGATCTGCAAGAATCTCCGCCGCACGCTTCATGGTCGGTCCGTCGTAGTTGGAAATACCGGCATACAGCGCCCTGCCGCTCTTTACGATCTGGTCGAGCGCCATCATCGTCTCCTCCAGCGGAGTCTCCGGATCCATTCTGTGGTGATAGAAAATATCCACATAATCAAGACCCAGACGTTTCAGGCTCTGGTCACAGCTTGCAATCAGATATTTCCTGCTGCCCCAGTCTCCGTAAGGCCCATCCCACATGTCATATCCGGCCTTCGTACTGATGATCAGCTCATCACGATAGGCACTCATTTCCTGTTTCAGAATCCTGCCGAGATTCTCCTCCGCACTTCCGTTTTCCGGTCCGTAATTATTCGCCAGATCAAAATGTGTGATTCCATTGTCAAATGCGGTAAAACACATCTGCTTCATATTCGTATACGGTGCATCTGTACCGAAATTGTGCCAGAATCCAAGCGAAATCTCCGGCAGCAGCAGACCGCTGCAACCGCAGCGATTGTACTTCATTCTCTGATACCGTTCTCCGGCTGCAATATATGTCATATTCATCCCCCGCTTTCTGCATGTGCCTCTTCCGGAAGGCATCCCCCATGCCCCCTTCGGCTTGCTGCACTCTCTGTGCATCACTCTATTGCATTATATCGAACTCGCAGAAAGTTAGCAATCCGTTTTTACATTTCACTTTCTGCCGACAGTGCAAATTATTTCCGGTTTATACCGGGAGTTCTCATAGTCAAGTCCTGTAAGTTATGATATAATAAATTCCAAAGTAATGGGTTAAAGAGGGTTTTACAAATGGCAGAACGTTTTACGATCGGAGTCCTGATCGGCAATGCGAATTCTCCGCACACGATGGACATGATGCGCGGGATCTATCACTCAGCCGAAAAGCTCCAGGTTAATGTACTGTTTTTCCTCGGCATTCACAGTCAGTATTACTATCGCTCTTATTTCGGAAATGACACGGGAGACGATTATGATTATCAGTTCAATGTTGTTTACGACTACACGCAGTTCGGTAAAGTCGACGCACTGATCATCTCCTACGGAACTCTGTGTATTTTTCTTGAAAATGAGGACAAGTATACTTTTCTGAAACGGTTCGAGGGAATTCCGTACGTGATTGTGGAAGAGCGGGATGAAACTCATCGCGGCACTTCCATTATTGCAGACAATTACAATGGCATGTATGAGGTGGTGGAACATCTCGTACGCGATCACGGATACCGGGAGTTTACTTATCTCTCCGGTCCGCGCGGAAATACAGATGCCACCGAGCGCAAATCTGCATTTCTCGATGTACTGAAAAAATATAATATTCCATTCGACGAGGACCGCATTGAATATGGAGACTATTCCTCCTGTGTCGAGACACAGGTGAACCGTCTGCTCGATGATTATCCGCAGATGGAAGCGATGGTCTGCGCAAATGACCTTATGGCGGATACCGCCTATCGTGAATGTTCCAGAAGAGGTCTGTCTGTCGGCAATGATATCGCAGTCACCGGATATGATGACTGGGATGTCGCTGAATCAATGAATCCGCCGCTTACTACCGTGCTCCAGAATTCTTACGATATGGGATACAATGCCGTGAGCGGAGCCATCGATCTGATCATGGGCAGACCAACGCGTTCTGTGATCGTACCGGCTCAGGTCAAATACCGTGCATCCTGCGGCTGCGGCGAAATACGGCGAAATATCCTTGCTCCGGAAAAGACTGTCGGACGTGTATCCGAGGCATTTGCGGAAGCAATTGCGGATCAGATTCTTGACCGGATCATGCTTGCCAATTCCAATGCGGACATGAGTCATTTTATCCGCACAAGCATCCGCACACTGTTCGATATCGACTTTACCAGAAAAGAAAATAAAGAAAAATTTCTGCTCCAGCTCAGTCTGCTTCTGGGTTCCGAGGCCGGAAAATACATATCGGCAAATACCATGCTGCGCATCTTCAACAACTACTTCAGTGAATGGATCTCACAGACCATGGAGGAGACTGACTCCTGGAAAAAAGAGGTCACTGCAGTTCTTGATCTGAAGGATGCTGTACAGGATATGTTTTTTTCGCATCTGTTCAAAAGCGACAGCGACCGCTATACCACCTATGAAAAGGAGACCTGGTTTCTCCCGCTCATCTCGCGTGATATGATCGATAATATTGAGGATGAAGCGGAATTTTACCGGAGCGGAATGCGGAAGCTCTCGGCACTGAAGGCACGCAGCTCCTATCTTTATATTTTTGAAAAACCGATCGTGCATAAAGCAGGCGAGACGTGGCATCCGCCGAAGCAAATGTATCTGGCAGCCTCCCAGGAAGGAAATACGATCCATTCCTATCCCGAGCATGACCGGCCGATCCTCACACCCGAAAACGGCATTGGAAAATTCCATCTGTCAGGGCATCCGTATACCATGTCGATCTTCTGCCTGTTCGCAGGGGAAATTCAATACGGAATACTGGTCACAGAAATCAATCCTTCCAACTTCGGGCTTTCCTACCTGATCAGCATGCAGATGGGCAATGCTCTGCACTTTCATGAGCTTTCCCTGCAGCAAAGAGCAACACAGCAGCGCCTCGAACAGCTGGTAAGAGAGATCAATGCAAAAAACGAAATGCTGAATTCCATTTCCAGATATGATTCCCTGACGGAATGTCTGAACCGGCGCGGTTTCATGGAACGGGCGGTTGCCCTGAATCATGACAACCTCGGCAAACGTGCAGTCATCATCTTTGGTGATCTGGACCATCTGAAGGAGATCAATGACACCTTCGGTCACAAAGAAGGTGACTTCGCAATCAGACGCTGCGCTGAGGTCATGCAGGAAGCTGTTCCTGATGCAGGTGCAGTAGGCCGCATCGGCGGTGATGAATTTGTAGCCATCCTGCTCAGTCCTGCTGAAGAGATCGAACAGCAGATCATTACCCGTGTGAAACAGCTGAATCAGAAATATAATGAACAGTCAGGTAAAGATTTTTATATCGAACTCTCGATGGGATGCCGCCATTTTATCTGCAGTGAAGATGTGGCAATTTCCGAGATGCTGGATGATGCGGACCGTGCACTCTATAATGAAAAGAAAAAGCGGAGGAGTACCATCCGCAAGCAGAAATAAAACGATCTGAAATTCAGAAAGGCAAAAAGTAAGAGCCGCTCCTGTATATGGAACGGCTCTGTTCATGTCGTATACTCTTATGATCTGCCTATGTACAGTCTATTTTGTAGCACTGAGATATGCTTCTATATTCTGAACGGCTTCCGTCTCATCTGTACCTTTAGCAATTACCACGACCTTTTCTCCTGTATCAAGACCAAGAGTCATCATCCCCATGATGCTCTTTGCATTCACTGTACGGCCTTCGCTTTCAACATGAATCTCGCTTTCATACTGACTTGCTACCTGTACCAGCATTGCAACCGGTCTGGCTTCCAGACCACTGGGAAGCTGAATCGTGATTTCTTTCTTAATCATAATAGTTTTCCTCCTTGTTTTGCCTTAACTCTTCCGCCAACTGACTCAGTTTCCTCAATCTGTGATTCACACCGGATTTCCCTACGGGGGGTACCAGCATCTCCCCTAGTTCCTTCAAAGAAGCATCCGGATTCGCCAGTCGGAGTTTTGCGATATCCGCAAGGCCATCTGGCAGCTTGTCCAGCTCTCCGGCTGCCTCGAGATAACGGATATCTTCAATTTGCCTTACTGCCGCATTTACTGTCTTGTTGATATTGGCAGCCTCACAGTTCACCTTGCGGTTCACTGTGTTTCTCATATCCCTGACGATCCGGATATTCTCAAGATCCATCAGAGAGATGTGCGCCTCCATAATATTCAGCATGTCAACAATCTGAGCACCCTCTTTTATATATACAATATAGTGCTTCTTCCGCTGTACGATCTTGGCATCCGGTCCGAAGGTCCGGATCAATGCCTGCAGCTGTCCCGCTCTTTCCAGCGAAACACAGACAATCTCAAAATGGTACGACTTTTCAGGATTGCTGATGGAACCGGCACACAGAAATGCCCCGCGGATAAATGCTCTTCTGCAGCAGGATTTCTGCACAAGAAGCTGGTTCGTCGGAGTAATCTGTTCTGCGACCTCACCATCCGCATCCAGAAGCTTCAAAGCACGGAGAATGTTCAGCGACATCTCATGACTGCGCACGAGCACGGTGTATATCTGTGTACCCGTTTTGCCGCCTCTGTGTAAATGCACTGACACGTCACTACATATATTAAATGTTTTTTGTAATAATGTAAAGCACTTTCTTGCTACAGTTACATTTTCTGTGTGGATTCTGATTCGATAGCGTCCCGATGCAGAGATGCACACATCGCCGCACATACCGATGATAGCCGCCAGTTCCGCCAGACAGCAGTGCCGCGCTTCCGGATTGTGCAGACTGAGTTCCTGCTTTACATCCCCCGAAAATGACATATTCTTTCCCCCGTCAGTTGTTGTTCAGGCCTGCAAGGATATCGCGGTGCTCCAGCTTCAGGCCGTACTCGGCATGTCCGCTCAGATGCTCATACAGCCGCTCAGCCATGGTCACAGACCGGTGCTTTCCTCCCGTACAGCCGATACTGATGACCAGCTGGTTCTTTCCCTCCGCCACATAATTCGGCAGCAGGAAATCAATCATATCCACCAGTCTGTCCAGGAACTGATGAGCCGCATCCGCTTTCATCACAAATTCCTGTACCTCCTGCTCCCTGCCTGTTTTGTGCTTCAGTTCATCCACATAATACGGATTCGGAAGAAACCGCACATCAAATACAAGATCAGAGTCCACCGGTATCCCGTACTTGAATCCGAATGACAGGATCGTAATATAGATATTCCGGTATTCCACACTCTTTACAAAGATTTTCTCCAGTTCACTTCGCAGTTCACGTGTCAGCAGCGTGGAGGTATCTATAATATAATCCGCCTGTGAACGCAGCGCTTCCAACTCGCTTCGCTCATGCCGGATGCCGTCATCGATCCGGCCGTCCCTCGCCAGCGGATGGCTGCGGCGCGTCTCTTTGTATCGTTTCAGCAGCACAGAATCGGAGGCATCCAGATACAGGATTTCATACGTAATTCCCTTAAGCGGAAGTCTTTCCAGAAGCGCCTGCATTTTCCTGCTGTCGATCCCGCTTCGTATATCGATGCCAAGCGCAACCTTGCTGTACTCCCCCTCCATCGTTGCAGACAGCTCTGCAAATTTCTCAACAAGCGGGAGCGGCAGATTATCTGCACAGAAATACCCAAGATCTTCCAAAGTCTTCAATGCTGTACTCTTTCCTGCTCCCGACATGCCTGTCACTATCACAAATCTCATCATCTGTTCCTCTTATTTCTCTAAAACTCACCAAGCATTCTGACTTCCGGTTCCAGTGTCACACCGAACTGTTCCCTGACACGTGTCCGGACATCCTTTATCAGCTGCAGAACATCAGCAGCTGTCGCCTCTCCCCTGTTCACAACAAACCCGCAGTGTTTCTCGGATACCTGTGCTCCGCCGACTGTATAGCCGCGCAGCCCTGCATCCATGATCAGCTTGCCTGCAAAATATCCCTCCGGGCGTTTGAATGTGCTGCCCGCACTCGGAAATTCAAGCGGCTGTTTCGAAACACGCTGTTCCTTCAGCTCCTCCATTCGCCGGCGGATTGCGTCCGGGTCGCCCTTCCTCAGTCTGATCTTTGCCCCCAGCACGATCCAGCCGTTCTCCGGCACCACACTGTGCCGATAGCCAAGCTCCAGTTCCTGCACCGGCACGGTTCTGATCTCGTTTTCCCGGGTCAGCACAGTAACCTCGGTCAGAACATCCTTCATCTCCCCGCCGTACGCGCCCGCATTCATAACAACCGCGCCGCCGATGGTTCCCGGAATACCGGATGCGAACTCAAATCCGCCAAGTCCTGCCTCCAGAGCACGTTTGGCGATCACAGAAAGCATCGCTCCCGCCTGCACTGTTATGACTTCACCATCAACTGAAATGTCACTGAAGTTCCGGTAAAGCTGCAGCACCAGTCCGCGATATCCCTGATCTGACACGAGCAGATTGCTGCCGTTCCCGATCACATAAAACGGATAATTCTGCTCTCTGCAGACCCGCACGACTGCTGCGGTCTGCTCCTGTGTCACAGGAGCAGCAAAAAGATCCGCCGGTCCTCCGATCCGGAAGGTCGTATGATTCTTCATGCTTTCCTGTTCCAGTATGCAGTTCTCTCCCGCCGCTTCACGCAGCAGTTTCAAAATCTCTGCCATAATTGTACCAAGCCTTTCTTTCATTTTCCTGTTATCCTGCATGCCTGCAGCTCTGATGTCTGGCTGCCAGACACCTTTTCTTATTTTATAACCTTATTATAGACATTCTGTCTTAAATCATTCTGTTTTGATTTTCTGCCATCTTTATGCGTTCTTTATCATTCCACTCCTGCCGATACTGAGTGCTGCTTCACGCAGTTTCTCCGGCGGCAGGACCAGTGCAAATCTCACATATCCTTCGCCGAGGCTTCCGAAACTGCTGCCCGGTACGCAGATGACACCTGACTTCTCCATGAGCTCCACGCAGAATTTTTCAGAATCCGTATACCCCTCCGGCAGCTTCGCCCAGACGAACATGGTGCCTTCACTGTCCGGCACATTCCAGCCGATCTCGCGCAGACCGCCGCACAGCGCACGGCTGCGTGCCTCATATTCTTCGCACTGCCGCTCCACAGCATCGAACGGTCCTGTCAGTGCCGCGATCGCACCGTACTGAACCGGCAGGAACATTCCGTAATCAAACTGCGTGCGAAGCGCTCTGAATTTACGGATAATTTCCGCATTGCCGACTGCGAACGATGCACGTGCTCCCGTATAGTTAAAGGATTTGGACAGGGAATAAAATTCAATTCCCACTTCCTTCGCTCCTTCGTAGCTCAAAAATGAGCCGCCCTTTCTGCCGCCGAACACAATATCAGAATATGCATTATCGTGCAGAACGATGATGTTGTACTTCTTCGCAAATGCGATCAGTTCCGGATAGAAAGAATCCGGCGCCACTTTGCAGACAGGATTTCCCGGATAATTTACAATAATATATTTCGCCTTCTGCGCCACTTCTTCCGGAATTGCGGAAAAGTCCGGCAGAAAGCCGTTTTCCGGATACAGCGGGTACGTGCGCACATCGGCATCGCACAGCTGCGGTCCCACGCTGAAGATCTGGTAGCCCGGATTTGGTACGAGAACAATATCACCCGGATTGCACAGCGCCCACGCGATATGAGCCATTCCCTCCTGGGAACCGTACAGCGACATGATCTCATCCTCCGCCAGTTCTACATCAAATCTCCGTTTGTAGAAATCCTGCATGGCCTGAATCAGCTCCGGAATATCGATCAGCGCATATTTGTAATTCTCCGGGTTCTTTGCCGCTTCACTGACCGCATCCATCACATGCTGTGCCGGTTTGAAATCCGGTGTCCCTACAGAAAGATTGTAGGTTTTCTTTCCCTGTTTCTCCATCTCGATCTTTTTCTCATTCAGCACAGCAAAAATACCTGCCTGAATCCGGTTTGCCTTGTCTGAAAATGTAAATCCCATTGTTCCGTCACTTTCCTTTCCAGTCTTATCTTTTTTGTATGTGAACCACTTCGGGTAACGTTTTTCCAGCGCACCGGAAATCATGTACAGCAGAGCACAGATCAGACTGATCATGCTTCCTGCCCACAGTCCCGGCGGTGTGAATTTCATTTCAATTTCATGTGTACCGGCATCAAGTGAAACACCGGTAAGTGCTCCTCCGATTACGTGCGCCTCCGTCTTCTCACCATCCACAGTGATCTCCCATCCTTCATCATATGGGATCGTCAGAAGAAGGATTCCGGCCTCATCGGTCTGCACCTGACCGCTGACGCAATTGCCGTCCACTGCAACATCCGTCATCTGGTGTGCGGCGAGCAGATCAATGACCTCCTGATATTCGGAATCTGCACACGTATAAACCTCTGCCTGTACGGTGGTCTGCGAATCTTTCAGATCCACGGTAAAATCAGCCATATCGCTTGTGAGCGATCCGTTGATCACATACAGGTGATCCGTATAATCACTGTATGACTTACTGTATTCCGGCGTATTCAAAGAAATCTTTGCCACCCTCGTATCAATGCAGAGATATACCTGCTTGTTCTCCGGAATCCGGATACCGTAGTTCTCACCGTCCTCCATCTGAATATATCGGTCCAGCACAAAGATCGGCTCGTGTCCCGTGGCCAGCTCCACAAAACTGTTCTGCACCTCCAGCGGTTCACTTGCCTCGGTATCCCAGTTCAGGATATCCTCATTAACCATGAATCCCAGCGACAGTGCATTGTCATTCTTATAAAGTGTCAGCTCTCCGTCTGATGTCACCTCGCGGAACTGATACATCGTCTCCGAAATACCGGAAGGGGATGCCATATATTTGATACCGAACACATCGTTCATCAGCTTTGTCACACCGAGATAACCGTTCTTGTTCGTGCGGGCCTCAATTCCCAGACTGTCACAGAAATCAATGAAATCTCCGCTCATCGTGGAATTGAACATGACCAGACCGTTTCCTCCGACAAACATGGTCACATTGCGCATACGCTGTCTGTCCACCTCGCTCCGGTAGAAGCTGCCTTCTTCCTCATCCTGTCCGGCCATTAATGTCTGATAGGAACTCTGGTCTGCGAGATAGATACTTCTCGTCACGCTTCCGCTGCAGGAGATACCGTAAATTCCGTTGGCTGTCACCTCGATCAGCAGCACCGCAGAAATAATAATATTAAACACGGCCGGTTTCAGTCGGTCCACGTATCTTCCGACCAGAAGAATACCGAGATACAGCAGAAGCAGCCCGATGGAAATATAGAAGATCCAGCTCTCGATCTCCTGCTCCGGCTCCAGCATCCGCATAACCAGAAATGAGGCCGGCGCTATCGCCGAGAACAGCAGTTCCACGAGAGAGAAGCTGCGCAGATGCCCCAGTGCATCGTATGCCATCACAAGAAGGACTGCAATATAAATAAAAGCGAACCGGTTCGGAAGTCCGTTCTGAACATGGAAGCCATGCCAGATATAGTTAAGAATATTAAGAGCAAAGCTGAGCAGCAGCAGCGCACACAGTCCGTAATGTGCCAGTCTCTCCCGCAGACGGATCTTCCGGTCGAACAGGTACAGCACTGCCAACAGCACTGCTGCCATACCGCAGTAAACGTTCAGGCCCACCTGCGAATTGGAAATATTGACCGGTTCCATAAATGCCATGTGATTCTCCAACAACTCTCCGAGGCTCTCATAAAACTTGATCACAGTCGGGAAGCTGTTGCCCTGCATTGACTCCGAGGTAGCAAGTCCGTAATAGGCCGGCAGCAGCACCAGCGCCGCCATTCCTCCTGCCAGCAATGCATACCAGCCGAAATTAATGCAGCTCTTCCACACGCGCTCCCATGTGATCTGCGCACTGGAAATCCAGCGCACCAGGAAATACAGACACGCAAAAATACAGAGCATAAAACCGATATAATAATTGCACCACAGTCCGTAGAACAGAGACAGACAGAACAGCCGTCCGCTTTTTCCCTTAACGATACGTTCAATACCGAGCATGATCAGCGGCAGCATTGCGATGCTGTCCAGCCACATCAGATTGAAATAATAGCCGATAATAAAATTGCTCAGTGCGAACATCATACCGAAGACTACCGGAAGATATTTCCGCTCGGGATCTCTCTGATGCAGATACCAGGAAAAACATCCGCCGCACAGTCCGATCTTCAGCATGATGATCAGATCCATGAAGTCACACACATTTTCCGTCGGTATGAAAGCCATCAGGAAATTAAGCGGACTCGCCATATAATACGCGTATGTGGACCAGAAATTGTAACCGAGTCCTCCTGAAAAAGAATACAGAAACGATTCCCCGGATATCAGCTTCTCATGAAAATCCGTATAAAACGGAAGATACTGATGCAGGGAATCAATGATCAGCACCGTCTTATCCCCGAAAGGCCATACTCCCATCCGGGCAAATCCGATACCGGTCACCAGCGCAGACAGGAAAAATCCTCCAAGAAAATACAGACGTGAGCGTTTCTTTTCCTGCTTTGCCCCGGAAAGTTCCTGCTCTGCCTCTGCTTTGTCATCCTTAAATACAACAAATTTACTGATCAGATAATTCAGCACCATGATCACGAACTGAATAATGACTTTGGCTGCCATATCGTTCATTCCCCAGATACATGCCAGCAAAAGCACTCCCAGCACTTCCACCACCATTGTACCGAAACGCATCCCGAAAAAGCTGCCTGCTTCTTTCAGAAGCGCGAGGAGCGATTCCGTACGATGTTCAAATACGAACAGCTTGTTGACAACATAGGCAAACACGATAGCCGTCAGAATCGCCGCCGTATTGGCCGCCGTAATATCCACACCCAGAAGTGTTCGCAGCACATAGTACGTGACCAGATTCACCATGGTCGTGCAGCCGCCGAAAAATATGTAGCGGACTGCCTGATTTTGATACAGTTTTTTCATAATACTCCAATCCTTTGCTACAGGTAAATTTCCCTGCCCAGATAAAATGAATAGATCACAAGCGCATGAATTTCGCACCCGGTCAGACGTTTCAGTGCAAGCCCGTAATAGTCAAGCTGCGCCCGGTATTTTTCCACGAGCACCTGCGGTGCCGGAACGCGGTCCGTCTTGTAATCGAGAATCACAATGGATCCGTCCTCCTCCTGAAAATATGCGTCTATGATCCCCTGGACCAGTACCGTCTCCAGAGGATTCCAGTCGGAACGGATCTCGTTTGCCGGAACCCCCAGCACAAACGGTCTCTCACGGTACAGCCGTCCTGCCCGTGCGGCACATGCCATCCGTTCTCCGGTCCGGGAACGCAGAAATTTCCGGATATCCTCCAGATTCAGCGCCTCTCCTTCTTCCTGTGACATTTTACCACAACTTATCAGTTCTTCCAACTGCATTTCCAGCTCATCTGACCTGGAAAAATCTAAAAATTCCATGAATGCATGGTAGACCGTACCTCTGGCTGCCCCCGTCAGCGGCTCCTGTTCTGCACGGAACTGCGGTATCAGCGGCACCACCGTCTCCTGCTGATACAGTTCTTCCATATCCTCATCCTCCGGAATATGCGACAGTTTCTTCAATTCGGATACAGACAGCTTGCCGGTGATGCAGCTGTCGCTCTCGTATGGATAGACTGAGCGAAATACCTTATCCAGATATTCGTGTGTTTCCTCATCATAACACTCGTACGGCGACAGATTCAGAAGCTGCTGCAGCCGGACGGACGCTCCGGTACGCGTCCGGTGCTCTTCCTGCTCCGTTTCATTTTGTGTAAACATATGAAGCCGAAATTGTGAAACATTTTCTCCGTCCGCCGCCGGAACAGGCTCCAGTTCCAGCCTTCTCAGGAAATCCTCCGCTGCCCTGCTGCGAAGCAGCGCCGGCATCACCCAGTCGAGATACGCAGACGCTCCGGTCAGACAGGAATAGGACAGCGTTTCTTTGCGATATGCCGCGTCACTGCGCCATTTTTCAGTCTTCGCCTTTGCATCCGTCACACTGCCGGTCAGGATCAGCTTTTCCTTTGCGCGTGTCATTGCCACATACAGCACACGCAGCTCCTCACCCAGATTCTCGGACACAGTCTTCTGCTGGATCATTTTCTTCAGCAGAGTGGCTGTCCGCGTACGATTCTCCAGATTAACGTAATCACAGCCGATTCCATAATCCGGATGCATAATAATACGACTGCGGATATCTGTCTCATTGAACTGTTTTCCCATTCCGCTGACAAATACGATTGGAAACTCCAGTCCCTTGCTTTTGTGTATACTCATAATGCGGACCGTATCAGCCGACTCCGTTCCTGTATTGGCCTCTCCGTAGTCCACTTCATATTTTTTCAGATTTTCAATGTACCTGACAAAATGATACAGACCGCGATAGCTTGTCGCCTCATAATCGATTGCCTTCTCCACCAGCATGTCCAGATTGGCTTTTCGCTGAGCGCCAGCCGGAAGTGATGATGCATAATCCCCATACCCGGTCACTTCAAGAATCTCCCACAGCAGCAGATGAACCGGTGTATGTGCACATTTGCCGCGCAGATATTCAAATGTGGAAAAGAACGCTTCCAGTCTCGTTCTCAATCCCTCATCAGCCCCGTTTTTCCGGTACTCCTGGCAGCAGTCGTAAAAACTGCTGCACTCTGAACCGATCCGGATCCGTGCCAGATCCTCCTCATCAAATCCTCCGATCGCACTGTGCAGCACAGCTGCCAGCGGAATATCCTGCACCGGATTATCCAGGATCTGCAGATATGACAGTACCACCCGGATCTCCGTCGCCGAGAAATATCCCTTCTGTGAACCGGTAAAACATGGAATTCCCATATTACACAGAACTTCCGAGAACGTTTCTGCCCAGCCGCTGACCGTACGCAGCAGGATCACGATATCCCGATACTGCGCCGGACGGTAGCAACCCTGCTCTTTGTCCCATACCGCCTCCCGGCCGACGATCTGAAGAATACGTCTGCCCACAAGGCGCGCTTCCTCCTGCTGTTTTGTCTGAGTATCCGCTTCGAGGAGCAGCAGCTCTGTCATCAGGAAATCATCCGTTTCGCTGCTGCATACAGCTTCTGCTCCATCCTCGCTCATATTCGCTGGTCCACTGCCGCATACGGCATCACCTGGCCGCGGCTCAAAGACCGCACCCGGATACAGAGCTGCATCCTCATCATACACAACTCCGCCCGGATTTTCTGTCATAATCTGGCGGAAGATCTCATTCACACTCTCCAGCACATGCGCGCGGCTGCGGAAATTACGGTGAAGATCAATGCGGCATGCGTCCGATCCGACGCCGCGATACGTTCTGTATTTTTCCATAAAGAGCTCCGGACGTGCCAGACGGAACCGGTAAATGCTCTGTTTCACATCGCCTACCATAAAACGGTTCGGTTCGTCTTTTCCCCGTCCGGCCACACTGTTCAGGATCAGTTCCTGCACCAGATTGCTGTCCTGATATTCATCGATCATGATCTCCTCGAACCGTTCCGAGTATTCCTTCGCAGCAGCAGTCGGATGATATCCCCGTCCGGACGTGCCGCTCTGTCTCCCGGCTTTCTTCGCCGGCTCCCCGCACTCAATACGGTCATCCGTTTTCACCGCCTCCGATTCCGCGTTCCCTATACGGCTGTCTGTTTTCACTGCCTCCGATTCCGCGTCCTCCTCTACCAGCACCTGCAGGGCCAGATGCTCCAGATCACCGAAATCCAACACATTCTTCTCCGCCTTCATCTGGGCCAGACGTTCCATGAAGTCCTCTGTCAGTCGGGTCAGCACACGAATATAAATACCGCTGGCCGCAAACTCTTCCATCAGCGTTTCCGGACGGTCAAAATAATATTTCTGTTGTATCGCCCCCAGGCCATCCTTAACTTCACTGCGGATATTCTGAACGGTCTGCTTTTTCTCCGGAGAAATACTGTCGTCCTTCTTCGTGCTCAGTCTCGCAAATGTCCCCATATTTCGGAACGCTTCCGCATATTCGTAATAATCCCCGCAGCTGCGAAGCCGTTCTATTTTCTCCAGATCCGACTGAATCGCGGCTGCATACGGATATGGTCCATCCGGCTCCTCTGTAATGTGCAGCGCCTCCAGCGCCTGCCCGTAAATATCTTCCAGAAGCCTTCCTGTATCTTCAACAATGAACTGCAGCCATGGCGGATTCTCCTGTGTTCCCCATTTTCGTATTCCTGGCTCTTCTGATTCAGCCTGCCCCGGACTGCCATACATCGCCCGGCATTCTTCCAGCCAGCGCCTCGGCCACGGCTGTCCCAGTGCAAAGTGATACAGCTGCAGAATCAGTTCCTCCACGATCCGGTCATTTTTCCCGGACGCAAAGGATTCCAAAAACTGAATATATTCTGCATCTCCCTGTTCCTTCGCATTCTCATATGCTGCCTCCACCGTTTCTCCGGCTGCATCCTGTTCAAGCAGCAGCACCTCCCCCTCATCTGCAATCCGAAACGAAGGGTCTATGCCGACCGTCTGAAAATGGCTGCGCAGTACATTCAGACAGAAGCTGTGTATCGTCGTGATCCTGGCATTGTGCACCAGAACCAGCTGCCGCTGCAGGTGTACATTGTCCGGTTCCTCCTCCGCACGTTTCTCCAGAGCATCGCGGATTCGTTCCCTCATCTCCGCTGCTGCCGCATTCGTGAATGTCACAACAAGCAGTCTGTCAATGTCCACCGGCCTTTCTTTATCAGTTATCATTTTCAGGATCCGCGCCACCAGCACTGCCGTCTTGCCGGAGCCCGCCGCTGCAGAAACGAGAATGTTACATCCCCGCGTATCAATGACTTTCTGCTGTTCTTCCGTCCATGTCACTGCCATCACACATCACCTTCCCCTCTGACGGTGCCTTTATCCTCATCCTTTTTTCTATCTGTTTCTTTTTTTCTATCTTGCTCTTTCTCTCTGTCTTTCTCTCTGTCTTTATCGCTTCCTTTATCCCCCTCTTTTTCCTTATCCGTATCTCCGTCCTTTTCTTTCGCTTCTCCGCAATTTTCTCCGTACACTTCCTGCTTTATTGCTTCCTCCGCAATTTTATCCCATGCCTGTGCCTTATTGATCTCTGCAGTCCGCTTCCGGCACAGCTCCGGTATCTTCCGGTCAAACCCGCAGACATCCGAATACTCGCAGAAATCGCATGCACTTCCGTTTCGGTCCGCGAACGGACGCGGTTCTGTCACTCCGTTCATCATCTGTCTGCCCATGCTGACCATTTTCTGCTCCACAAATTCTGAGAGATGCTCAAACTGTTCCGTTGACACAGCACTGGAAAATGCTTTCAGAGAACCATCCTTTTTCAGTCCTGCCGGAATCACAAGAGAATCCCCTCCCAGATTGCGGTCCAGCATGCGCAGAATCTCGCCGTCGCTGTTGAGCAGACCGTCAGGACGGAGTTTCTTCAGCAGTTTCTCCTCCGCCTCCTGTTCCGTAGTATCCGTCTCCTTTTCCAGAATCGGGTCCTGCATCCGATAATAGAAAATTCCGGCCGGAATGACCTTCTTTTCCTGCTCCTTTTCCCTTTGCAGCTTCTGTTCCATCTCCAGCGCCGTATTCAGATACACCACCAGCTGCAGCTGCAGTCCGTAATACAATGCCACAGGATCGAACTGCGTCATTCCGGATTTATAATCGATTACCTTTACGTATACGGCTTCCTCATTTTCTGCTGTATCAATGCGGTCGATCCGCCCTTTCAGACGCATCCTCTGCTGTTCACCGAGCCGGACATTTACTGCTTCCAGCTCTCCTGCCGCATCAAAGGAGACCTCGAATCCGGCCGGTCTGAAACTGCCTGCACAGAGCTGCTGATGCAGCGCCCATACGCTTCGGCACAGAATCCGCTTTAATCTGCGGATCGTATATTCCTCACGGGCACTGCTGTGCAGTACCCCGAATCCGTATTCCTCCGCGATCCGGTCTATACACTGCCCCATCATTTCATTCTGCTCTTCCCGCGTCAGTTCTGTCCAGTCCCGTCCGCTGCTCTGGATCTTTCTGGAAAACAGTTCCATCGCCCGATGAAAAATGATACCGAGATCTGCCGGTTTCACTCCATACAACTCACGTTCATTCAACCGCAGTCCGTATGCTGCAAAATGCGCGAATGCACATGCTGCGAACTGTTCCAGGCGCGTCACACTGTTCGTCATCACTTCTCCGTACAGTTCCCGCGAAGTCATCCAGGAAAGCTGCCGGTTCGTCCCGTGTGTAAATGCCGCCTTCACAAGTGTGCGGACACGTTCTGAATACAGCTCATCCTGCAGGTACATGCTGTACAGCTCCATCCACGCAGCATCCTCCGCGCCGTTTCGCACCTGCTCCAGCCCCTTCGTCAGATACAGCAGCCCGTTTCTGCGCGAAGTCACCTGCGCAATAGATGTTCCGATCTCCTGCTCCTGTACCACTGCAAGCGCCGGAAACATCCGATTCATCACCGACACAAGATACGACGGACGCATCACAGCCCCGTCACCGCTGCCGCTGCACCATGACAGGTACAGACGGTCGGACGGCTTCGTCAAATTCTGATATAAATAAAATCGCTGAATATAGCTGTTCTCACGCGCAGAAGGCGCCAGCTCGATTCCTGTTCCCTGCAGAATTTCCCGCTCCATATCTGAAACGATTCCGCCGTCCTCTCCCCGTGCCGGTACCCATCCGTCGTTTAGTCCCAGAAAGAACAGCACTTTTACATTTGCCAGACGGGAACGTTCAATATCTCCTACCTGAACCTGATCGATCCCCGGCGGAATGATTCCGACACGGGCTTCCGAAAATCCAGCATCCAGTATCTCCGCAAATTCCCGTCCGCTCACCCGCTCTTCACCCATCAGGTCTACCATCTCGTCCAGCAATGCCATCAGTATTCCGTAAATCTGACTGTATTCCCGCGCTTCCTCACGTGCACCTTCCGCCAGCAGCGCATTCTCTCTGTCCTTGAGCTGCTGCTGAACCTCACACTCCTCCAGAAGTTCATACAGCGCATCCGCATATTCGCGCAGCGTCGCATCTCTTCTGCGCATTTTTTCGGCAAACGTGCCCAGCTGCTCCATCACCCGTGCGCGATACTCATTGCACAGTTCCAGTTCTTCCGGCTGCATTCTTCCGGGACAGTATTTCCACTCCTGCTCCCACATACTGCGTCCCCGTATTCCGGCCGCCAGCACATAATTCTCCAGTCGGTCCGTCTCCTCCGGCTGCAGTTTCAGCATTCCGGTACGCAGACAGCGGAACACACTCTCATAAGTAAAATTTTTCTCCGCCGCGAGCAGCGCACCGCGGACAAACTCAAGGCACGGATTCAGAAGAATATGCCTCGTTTCATCAAGGAATGCCGGAACCTCGTACAGCGGAAAAATCTTTTTCACATAATTGTCATACGCGCTCAATTTTCCTGTGATCACAGCAATATCCTGATACCGGTAGCCCTGCTCCCGCACCAGACGGCAGATCGTTCTCGCTGCGAAATGCACTTCCGCAGCAGGTGTCTGTGAAACGTGAAGAGACAATTCCTTCGGTTCCCCGCGATATGTTTTTCGGGTTCTGCGAAACAGATTCTGCTCCAGATGATGCAGCGCACTGCCTTCTGAAAAACGCCGGCTTTTGTTCTTTCCCAGTATCACCGGTTCTTCGATGACAGGATTCTCTGCCATCCGCTCTTCTGCCCGGTTATCCTCCTGCCGTGCGCAGACTCCTTTCTCAGCTTCCTTTTTGCGAACATAGGCACGTTTTGCCGCTTCTTCCACTGCCCTCATCAGTTTCCGGCTCAGCGCAAACAATTCATGCTCCTGAATTTCTCCGTAAAGCGGTTCCCGCGTATCAAAGGTCACAGTCATCATCACTTTCGGACACAGCACGAGCAGTTCCTCCAGTACATTCATCTGCGCCGGTGTATATCCGGTAAAACCGTCCAGCGCAATCGTACTGCTTCGCAGCAGCTTTGATCTGCCTGCCACCTGACACAGCACATCCAGCAATTCCTCCGGCTTCATAAATCGATCACGCTGATAATCCAGAAACGCGCAGTAAAGTGTCCGGATATCCGACAGCTTCGCATGCAGCAGCGGCCTGTCCGAGACAAATCTCTGCATTTCCTGTAATTCAAAATCGGTAATTTCATACTGCATCAGTTCAGACAGAACCGATTTTACCTCAGATACGTATCCGGTCCGGTTCATCCGGCTGCCCAACACCTGCAGCTTCTCTTTCTGCTCAATGGCAACTTTCCGGATCATCAGATTTTTTCCGGTCTCTGTCAGGACAGTTCTGCGGTCTGCTCCTACTTCCTCAAAAATACGATGTGCGAGCCGGCGAAAGCTCAGGACATCAATATTCATGATTCCCCGGTCCGGATGCAGCATGACAAGTTCCTTCTGTGTCTGCATCGTGAACTGCTCCGGAACAATGACCATGTAACTGCGGTCCGGATTTTTCACAGCTTCTGCAATGATATGCTCATATAAATATCTGGATTTTCCGCTTCCGGAATTTCCGATTATAAACTGAAGTGACATTGGGTGTTTTCCTCCCCTTTTTTGTATTCTCTGAGTATACTGCAAATTCAGCTAAAGTGCCATCCCCAATTATTTACCGGCAGATACCGCTGTCAACGGAAAATAGAAATTGCTTTTGCATGACTGCAGCGGTATAGTAGTATTATAAGTATTATATATAGAAGAAACAGATTTTTCATCACTGCAGAACCGAATCAGAATACCTGACCGGCAGAGCTTTCCGCACAGGACTGGTTCATTTGCAGAATACACAAGGAGAGCTATTTATGATCATTACGGTAACTATGAATCCGGCGATAGACAAAACAGTGGACATTGATTCATTTGAACATGGCGGACTGAACCGCATAACAGATATTGTACGGGATGCCGGCGGGAAGGGAATCAATGTTTCCAAGACCATTCATCATCTGGGTGGAACCTCCCTTGCCACAGGATTTCTGGCCGGCAGTGCCGGTGATATGATCGAGCAGACCCTGGCAGAATATGGCATCCGGACAGATTTCATCCGGGTGGGCGGAGAAACACGAACAAATACTAAAGTGGTGGAAAAAAACGGAACCGTAACAGAATTAAATGAACCGGGACCTGTGGTAACGGAGGAGAATCTTGCGAAACTGATCGGAAAACTGGAAGAATACGCTTCTGCAGATACCCTTGTAGTACTGGCCGGAAGTGTCCCCGCCGGTGTGGATAAGACTGTTTACCGTACGATCACAGAAAAAATGCATGCAAAAGGCGCTTCCGTATTGCTGGACGCTGACGGCGAGCTTTTCGTACAGGCGCTGAAGGCCGAACCGGATATCATCAAACCGAATCGTCTCGAGCTGGAGGAGTACTTCCGGCACACCTTTTACCATGCCCCGGAGTCATCTGAAGGCTCTGTGACATATCAGACCGAACAACAGCAGACTTCTGCTTTTCCAGTTATTGCTCCCCAAAAAGCATATTCCCGGCATTCTGACCTGCAGATCGCAGAACTCGGCAAACAGCTGCTGGACCAGGGAATCGGGTTCGCTGCCATCTCCATGGGATCTGAAGGCGCACTCTTTATCAGTCGCAATGAAACACTGAAATGTCCGGGACTCCAGGTGAAAACACATTCTACCGTAGGTGCCGGAGATGCTATGGTCGCTGCACTGGCCTATGGCTGGGAACAGAAACTCTCCTTCCGGGACTGCGCATCACTCGGCATGGCAGCTTCTGCCGGAGCTGTCACCACCGTCGGAACAAAACCGCCGGCCAGAGAAGTTGTGGATGAACTGCTCAGACAGGTGCGCATAGAAACTCTGGAATTGTCAAAGAGCCGGAATCAGTTTATCTGATTCCGGCTCCTGTGTTTTTTCTTTGTTCTTTTCTTTGTTCTTTTCTGTATTCTTTTCTATGTCTTTTTCCGTATTCTTTCTATCTGCCCTCTCTTCTCAGTTTCCTCGAATACCACACAAAATATGCCGCATTAATCGCAATTCCAAACACGGTCGCACTTGGCGCGGCCAGACCGATTTTCGTCAAACTTGCATTCGCCTGAATACTCATAATGTACGACATCGGCAGACGGACCAGGAACGACTGCGCAAGTCCCTGTGCCATCACAAAAACGGTTTGCCCATGTCCGTTGAAATATCCGATAAAACTGAACAGAAAACTGGTCACGATCGCTTCCAGGGCAAACCCCTTCAGGTATTCTGCCGACCTCGCAATAACAGCCAAATCACTCGCAAATATCATTGACATCAGATCACCGCGGAAATATGCAAAAGCTGCAATAAACAATCCGATCACCGATCCGATCGCCATGCCTGTATACATGGCTTTTCTGGCCCTGTCCTCCCTGCCTGCTCCTACATTCTGTGCAACAAATGCCGACATAGACTGCATCAGGGAACCTGGAACCAGCAGAATAAAACTTGTGATCTTGCTTGCCACACCGTAACCGGAAGAGGCATCCAGACCGAGACGATTAATGAATGCACACAATGCCAGAAACGAAATCTGTGTCAGTATCTCCTGAAACGCAATCGGTGTTCCGATCTTAACAAAATTACGGATTTCAGAATTAAAACAAATATCCTTTCTGGTCATAGTGAACGGCAGCTTCTGTCTGCGGATAATTCCAAGAGAAAGAATGACACTGACCGCCTGTGCCAGAACCGTTGCGATTGCGGCCCCTGCTACATTCATACCGAGTACTGCCACAAAAAACAGATCTCCGACAATATTTACCACACATGCAATCGCCACAAAAATCAACGGCAGGCGTGAATTTCCCATACCTCTGAAAATACTGCTGATCAGGTTGTAGGCGATGATGAAAAAGATTCCGCCGCCACAGATTCTCACGTAGGTCACCGTCAGATCAATAGCCTCCTCCGGTGCCTGCATCAGCAGTGCGAAAGGTCTTGCAAATATAATCATGACTGCAGCCAGCACCACGGCAGCCACTGAGAAGAAGCAGACTGCACCGCCAATGACCTTTCCTACTTTTTCCGGTCTCCGCTCCCCGATATAACGTCCGATCAGAACCGTAATACCCATTGCCAGTCCTGTCACAGTAAATACCACCAGATTCACAATGGAACTTCCCGTGGATACACCGGAAATTCCGGCCGTTGTTCCGAACCATCCTACTACCAGAATATCCACGGCGCCGTACATGGCCTGCAGAATCTGCGCTCCCAGGATCGGCATCATAAATTTCAGAAGTTTTACAAATATACTGCCGCTTGTAAAATCATTCGCTTTATTTTCCATTCCGTTTCGTCCTGTCCAATACCTGCCTTATCGGGCAAGCTGCACCAGACGCTCCTTCACCTGAGCCATCATCTGTGTATACTTATCCAGCTTTGCCTTTTCCTCATCAATCTTTGCCTGCGGAGCTTTGCTGATGAAGCGCTCATTGTTCAGCATTCCGTTTACACGTGCCAGCTCCTTTGTCAGACGCTCCTCCTCTTTCTTCAGGCGCTCCAGCTCCTTCTCCAGGTCAACCAGCTCTGCGAACGGCATGTATACAACTGCCTCCGGGATCACTGCGGATACTGCATCGTCACTGATACCCGCCTTGTCAGACTGTACATGGACTTCACTCGCATAACCCAGTGTTGCAAAGAATACTTTACCATTTTCGAAGACAGCGCGTACTTCTGCATTTTCAGATACTACGAATACCTGAGCCTTTTTGCTCGGCGGAACGTTCATGCCTGTACGTACATTACGGATACCTCTTACAGCTTCCTTAATGGTCTCAACAGCCTTCTCGTCTGCGGCAAAATCCCACTCCGTGGTGAATTCCGGCCATGTGGAGATCATAATGGATTCCTCTTCCGGATGAAGTGTACAGAAGATTTCCTCTGTAATAAACGGCATATACGGATGCAGCATCTTCAGCGCATTCGTCAGAACTGTCTTCAGCGTCCACAATGCTGCTGCCTTTGTTGTATCCTCATCATTGTACAGACGCGGTTTTACCATTTCAATATACCAGTCACAGAACTCTTCCCAGATAAAGTCATATACCTTCTGAACGGCGATACCGAGTTCGTATTTCTCCATATTTTCTGTTACATCTTTTGCCAGAGTATTTACCTTGGAGAGAATCCATTTGTCGGCACTTGTCAGTGTACTGAGATCGAGCTCAGCCGGCACTTCGGCTTTTTCCAGGTTCATCATGATGAATCTGGATGCATTCCATACCTTGTTTGCAAAGTTTCTGGAGGCCTCCACACGCTCCATGTAGAAACGCATGTCGTTGCCCGGTGCATTACCTGTCATCAGAGTCAGACGCAGTGCATCGGCACCGTACTGGTCAATGATCTCCAGCGGATCGATTCCGTTTCCGAGAGACTTACTCATCTTGCGTCCCTGAGAATCTCTTACGAGTCCGTGGATCAGTACGTGATGGAACGGAACTTCACCCGTCTGCTCCAGAGCGGAGAATACCATACGGATTACCCAGAAGAAAATAATATCATAGCCGGTTACCAGCACATCGGTCGGATAGAAGTACTCCAGCTCAGGTGTCTTATCCGGCCATCCCAGTGTCGAAAACGGCCACAGAGCAGAGGAGAACCAGGTATCCAGCGTATCCTCATCCTGTGTCAGATGCGTGCAGCCGCACTTCGGGCAGACAGCCGGCATCTCACGTGCGACAACTGTCTCACCGCACTCGTCACAATAATATGCCGGGATGCGATGTCCCCACCAGAGCTGTCTGGAAATACACCAGTCCCGGATATTCTCCAGCCAGTGCAGGTATGTCTTGTCAAAACGATCCGGAACAAATTTGAGTGTGCCGTTCTTCAGAGCCTCGATCGCAGGCTTCGCCATCTCATCCATCTTTACGAACCACTGCGGTTTGATCATAGGTTCAACAGTTGTCTTGCAGCGGTCATGTGTACCGACACTGTGACTATGCGGAACAACTTTCACGAGCAGGCCCAGATCCTCGAGATCCTTAACGATGGCTTTTCTTGCCTCGTAACGATCCATACCGGTATACTTGCCTCCCAGCTCATTGATCGTAGCATCATCATTCATTATATTGATCTCCGGCAGATTGTGGCGTTTGCCCACTTCAAAGTCATTCGGATCGTGAGCCGGTGTGATCTTTACACAGCCTGTTCCGAATTCCTTGTCTACATAGGAATCCGCGATTACCGGGATCTGTCTGCCTGTCAGCGGAAGCTCCAGCATTTTTCCTACCAGATGCTGATAACGCTCGTCCTCCGGATTCACTGCAACTGCAGTATCTCCCAGCAATGTCTCCGGACGTGTCGTTGCGATCTCAACAAACCTGCCTTCCTCGCCAACTACCGGATAATTAATATGCCAGAAAAATCCGTCCTGATCCTCATGTTCTACCTCCGCGTCAGAAATGGAGGTATGACATACCGGACACCAGTTGATGATTCTGGATCCTTTATAAATGTAGCCTTTCTCATACAGACGGATAAATACTTCCTGAACAGCCTTGGAACAGCCCTCGTCCATAGTGAAACGTTCTCTGTCCCAGTCCGCGGATGCACCAAGCTTCTTCAGCTGGTTGATGATCTTTCCGCCGTATTCTTCCTTCCATGCCCATGCATGCTTCAGAAATTCCTCCCGGCCGATCTCATCCTTGTCGATACCTTCCTTTTTCAGTTTCTCAATAACTTTGACCTCTGTAGCAATGGCCGCATGGTCTGTTCCCGGCTGCCACAGTGCCTCATATCCCTGCATTCTCTTGAAGCGGATCAGGATGTCCTGCATGGTCTCATCAAGTGCATGTCCCATGTGGAGCTGTCCGGTTACGTTTGGCGGCGGAATAACAATAGTAAACGGTTTCTTGTCCGGATTTACTTCTGCGTGAAAATATTTCTTGTCCAGCCATTTCTGGTACAGTCTGTCCTCAAGTCCTTTCGGATCATAGGTCTTAGCTAATTCCTTGCTCATGGTTTCCTCCTTTTTCAGATGTGTCTGCTCATTGCCAACGCGAAAAAAAGCCCCTTGTGCAAATGCACAAAGGGCGAATGTCTCGCGGTACCACCTTATCTTACAGACCTGCTGTCCTGCGAACTATCCCGCATCTGACATGGCCTGCATCTCTTCTTCTGTAACGGGAAGTCCCGTAACCGCCTACACACCCAAGCTCCCATCCACTGCGGACTCCGTCCCTATGCGGACTGTCCGTCCGTGATGCGCTCACGGCTTCAGCTGTTCAGTTCAAAAGCTACCTTCCGCATCCGCCGTCCCGGACCGCCTTTCAGCCGGTGAGCGGTCCTCTCTTTTGGCGCGCAATACGTACTCCTCTTTCTCACTACCTTTATCAATATCTGTTATCTTAACGAAGGCAGACCGGTTTGTCAAGCGTAAATTCCAGTCTGCCTCGGTTTCCTTATCTATTCACTTATTCATTCACACCTGCTGTTTGCAGAAACATCCTTTCTGTACCCTTCATCAGGAAATCCGGTACACACCGGGACCTGCATACGATGCCATCAGTACCGTATGCTGATGTTTCTCCAGAGTATCCGCCTCCACAAACTCTGTAGTCGGAATCTCTGTATCTTCTGCCATCAGGACTGTAAACCTGTCAGCCGTATCTTCTGACATACCGATCAGTGCACCCGGCATGGATACCAGAGCACTGGCCCGCATCGTAACAGTACCGCTGTTGTCTGTCCACTCAACTGCATGATTCATGGCAAACTCCGTCTTCTCCTCTTCCTCGAACAGGCCATCTGCCTCCAGCGCAACTGACAGAGATGGAATCAGCTGAGATACTTCCAGCTCCTGCTTATCCCAGAGCATCCATACGGAAATATCATATCCGTTTCTTCCATCTACCGATACAACCGGCTTCAGACGGATCTCAATCTCCACAGCTGTCAGCTGCTCCTCTGTGAGCACAGTCTCTTCCATCGCATCGAAATCAAGCTTCAGTGTCTCCTCTGTGATCTCCTCTTCTCCGGAAAGCGCCAATGTCATCAGCTTTGAGAGACTGCCTCCCAGCAGATCCTCTATATCCAGCACCAGCATCACACTGTCCATCTCAAACACCAGCTGCTTCTTCTCTTTCTCATTCAGCAGTCGTGCGAGCTGTGCTCCGGAAAGGATCAGACTGCGGTCTGCCGCAATCTCCTGTTCGCCATCTGACATTTCAATCGTATCGCCCTGTGTACAGATAATAACTGTATTTCCGGCCACCAGAAGATCATAATCTGCCGCTGTACTCTCCCCGTTCCAAACGATGCCAAGCTGTTCCCATCCTTCTCCCGTTCCGAGATATTCTGCATAGAGCGGATTCTCTTCCGGTTGTTTCACTTCGATCACAATCTCTGTCTCCGATTTTGCCGCAGTCTCTGTCTCACTGCCCGGACCTACCACGATCACTGTCTGCGGCTGTTTTTCTGTCTCCGCATTCTTATCTGTTTCCTTTTCTGTCTGCGTTTTCTTCTCCGTTTCTTTCTCGGTCTGCGTTTTCTTCTCCGTTTCTTTCTCGGTCTGCTTTTTCTTCTCTGTTTCCTTCTCCGTCTGCGGCTTCTTCTCCGTTTCCTTCTCTGTCTGCGGCTTCTTCTCCGTTTCCTTTTCCGTCTGCGGCTTCTTTTCTATTTCCGTGCTGCCGCCATTCTCGGAACCGCTTCCCGTGCTGCCGCCACCTGCATCACTGCCGCTTCCCGAACCGCCGTCATCTGTATCGCCGCTGCTTCCTGCGCCGCCGTCACCTGCATCACCGCCGCTTCCCGAGCCGCCGTCACTTACATCGCCGCCGCTTCCTGCGCCGCCGTCACTTACATCACCGCCGCTTCCTGCGCCGCCGTCACTTACATCACCGCCGCTTCCTGCGCCGCCGTCACTTACATCACCGCCGGCACTACCGCTGTCCCCCGGCTCCTCCTCAGCCAGCGGCTGCACGCCCTGTTCTGCGTCACTTCCGATATCAACTGTATTCTCCACTTCTGCCGCCAGTACCGGAACCGCAGCTCCTGCACCCGTACCTGCAAGAGATGCGCTCAGCATCAGACTCATCGCTATTCTTACTGCCCTTTTCATTTCAGTAAACCTCCATTCTCCCCAATTCTTGCTTCAAAGCAGCGGTCACACGCGTTCCTCATGACCATTTTCTGCCTTTTCTCGACTCGCTGAATCATCTCTATTATACCAGACCGGATTCATAAGAGCAACGCACCTTATGCACCTTATGGAAGAAAAAGTCAGTTTCCCAAATTAAAAAACGGAATATCGCCTTCTGTGCGATACCCCGCGTTTTTTATCACTCCACCAGTGATATCTTTTTCCATTTTCCCTGCGCATACCGCGCCATACACACGATTCCGGTGATCAGCCAGGTCAATCCGGTCGTATACCAGACCGCCCAATATCCCAGCGCCGGAATAGACGCAAGAATCACAGAAAATCCGATCCTTCCGACCACTTCGATCAGTCCGCTGATAAATGCAAAAGTCGAATCTCCGGCTCCGTTCATCAGGCTTCGCGCCACATAGATCATGCCAAGCGGTATGTAGAACAGACTTGTAATGCGGACCGCACGTCCGCCGATTGCCACGACTTCAGCATCATCAACAAACAGACGAATAAAATCATTGCCCCAGATATACATCATTCCGCACATGATGACACTGAATATCACAACAAGCAGACCTGCCCTGTGATAGCCCTTCTTAACACGTTCGATATTTCCCGCACCAAGATTCTGACCTGTAAAAGTAGCTACCGCCATACCGAGTGAATTGTACGGCTGCTGCACGAGCTGTTCGATACGGGAGCTTGCCGTAAAGGCAGCGATGACATTCTCGCCGAACTGGTTGATCACACTCTGCAGCGCAATGCAGGAAAATGCGATCAGACTGCCCTGTGCTCCGAACGGGATTCCAAGCTTCAGTGTTTTCAGCAGCAGGATACGGTCCGGCTTCAGATTTTCCCTGGTGAGGCGGAAATATGGATTCTTCCATATAGCATATCCGATACACAGGAGCGCGGACATCGCCTGAGCCAGAACTGTGGCGATTGCCACACCTGCAACACCCATGTCAAACACAAGGACAAACACAAGGTCACCGACTACATTTAAAATGCTGGAAATGATCAGAAAAATAAGCGGCGATTTCGAATCTCCGAGCGCGCGCAGCATTGCCGCGATTCCGTTATACAGAACAACACTGATCAGTCCGCCGCAGACAATACGCGAATACAGCAGCGCATCTTCAAAAATCGACTCCGGTGTGTTCAGCAGAACCAGCACCGGCCGTGAGATCGCCACGGAGATAATACTCATCAATATTCCCATCGCCAGCATCAGGTATGCCCCGTTGCCGATAGAATCCTTAACTCGTTTGTCGTTCTTCATTCCGAAATACTGAGACATCAGCACACCTGCCCCCGTTGCAAACCCATTGCACAGAGCAAAGTACAGGAAATTCAGCGAGGAAGTCATTCCTACCGCCGCCAGCGCATTCTTGCCTACATAATTGCCGACGATGATGGAATCGACCATGTTGTAAAACTGCTGGAAAATGTTGCCGACCAGCATCGGCAGGGAAAATCGGAGCAAAAGCGACGTCTCATTCCCCTTCGTCATGTCGCATACATACTCTTTCGCCATAGTACACCTCATCATAAAAATAAGAACCTCAATCTGCGAGATTCCTGTTCGTGTAAAACCCTTTGAGTTCCGTTTAATCGTCTGGAAAAGTATGCATTCCGTGCCTTTCTTTTCCAGACGTTCACGTTCCATTTTATTCAGGAATCCGATAATGTCAAGTATGATTTATGCTCCGTTTTCTGCCCTTTTTCAGTAAATATGACGAACGTTTACATCTCCTCCAGTTCACTCAGATATTCCTCGAACACCTTCAGCGCCTCTTTCACCGGCTCCGGTGAGGACATATCCACATCGCAGAGCTTCAGCAGATCAATCGGATCCATTGATCCGCCGCCGCTTAAAAACTTCTTATACTTTTCCACGATCCCCGGTTCTCCGCTCAGGATCTTGCTGCTGATCGCAATCGCCGCCGCAAATCCCGTTGCATACTGATATACGTAAAACGGTGTATAGAAATGCGGAATACGCGCCCATTCATACGCGATCTGCGGATCGGATACCATATCTGCCCCGAAGTATTTCCTATTCAGGTTCAGGTAAGTCTCACAGATCTGCTCTGCCGTCATCATTCCGCCCTTTTCCACAACTCCATGCGTAATCATCTCAAACTCTGCGAACATGGTCTGTCGATACATGGTTCCCTTGAACTGATCGAGAAAATAATTGATCAGATACCGTTTCTCTGCCTTATCCTCTGTCCGCTTCATCAGATCATGAATCAGCAGTGCCTCATTACAGGTAGAGGCCACCTCCGCAACAAAAATACGGTAGCCTGCATCCAGATAGGACTGTGCATGATCCGAATACCAGGAATGCAGTGCATGTCCCATCTCGTGTGCCAGCGTAAATACGTCATTCAGCGAACCGTGATAATTCAGCAGCACGTACGGATGGGTACCGTATGCTCCCCAGGAATACGCACCGGTACGCTTGCCCTGATTCTCATATACATCAATCCACCGGTTCTCAAATCCCTCCCGCAGAAGTGCGAGATAATCCTCTCCGAGCGGTGCCAGTCCGCGCAGCACTATCTCCTTTGCCTCTTCAAATGTATATTTCTTCTCCGGGCACTCCGCCATCGGCACATAATTATCATACATATGAAGTTCCTGTACCCCCAGCAGTTTTTTACGCAGGCGCACATAGCGATGCATCAGCGGCAGAGCCTCATGCACGGCTACGATCAGATTTTGATAGACCTCGACCGGAATGGAGCTGGAATCCAGCGCCTCCTCCAGGGCATTCTCATAATGGCGCTCTTTTGCAAAGAAATCCGCCTGTTTCATGTTTGCATAGTAAGTGGAACCGAGCGTATTGCTGAACTGTCCGTATACAGAATACAGCGCTTCAAATGCATTTCTGCGCAGTACACGGTCCCGGCTCTCCAGACAGGAAATATATGTTCCCTGCGTCAGCGTATGTTTTTTGCCATCTGCATCCTCAATTTCCGGAAAGCGTACATCCGCATTGTTGAACATCGAAAAAATATTCGACGGAGCCTGCCCCAGTTCACTGGCCCTGCTCAGAAGTGCCTCTGTCTGTGCATCCAGGATATGCGCTCTCCTGCGTGTAATCTGTTCTACAAACCGGCGGTATCCTGCAAGTTCGCTCCCTTCGTCTGAAAAATACTTTTCCAGTACCTCCTCCGGCAATGCCAGCAGCTCCGGTTCCAGCCATGCACTGGCCTGCCCTATCGATGTCGCCATGATCTGCATCTCCCCGCTCATCTGCTGATATTTCGCATTCGCCGTATCCTCGTGCCATTTCTGATTCGCATATACATACAACCGTTCAAAAGTCAGATTCATATCCGCATACAGATTCAATACCTTCAGCAGCTGCTCCGGTCCCTTTGTAAGACTGCCCTCCAGAGAAGCGAACTCCTCCAGCATCTTCCCCAACCGCTCACCTTCCTGTCCGAACAGCTCCTCTGTCGCAAACAGATCCTGCATATTCCATGTATCTTCTGTCTTCTGTTCCTGTCTCGTAATAATTCCGTTCCGGCTCATGAATATCTCCCTTCAATACTATATTTGCATTCCGTGCAGAATTATATTATCTGCAGACTGCTGCACGAGTATCGCAACAGATCTTTTTCCTGGATACAGGAGACGGACTGCACCGTCTCCTGCATCTCCTTCCCATTTACAGTATCAGTTTTACAATATCAGTACTTTCCTTTTTATTGCCGATATTAAAATTTTATATTTTCGCGCCTTGACAACATCCCCCTCGAGTAGTAGTATTTATGCATCTGATACATAGTTTCAAAAACTACATGATATTGTTTCTGGTATTTTATCTGTGGTTTTGCATAAGATAAAGATAAGAGTTTCTTATCTCCCTGAAACAGATTCACTGCATTTTCTGCAGTACCGCAAAAGGAGGAATTTTCATGACTATTACTATCCGTGAACCAGGCAGCGCCATCACACATCTGATCGGCATGATACTCGCCGGCATTGCCGCTGTTCCGCTTCTCGTCAAAGCAGCATTTGACGCAGGCCGCATCGGTGTTTTCGCCATGGCAGTCTTCATGACCAGCATGATCCTGCTCTACGGAGCAAGTACACTGTACCATTCCGTGAACCTGAGTGGAAAAAAACTGAAAATCTTCCGCAAGATTGATCATATGATGATCTTTGTGCTGATCGCCGGCTCCTATACACCGGTATGCCTGCTGGTTCTCGAACCGGCCTCCGGCAAACCGCTGCTGATCACAGTCTGGGCAATCGCTGTAATCGGCATGCTGATCAAGGCATTCTGGGTAACCTGTCCGAAGTGGTTTTCTTCTATATTATATATCGCCATGGGCTGGGTCTGCCTCTCAGTATTCGGTGAACTGCTGAGTACACTGTCGGCCGCTGCATTCGGATGGCTGCTCGCAGGCGGCATCCTGTATACCGTAGGCGGTGTGATCTATGCACTGAAACTGTCGCTGTTCAACCGGATTCATCCGAATTTCGGTTCCCATGAGATCTTCCATCTGTTCGTGATCGGCGGAAGCATCTGTCATTTTATCTGCATGTACCAGTACATCCTGTAGACAGCGGGGGGTGCATTCGCATACCTGATTTTTCACTGTATTTCCCGCATCACTGCAGCTGCAGAGACCCCTTATTGCTGCGGAGCACTGTACTTCACGATCAGCATCTCCACCGCGAGCCGGTCTCCCAGTTTTCCGGTCTTCACCGACTCTTCCGCATCCACGCAGTCTTCCACGGCCCGGCGCAGTATTTCTTTCGAAAAACGCCCTGCCTGAGACAGGCTGCGCTTCACAATAAATGGTGCTATTCCTGCCTTTGATGCGATCGCACTGCTGTCATATCCCTGCTCCCGCAGATCTTTTACCTGCAGCATCTGGTTAAACTGCCGGGCGATCAGAAACAGGATCCTCATAGGAGGTTCCTTGAGCGCCAGCAGATCATAATACAGATCCAGCGCTTTTTTCTGCTGTTTCTCCGCCACTGCATGAATCATATCGAACACACGGCTCTCTGTAGTGATCGTGCAGATCTCCTCCACTTCCATCCAGTCAATCGCATCTCTGCCAAGAGTATAGGTCAGCAGCTTTTCCAGCTCATGCTCAATATTCTCCATATCGTCTCCGGCCTTCTCCAGAAACAGTGCCAGCGCATCCGAAGTGATATTCTTTCCTTCTTTCTTAATCGTTCCAAGGACCCACGTTGTCAGCGTGCGCGTATCCTGACGCCTCAGTTCCACAATGCGGCCTGCTGATTTCACAGTTTTGAACAGCCTGCTGCGTTTGTCTACTTCGTTTTCCACAAACAGCATGATCGTTTCCTGCGGCATCTGTGGAAGATACTCCGCCAGCTCCGGACATGCATTCTTGAAAAATCCGCTGTTCTCCACAAGAATCAAACGGTGTTCAGCAAAAAAGGGCATTGTCTCAGCCTGGTCAATGACCTGTCTGACATCAATGCCTTTTCCCTCATAGGATGAGAAATTCATCGTATCATCCTCCGGCAGAATCGCCTGCCTCAGTCGATTCTTATACCGGTTCTTCAGATACGCTTCCTCACCGTACAGCAGATAGACCTGCTTGAACGTTCCTTTTTTTATATCTTCGTTCAGGTTTTTCATAGTAAGAATCCCTTTCTCTGTATCTTTTCTTATTATAGGGATTCTTACTCAGATAATCAAGCCCCTGCCATGCTCTTCATTTCTCTCTTACGCTTCGTCATCAGTCCGCCGATTCTTCCGGTGTCCCTGGCTGAGAGTGCCTTCCAGCCCTGCTCCTTTACCTGCTCTAGCAGACCAAGCTCCTCCGCGATTTCATATTTCAGTCGGTCATCCGGACTCAGCTCTTCCCATATCAGAGCTTTATTCTTTTCCGCCATAATCATATTCCACTCCTTTTCCTGTCAGCCGCGCCGCTTCATACCAGAAGGCCGGCCTTCCTGTTCCATATGAGTATTGCCGCATCTGCATAAAATATGCAGTCCGCCTAAAATGTGTGTCGTGATGCAGTTCCGAATGGCAATACATATCATTCCGAATCACTCTTTACAAAAGCACCTGGCGGATCCGATTCCCGTCCGTCATTTTCCTACACTTCGTCATTCGGCATCAGCAGCGCCGCAATAATATAAAAGATTACGCCTGCACCTGACCAGAGGCCGAGAATAACAAAGATCAGACGGACAATGGTCGGATCGATACCAAAATACTCCGCAATACCTCCGCACACACCACAGATTTTCTTTTCATAGTTTGATTTGTACAGTTTTTTCATAATAGATTTCCTCCCTACTCTTCTTCAAATTCAATCTTTACGGTTCCTACTCCGCAATCCACCACAATTTCCCGGTCTGCATCATTGTCAATCTGCCACTCGCCGCCCAGCTCGTTGATCACCAGGTCACCGATTCGGATCTCACCAATACCGCAGTCCACGTCGTAATCAAAATCATCCTGCTCACCGCTCAGCGTCAGCATCAGATCGCCGACTCCTCCGTCGATATCTGCCTTGTCGCAGATCTCCATACGCATATCACATTCACCCACTCCGCAGTCCAGATCCAGTTCCTCGCAGCGAAGCACTCCTCCATGCGTCTCAACATTTCCGACCCCGCAGTCAATATCAATCTTCTCCAGCGTGCAGGATTCCGGAACATACAGTTCCAGCATACAGTCATCAGTATTGCTCCAGAACATCCAGCGGCTCTTCTGACAATCTATCTCCAGTGTGTCTCCGCTTTTTCTGCATTTGAAGCTGCCCGGAAGATTGCTGCCGCTGATCTTCCATTCATCACCATCATACAGGTAAATCGTGCAGTCCCCTACACCGAGATCAATATCAAGTGATTCAATCTCCTCAAACTTCTGCTCATAATCAATACTTTCTGTCACTGCATCACTGACGGCACTGCCCACTTCATCCTGCAGGTCTACCGGACCGATCAGCTGAAACTTGCCTGCCTCCACAGCTCTGCCAAACTCACCGAAAGTAAATCCGAGGCAGAGACCTGCGATACAGAAACCGGAACCGATAACACCCATGACAAGCGCACCTTTTAAACATGTCTTCGTCGATTTCTTCATCGCGTCTCACCTCCTCTTCCGAACATCCGGCAAAACAGTCGTTTTATCAGACCGAAGAACTTCCGGATCATCTCCATGCAGAAGCGAAACAGTCCCGGCACAGCTGTACCGCATCCCCATTTTGCTGCGGCCGCCAGCAGAAATGCTCCGGCCAGCATAAAGAATCCAAATCCCACTGTCATTATTCCCAGTGCCGGTGCAGCCATGTTGAATATTCCGGAAAAGATCATTCCGATACCGCTGATGAACAGGCCAAATGTCATTGCAACCGCACCAATGATCAGGCCGAACAGACCTCCGAAAATCCCGATCAGTGCACCAAGTATTGCGGCCACTACCGAGCATCCGGCGCTTATGATCGTACCTGCCAGCGGAACACCGAAAATCAGAAACAGAATCAGCAGCAGGATACCGCTGCCGCGGCGGCGGCGCTGTACATCCGTATTGTACTCATCATACTTGTCACTGTCTGTATCTCTGTGTTTGGTTCCGTCAGCCCATCTGTGTCCGTTACTTCCGGCCCGTCTGTGTCCGTCTGCAGAATGCCATGTCTTCCATTCGCCATAGCGTCCACCCTGCCATGTGTCCCGATTGCCACAGCAGCCTTTCTGCCTCCTGTTCTGCCGACGCTTCTGCCTGCCTTCGTCTGCATTCTCATCCACAACTTCGCCGACTACCACTTCCGCATATTTATCAGGTCTGTTCACATTTTCCTCGAACCGCTCATCACGATATCCACACTCTGTGAACTCTCCGCTGTCCGTATCACCTGCCAGACCGGCCCTGATCTCAGCGGCCACCTTCTCCGGACTGCCCAGCTTCGCTGCGATCTCAGACTCACGATCCGGCCCCGCTTCGTCAAAATAATCCGTGTAATACTCCAATGCGGACTCCCGCTCTTCCTCACTGATATCCATGAGCAGATATTCCAGCTCCCTCAAAAAATAATCCCTATTCATAACTGCTGCCTCCCAGAAGTATCGTCGATATCTTTGCCGAATAACTCTGCCATTCGGCGCGGTACATATTCAACTGCGATACTCCCTGTTCTGTCACCTTATAATATCTGCGGTTCCGCCCTCCGTATTCCTGATCATACACAGTCAGACAATTGTCCTTCTGCAGCCTCCTCAGCACAGGATACAGGGTAGATTCTGAAACATCCAGAACACTGCGTACCTCCTGCGTGATCCGGTATCCGTATGTCCCCTCCGGCTCCGAAGATACGACCGACAGAACAATGGCATCCAGAAGTGCCGCTCCTGTATTGAATACCATCGCCTCATCTCCTTTTGCTTTCATGTTGTTTTCTTTTATAATATTATTTTGTTTTCTATATTATATTCCATATAATATTATTTAATCTGCATATTGTCAAGCATTATTTTCCAATTTTCAGGATTTTTATATATCTTATCTGTTCCGGCACAGCACATGTCTCATATATGTCGTACCATATCGTATCTATTGTTGTTTCGAAACCGGTTGTTTTTCTTCCATCCTTCCTCTATAATCATCCTGAAACAGAAAATTTCAGACACGACAGGAGAAATCATGAACGCAATGGAATGCAGAGATTATTTTAATAAAGATGCCTCTTCTCTGAAGGGCAAAAAGCTGTTCCTGCTGGATATGGACGGCACTATTTACAATGAGAACGAACTGTTCGACGGGACACTGGATCTGTTAGATGAAATTGAGAAGATCGGTGGCAGATATGTCTTTATCACGAACAATTCCTCCCGATCTGTAAAAGATTATATCGCTAAAGTCAACCGGATGGGCATCAGGGCCGATGCTGAAAATTTCTTTACTTCCGCGCAGGCAACCATTCTGTATCTGAAAGAACACCATCCCGGCAGGCTCATTTACTGCCAGGGTACACATTCTCTGGTCAGCGAACTGCGCGAAGCAGGTATTCGGGTGACGACTGAATTTTCGGATGAGGCCGGTGTGATTCTGGTCGGATTTGATACAGAGCTGAATTTTGAAAAAATGACCACCACCTGCAGAATGCTCGGCAGGGACCTGCCTTACATCGCCACGAACCCCGACTTTGTCTGTCCGGTCAGCTTCGGCTATGTGCCTGACTGCGGCTCCATGTGCATTTCCTATGAAAAAGCCACCGGCAGGAAGCCGATGTTTATCGGTAAACCGGAGCCGACGATGATTCAGATTGCAATGGAAAAATGGGGGTATTCGAAAGACGAGACTCTGGTGATCGGCGACAGGCTGTATACGGACATTGCCAGCGGACTGAATGCCGGAGTGACTACGATCTGCGTACTCTCAGGTGAGGCTGTAGTGGAGGATATCGTGAACGGAGAGCAGAAACCGACATTTACATTCGGATCGGTGAAGGATGTGTATGAGATAATCAGAGGATCGGAAGATTCCTGCAATTAAGAAAGTGAACCCGTTTGCAGCCGGATGAGGAGAAATCCCCGGATCGCCGCAAACGGGTTCTTTAAAAATGTAAACAGTTTAATTTATCTGCCGGCAACACTTATACAGACTGCTGTAATATTACCATCCCTTTTTCTGAGTTTCAGCCTCATTTAATAAGCAATCCTAAAATAATCCAAATACGCTTTATATTTATCCTGTGCTGTCAAGCAGGTATCTGTCAGATAACCTTTTTCATTATTCCATTCTTTCAATCCACGGTAATAGAACATTTTCAGATTATCCTCGATGATAAACGGAACGATATTATATTTCAAGCATTCCTTAAACATAATCAGTCTGCCAACACGACCATTGCCGTCCTGGAACGGATGGATTCGCTCGAACTTTACATGGAAATCCAGAATATCTTCAAAATTTTTTCCTTTCTTACTGTTGTACCCTGCCAGCAAAGCTTTCATTTTATCGGCAACTTCTTCCGGAAGTGCAGTATTCATTCCACCAACTTCATTCGGCATCTTTTTATAATCTCCTACAGCAAACCAATCTTTTCTGGAATCGCTGGTTCCGTTCTTCAGAATCAGATGAAGCTCTTTTATAAATTTTTCTGTCAGTACCGCTTTTGCATTGTCGATAATCATATCAATACAACGGAAGTGATTTGCTGTTTCAATCACATCGTCCACATTCAGCACTTCTTTTTCTACACCGATAGTGTTGGTTTCAAAGATATATCGCGTCTGATCGTGGGTCAAACAGCTGCCCTCGATATGATTGGAATTGTATGTTAAATCAATCTGTGTCTTGTGGTAAATGCCGCCGGAATATTTACTTGCTTTCTGCTCCTGCAGAATATCCAGCAATGTAATCGGCTGCTCTTTCTTTTTATTGGAACGCTCCGGTTTTTCTGCGTTTTCAGGAATATTCCAAGTCTTGCCGGTAAGAAATGCTCCGTTTACTCGTCCCTGGGCGCAGTAATTTCTAACGCTGCGTTCCGACACATTCCATTTTTTCGCTATTTCAGTAACTGAAAGGTATCGCATCTGCTCTCCTCCGTTATAAATCAAATCTAAATTTGCACTTTACTACGATATAGTATATTATATTATCGGCAATATATCAAATAGTTATCCTCGCTATTTTCTTTTGTTTTTGCCGTTTCCGGTATTCATTTGTCTGCCTTTATAATATTTACATTTCATATTCGAATAAAAAAAGCCTTTGGTTATCATTAATATAACGTTAACCAAAAACTTTCTCTAATTCATATTATGGATGTACCCTCATTATATTGATTCCTGAATTTTCAATATATAGTTAGGATTAATCTTATTATCAAAATAATGTTTTCTCTTAATCCAAACAAACACCTTTCCGGATAACGCATTTCCTTAGAACTCATAAAAAATGATTATAAAATACCCTGCCAGTTTTCACCAGCTGGTCCTCTGTCAAGAAAAAGTACAAGTTAAATGTGTCCTTTTTGCATTTGCGGGCATGAATTAGCCCGCAAGTTTTTCAGCCATTTCCCTAAGCTTATTATGGTATTGTTCCTCATATTGTACAGGGGACAAATATCCAC
>JBGVDJ010000005.1:0-34447 GCA_045119335.1 Candidatus Choladousia sp. | reverse complement strand
GCTTTCCTTATGTTCTTATTTCAGCTTCACAGCCGTGCCGTAGGCAATGACCTCGGCGGCACCCTGCATCACAGCAGAGGAACCGAAACGGATATTGACGATAGCATCGGCACCCATGGCGTTGGCTTCGTCCACCATCCGTTTGGTGGCGATCTGACGGGCCTCCACCAGCATTTCGGTATAGCCGGTGATTTCACCGCCCACCAATGTCTTCATGCCTGCCATGAAGTCCTTGCCGAAGTTTTTGGACTGGACCACCGTTCCTTTTACGATTCCCAGTGCTTCCATTTCCCGTCCGGGAACATGATCAATATTGAGCAGCAGCATCTTCTTCTCCTCCTTCAATTTCTTTGAGTCTTGTTTTGAGTAATATCCAGACAGGGACAATCATCCCCAGTTCCAGCAATCCGGCAATCAGCATCACGGCACTCCAGAAACCTTCCGGCACATAAAAATGTCGGAGCAATAAGAGCATGGATGCCGACAGCAGCATCCAAACCGTCGCAATGATGGCACTTTTCCAGGCATTCCGGCGGCGCTGCTTCTGTGCTTCCCCGTTAGTATTGCTTGGCATCTTCTTCCTCACCGCCTTCAATTTCCTGCAACCGCTGCCGCAGGGCGGCAACGACACCCACAATAGCCGCAACGATCACACCGCCGTAAATCAGCAGGAAACCCACGGCCAATGCTTCGCCCATAACTTCACCGATCAGAGGAAACAGAATGGTTGCCAGAAAGATCCCCAGAAGGGCGATCACAACTGCGGCGCAGATGATGGGCGCCTTCTTTTTGCTCTTCTTAATATCGTTTTGCATCGTCGATTTCTCCTTTCCCGATTTCATGAATCCGCTGCATCAGGGCCAGCACCACACCGCCGCCAATGGCAGCTAAAATTCCGACTGTCAACCACAAAAACCACACCGGCGGAGCATCCTCCGGGGAAGCTTTGTACGCCCAGAGAATCAAGGCGCTCATGCCGATCATCAGAACCACCATGATCACAGTAACGATCACCGGAGCGATATACCGAACCCGGATATCCTGCTCCTGTTTGTTCTGGAAGGATGTACCGCCTTTCTCCATTTCCTCCATCTGTGCCAGAACACCCTCGGTGTCCAATGCATTGATGGGAATATCCATGGATTGAAGCTCTTGGCAGAGGGTAATGGATTGATCCAGATTTCGTCGTTCCCGCTCCAGGCTGATCAGATGCCGTCGCATTCCGTCAGCCACAGTATGGGTGCCGCCGAACATCTTCCGGATCTCCTCAATGGGGACACCCAGTTTCCGAAGCAGTTTGATCCGGCGCAGGGTCTGCACCTCTTCTTCACCATACTCACGGTAGCTGTTTTCGGAGTTGCGCTTTGGTGACAGCAATCCCTGTTCTTCATAGAAGCGAATATTCTTCTTGGTGATTCCAACCAACGCTTCCACTTCATTTATTTTCATGTGTCCCACCGCCTTTCTTGACTTTAGTATAAACCTTCCACAAGGGGGAAAGTCAACAGTTATTCTCAAATCTGTACATATTCTTTCGTGTATGCACAGTTCAAGTATAACAAAGTGATCCTTTGATGATGTGTAACCGCCCTGAAGCATCCTTTCTTCTGGTTCGGTTAATGATAGAATGGAACGTATGAAGGGCCTCTATTTTTCCCATCATTTCTATCTTCTCATCCCTGGATACTGTAGTGTTATTCAAAATATCATCATTTTCTAATGGAACATTGTTTACTGGATTGCATCCCTTCGCAATTCGCACCACATATTTAATCGCCACGTCTAATTTTGACTGTTCAAACTGCTTCATCTTACACTTCTTTCGTTACTTCATGTGCCATAATCAATAATTCCGATGCAGCTTTGCTATCCTTTACTCGAATCAGATTATCCCATGCATCTTCTTTACCCAAAAGATTCATGCCGCCATGCCAGACAAGCAAGCCGTCGATTACAGCATAATGCTCTTCGTCATTTTTAACAGTTTTTACGTTGATTCCTATATTCCTTATTTCATCTATCAAAAGATACGTTACCAAAGTATTCTCATACAAATTGTTGTCCGGTTCTTCTGTAATAACGGTGATATTTACACCAGCTTCCTGTCTTAATTTTACAATACGGATAAAACGATCCACCTTATCCTTACGAAGCTTAGGACTGGAAATCACAATTTCATTTTCAGCTTCAATCAAGTCACGTTCAAATATTTCAGCATAGTTTCGAGAATTATAAATTGCATTCACTTCCTGTTTTTCAAAAATCACATCATTTGAAATACGGTAGCCAATCTTTTTATAAGTTCTCAAACGCTTTAAATACATATCATCAAACACTTTAATATGCGAATCAATATAATCATAAGAGTCAATTTCGTCCAACATTGATATTCACATTCTTCGCAACATATTTTCTCATTTCTTTGTTTTGGACATTTCGAATTATCCCATCAATTATCACATTGTGGATAGTAATTGCCATTCCTGGCTCTTTTAGCGAAAACATCCATTCTTCCCCAAAACATAGCAAAAAATTTTTGTGCCATATACTCATTAATATATTGATCAGAAATTCTCGCCCCCTGGTCTAAATCATATTCTTCTGCCTCAGAAGGAATTTCAGAAAACACTTCACTATTGGTATACGGAACTTCGGCCTTATCCAATAGCAAACGAAGCTCTTTATTTTCTTTTTGCAAATCACGAACTAATTTTCTTAACGAATCAAGATTATAAGCTTCTATATTCATCGAAATTCCTCCAAATCATTTTATAAAAAGGCCTATCAAAAGTATTTCTGCTTGCTGTCTAAACTCTTTTTTGCTTATATATCTCCTTTAAATCCTCTATTGCCAACTCAGGTGCCATCGTATGGAACATCAGATAATTTCTTTTCATTGTTGCTACTGGTGCTTGCTTGTAAATCTTGGCACTATCCTCCTTGGTGTAATAGTGCCAATAGCGGTAAAGGTATCCCATCCAGTACAGAATATCCTTGGAAAAGATTTCTCCGTCTTTGCTTAATTTATCTCCGGCCATATCAGCAAGTTCTTCCAACAAATATTCCTCTCCGGCCCACTGCATACGGTTATACGTGGAATCCAGCGCGTTTGCCACCTCAGAAGTCATAAATGCTTTTACGAAATTAGCACTTCCATATTTGCTATCTGCTGAAAGTTCGAATAATCTTCCCTGAATATCACATAATTTTAATTGAAGTTCATTCATTTCTAATCCTCCTTCAAAGCTGCATCTAACAGCTCATCAAAGAACATTCCCTCACGACGATAATTTCTACAAATTTCATTTGCCAGTGATGCACCTTTGGTACGGTTTGCTCCAGCAATGTCTTTCATAAACTGTCTTTCCAAATAAGACAATTCTATCTCACGTTCAATTTTGACCGCATCACATGCCTTCTGTGTGATTGCTACATACTGCTTCCCCAGTTCCAGCGCAGACAAACTATTTACCAAAGCTACATCCGTAATATTTCCTAAGAAGAAATTATCAATCACGTAGAACATCCTGTCGTCCGCAATACTTCCTACGATAAGATCTTTGTTATATGCCATATCTCGGTATTGATTATAAAATGGTGTTCCTTTAATTTTGTCCATTCTTCCTCTGTGGTATGCTACGAGCATTGCCCATTCCAAATCAGCAGGAACATCTAGCATTTTCAATTCATCTACCGAAACGGAAACGATATAAAATTTTGATTTGTCATAATCGCAGATTAAAGTCAATGCCTGAGCAGGTTCTGTTCCCATGTAAAAGCCTTTTCCAAAATCACATCTCGAACGGCTCTTTGGCTCTATATTTCCTTTGATTCCAGATTTGGATCCATGATACAACAGCACTCTGTTTTCATCTGTTTGTATAGCTTCGGTTGATGCTTTTATTTTTTCAAGCACCATATCATATACTGGTACATTATTTGCCTTGCACACTTCATACAAAGTGGATTGAGCAAGCTTATTTGGAATTGCACGACCATTCTCCCAGCGGTTCACTGTTGCAAAAGATATATTCAATAATTCTGCAAGTTCTGTTTGACTCATATTTAAAGATGTACGAATTTTCTTAATCAGTTCCTTCACAAAACCACCCCTCTATATAACATTCTTTATATTTAGAATTATAATTATTGTTATATTCTATGTCAACACTAGTCTAATTAATCCAACAAAAAATCGACATCAAATTCATCGCTGAACTCTTTGCCGATTCTTCGCCTTTCCTGTTTATCTTTTTCCCGATTATAGATTTTCCCGCTAGGCACACTTCGCGTCACCGGATTCAATGCGCCCCAGGTAAACCTCTGCTTAGAATAATATTCCTTCTGCGCCTTTTTACTCCTCTTATCAAGTGAAACATATTTCTTCATTTTATTTTTCTCTCCTTCACTTCTCTATCAATCAGCATTGCTATCTCATCGCACACATCAACATAATCGCTATATCCCAGTAAAAGCATTTTATCTTTTAGTTTCTCTAAAGCGTCTTCAAATTTCTGTACATCTCTTTTTAAAACCTTACAAAAGATTAAGCAATATTGAGAATCAGCTCTTGTCATTTCTTCTTTAAATTTCATGGCTATTTTTCTCTGAGTAAACAACGAATCGGCAAGATAGGACTTATTATCCACATAAATATATGGAATTGTAAACAATGAAAAGTCATCCATTTTCCAAAAATTCTTCATCAACTTTCCTCCCAAAATGACTGTGAGAGATCCTAAGACCTCTCACACCTGTGCTTATAACCGAACCTCCGCACGCAGTCTCCTGCAGGTTTTCTACAAGGTGATTGTTAAGAATAATATAACATAAATTCGAAAATCTCATTTAATACGTAAACGATAGACCATCGATCTCTCCTTAGCATTATGTTTCCATCTCTGGCGGCATGATCAACATGTTACTTCCTGCATTCCGCTGGCAGTTTCGGCTACCATGAAAGCAGATCTTCACAGAAAATCCTATCTGTTTCATCCAGATGTTTCGGAATTTCTGTTAATAAATATTTGAAGTAATTATAAGGTTTCAGATTGTTTGCTTCGGCCGTCTCCGCAATGCTGTAAATGATTGCACTGGATTTCGCGCCGTGGATGGTATCTATCATCACCCAATTCTTTTTACCAATGCAGAATCCGCGGATAGATTGTTTTGCAGAATTATTGTCCACCAATGTTCGGACACTGACCTGCCTGTATTTCCACCGTTTCTCTGCACAAAGCTCAGATAACACCTTTTCCTCACGGTATATCGCCTGGATCTGTTTCAATGCAAGATATGCAAGGCTGCCTGATTCCCAACTATGTTCACAAATGGTATTTCTCATAGCCTGAATTCCAACATATTGCCCTGCATGGGCATCCTGCTCGACGTCCGGACCATTGTTATTAACCGGCCATACCCTCTTCCGCATGCGGCATTTCAACGATTGTTTCTTCCCTTTTTCTGTCTGTCGGAGTCATAATTTCAGTGATAGCACCCACACTGTATCGGAACGACTCCTCCATAGAGATACAATCGAAACATCCTGCGAGTGTTTCCAGGCACTGAAATTCTTTGCCCTTTTCTCTTCGCTCAACCCGAAGGTCCTTCAGACTTTTAAATACTTTATACCCCTGCGTCACATTACACGTTGCGTTTTCAATCTGAATCAGAATTTCTTCAATTTCCCGATCAAGACGTTCAATATCCAGTTCCAGATTTACCATATACTGTCTTACATTTCCGAAAAACAGCATCTGCTCTTTTGCAAATTCCAGCCAATTATTCTGTTTGTCATCGAAAACAGTTTCCTTCCTCTCCCTTGTCATGTAAACCTCCTCTTCTTCCTGATTTACTTCAACAACTTCCGTTTCCTGATATTCCATTTCATCTTCCATCTCCTTTATGAAACGTTTTCTCTGCTTTCTGACTTTCAGATTTCCGTCAAATAATTCCATCAGTTTTCTGGGCTTGTATGTTCTTGTCTCCAGCCTGTTAATCTGCTTAATGCTTTCTTTCACCTTTGAATTAATGTCATTATATCCAAATGCTTTCTGAAACCACTCCACTTCATACATTCTGTCTTTAACCTGCCGACGCCTCTCCCGGCAGTCCCGGAGCTGATCCATCAAATCCAGACTTTGCGAATCTGTAAGCTCCCGGAGTTCCACGCAATGGAGAATATCGCAGATTTCCATGTCCACATCCGACAGTGACTGTCTTAATTCATCTTCGTATGCTTTCATTGACGTATTTACATGTAGAAAATGATTTAAATACTCCATCCAGTCAATTTCATCCAATTCATAGGACAGAAATGTCGTTTTGGACCCTTTATTGCTTTCATTGCCCGCAAATGGAACAATACTGTAAAAATGTGCTTTTCTTCCATTACCGATTCTCTCGACTGCATCCGGATAACTTAACAGTTCTGCATCTGACCGGTCCGCGGCTGCCACCAGCTGCTTTTCATTATCCAACCGATAATAATTTCCATTTACATCTGTTATAACGTACAGTTCATCTTCCATCTCCACATGCACCTCCCTGCATCCTTCTCACACATCAACTGCACTGCTTTTCTGGCTCTTATAGTCAGAATTCTATCATGCAGTGCTGTACAAAAATCCTGACATCTATCAGTCCTCCTGCGGTATATTTCACTAAAGAAGACTTCTGCTCTGCAGAATTCTTTTCCTGCGTGGAATCAGAAAAGCAGCATCTTCATCTATGCGAGCTGTACACAATATTTTCTGCCACAGGAAATGCAATGCAGTTTTCCATGACAAAGCAAAAAAGGAAGACCCTCCCGGATCTTCCTTACGTCACCACTATACGGTTAATTACAGCCTATTCCTCATCCATGTTATTCAGAATATCCGTGAGATATTCCCGGTAAGCTTCCCTGATATGGTTCGGACCGGCTATCTTCATTTTACTGCCAATTCCTGTAACCCAGCCGAAAAACTATCGACTTACTGTTACCGTTACACGCGCTCTGAAATGATTTTCCCCATCCGGTCTCATCCAGATTTTATTTCCGAAACGGTCCAGCACAACACCCGCCAGCTCATTTCTGCATCGCAGTGTTACTTCCTCATCCTGACCGCCGTACATGCCAAATGTCTTTTTTGCAAAAGCTGCAAGGTTAAAACTTCCGAATTTCTCTTTTCCCAGACGCTCCTGTTCAGATACGATAATGTGCTGCATCTTATCTACACGGTAATGTTTTATTTTATCTGCCGCTTCATCGTACGCAACCAGATAATAATTTTCATCATCCCAGGTAAGCGCCCACGGACTCACATGATAATCCATACCATTTTTCTTCAGCCGAAATTCCTTTTTTACAGTCCACTCTGCATATTTGAACGAAATCTGACGGTTCCTGTGAATCGCATTATGTATCTGATCAACATTATAATAAATCGTTTCATTCTCGGTCTTTGGGCGATTGTAAATAACTACCTGGCGCTGCAGCTGATCTGCATCATACTTGCTGCAAAGCCGTTCCAGTTTCGCAATCAGCTCCGATGACTTTTTCTCTGTAACAAATTTAGCTGACTGCACAGCATCCACCAAAAGCTTGAGTTCCGGCAGTTCAAAGTCTCGCGAAGCTACGTAGTATCCTGCTGATTTTCCCTTCAGCTGAACAATGTCCAGACCGTACTCTTCAAGAACATGAACCTCATCATATATTGTTCTGCGATCCACACTCATTCCATACTCCTGCTGCAGAATATCGGCCAACTGAGATGCATTCAGAATATGGTCTTCATCCGTCCGTTCCAACAAAATACGCATTAGATAAAGCGTTTTAAGTTTCTGTCCCTGTACCGCCATCGGCTCGCTTCCTTTCATTACCTGTATAATAACCCGGATTGCCGGAAATTTGTACTATTATGCTATATTTCCCGTAAACTGTACGAAAGAAATTTCTTCACTTGAACTATGCTCTGTAGCTTTCTTCATAGAAAGTCTTCTTCATTCAGCACAAACCGCTTCTCTGCGTCCTGGACTATTTCCCCGGTTTTCCTGCCATATTTCAGGCCTCGCTCAACCGCTGCCACCAATGCTGCGCCGCTTCTCGTATAACCCATAGTACGGATTGTCTCTTTTACAAGGCTGTCCTTATCAAGAGCTCCCCTTTTTTTCAAAGTGGCGCAAACCGCATTCTTCAATTCCTGTTGACAGATCTCATCCACAGATCGCTTATCTTGAGAATTAATATCAACACGGTATACTCTGTACAGTTCCTGTTCCTGGTCTTTTTTCCAATAGAACCTAACACCGGCCTGTTTATTCATTCTGGAGGAAGTCTTTTTCAAAGCCTTATCTGACACTTCCAGTGCCTGCGCACTGGAACACCATCATTACCTGAATTTAAATCCACGCAATCACCCAGGCCTCTCACTCCAGCCTGCTTCTGATAAATAATTCAACTGATCTGCCACCTGATATGACTGCCTTCTTCATCCTTACTTACAAGCAGCTGATCCTCGATCTCCTGCTTCAGCTCGGTTACGTGAGAAATGATTCCAATGAGTTTGGAACCGTTTGCCATCTGCTGCAGTACCTTAACTGCCTGATTTCTCGAATGATCATCCAGCGATCCGAAGCCCTCATCAATGAACATAATATCGAGATTGAGGGAGGCCGAGCTTTCCTGGATCTGATCTGCCATGCCAAGTGCCAGAGAAAGCGCCGCCATAAAGGATTCACCGCCTGAAAGTGTACGGACTTCTCTTTCCTTGCCGGTAACGGTGGAATAAACCATGAGGTCAAGTCCTCTGTTTTTTCCCTCACCTGCCTGATTTTCTCCCACCATGCGGAGTTCAAACTGGCCGGCTGACATGTTCTGAAAACGGGCATTTGCAGCATAAAGGATTCTCTGCAGATAGTACCGCTGTACAAATGTCTCGATGTCCATTCTGGCTCCGGACACTTTTCCGCCGAGACGATTGTACAAACTGTCAAGCCTTGTATACTCCTGCGTAATCCGACTGCGTTCTTTCATTCTTGGAGCCAGCGCATTATAGGCATCATTGTTTGTCCTGCAGTCCTGCTTCAGACTGTCCGCTATTGTCTGCACTTCAGCAAGTTTTTCTTCAGCTTCATCCATGGCTGTTTTCAGATCCTCAATAACCGGCTTCTTCTGATCGCCGATAGTCCGCTTTGCAGTATCACGGCTGCCCTCCGCAGCTGCTCTTTTTGCATTGTGGGCATCGATCCTGGCCTGATATTTTTCCACATCCGTTTTCGCATATTTCTCTGTGATATGCTTCCACTCGGATTCTGCAAGATTTTTTTCAGCCATAATATTATCATAATCTGCCTTTCGACGCTCACGTTCCTTCTGCAGGTCAGGAAGCTCCTTACTGTAACGTTCGATCAAAGTCTCTGCCCTCGACTTTGCATTTTTTGCATTCTGTGCAGATTTCTTTGCATCTCCATATGCCTTGTCCTTCTCGTTTTTGTCTTGCTCTGCAATGGAGCGTGCCTCAATTGCTTTCGGCTCGGTCGGATAACTTTTCCGCTCCTCGAGGCCTTTCAGCTCTGTTCTGCATACGGTAAGCTTATCCTTCGCTTCATTTGCCTTCTGTACTGCTTCTTCATGAGCATTTTTCAATTTCTGCTTCTCTGCATCCACACCTTTTAGCGATTCCTGCACTCTGGCCAAAACAGCTGCATTGTTCTTAAGCATCTCTCCTTCTTTCTGAATTCTATTCTTCCAATCGGAAAGCAGCGCATCTGCCTGTTCCACCGTTAATTCTTCCGGCACTGCTTCGACGCTCTTCTCCATTCTTTTTCGAAGATTTTCAATCTTCTCCGCAAAACTGCGTTTCCTTTCTTCAAGAACATCTGCTGCGGCCTTTGCTGCTGTGGCTTTTTCTTCCTGATCTTTGCGAAGCCCGGTTACTTCTTTGCCCAGATCATCGATCATCTCACGTGTCAGATTCTGATGGTCTTCTGAAAGCTCGCATGGATGCGGATGTTCGACAGATCCGCATACCGGGCAGGGAACACCCTCTCTGAGTTTTTCTCTGGCAATAAAACCGGCCTGGGCATCCAGAAATGCATTTCGCTTTCCTTCATATTCCGTATTCCTTTCTGTATACTTCTGACGCGCATCTTTATATTCCCGGGCTGCTCTGTCAGCCTTTCTGTTCTGAGCTGCGACCTTCTGCTGCAGTTCCCTGACGGATTTAACATCATCGACGAGGGCCGCTGCCTCTTGGCTTCTGTTCTCCCAGAGCTGCAGAAGAGTATTGCTGTCTGCAAGATCTTCCGCCTGCTGTCTCCATGCTTTTTCCTGTTTTTCAAAATCATCATACGCATTTTGGGTTTCCGTTACTGCATCTTTCGCAGTGGTCAGTTTATGTTCTTTATCTGCCAGTTCTTTTTCTGCTTTATCAATTTTCCTGAAAATATCCAACGCTTCTTCAACACGCTCTGACATTCGGGTGAATGCTGTAAGTGCTTTTTCCTGTGCTGTTTTTGCTGTTTCCTCTGCAGCCGCAGCATTTTCATACGCAGCTGTCAGTTCAGGCAGACTATTCTGCTGTTTTTCTCTGTTTTTCTCCGTCTCTGTAATTGTATTCTCCACATCCGAATATCTCTGATAAACTGCCATGATCTCATAAGCAGCATTGATCTGCCGGATCAGCCTGCCAGCTTCTTTTATCTCCTCTGCCGAGCTTTCGCACCCGGCAAGTGTGCGTTCGGCATTCTCCAGCGCTTCGAAAGATTTCAGCAGCGCCTGTGCGCTGTTATAGGCATCCCGCTTTTCGTCACGGATGTTACTGCACTCAGCGCACTCCTTCTCTGCAGCATCTCTGCCCTCTTTCAATTTATCGCAGAGAATCTTCAGCTCTGTCAGAAGAAATTCCATATCCGCAACATTCAGTTTATCAGAAGAGAGAATCCGTTCCTTTGTCTCCTGCAGCCCGTCTGCTTTTTCATAATCTGCCGGGAACACTATATGACTGACTTCCGTCTGACAGGCTGTTCGAATTGCTGCAATCTCTGCACTTTTATCTTTCCGGCGCCGTCCCAGCTCATCCACAATATCCTGAAAAAGTCCCGTGCCGAACAGTTTACGGAAGATTTCTTTTTTCTTATTTGAATCTGCCCGAAGCAGCTCCATGAACTCACCCTGTGCGATCATCGCCACCTGCATAAACTGATGCTTTGTAAGTCCGACGATTTCTTCGAGCTTTCCGTCGGTTTCTTTCTTGTTCTGAGAATATTCTGAATCATCCGGCATAATAAGGGATACTGTCTCCTTCTCCTCTTTGACCCCGGTTCCTTTTTTCAAAGGACGGATATGTCTCGGCACACGATGAACCGTATAGATTTCTGTTCCGCCGCCGACTGCTTCTGAAAATGTCAGTTCAACAAAGGGTTCTGTCGCATAATCTGCAAACTGACTCTGCAGCTCCATTCCGTCTTTCTTATTGCTGGTGGAGCTGGCCTCTCCATAGAGGGCAAATACGATTGCATCAAATATGGTAGTTTTGCCGGCACCGGTATCACCGGTAACAAGAAACAGATTCTGATTCGGCTCATTAAAGTCAATTGATGTCTTCCGTCCATATGAGCCGAATGCCTGCATCGTTAACTTAAGTGGTCTCATCTTACTGCACCTCCTGAACCGCATTAATGATATCGCGAAGAAGATTCTGCTCAGCTTCATCCAGATCTTTTAAGAAAGAGGTGCACAGCTCAAATGCATCGAGGCCCTTTTCCTGTATGAACTGTCCCGTGTAGTCTGCTTTCCTGAGCGCCTCTCTTCGAATCTCCAGAAGATTCGGAAACTCATAACGAACCCGGTCCTGCATGTCTATTACATCAAGGTCCGATTTATCTGTCAGAATCACCGTCACATAATCGTTGCAGCCCTGCTTCAGAACCTCTTCCAGCGTTCCTGTAATGACGCGCACCTGTCGGAGCGGAATAAGCGGAATAATACTTGTCTTTACATTTCCCTTCTCTTCCAGTTCCACCATGATGATACCTTTCTGCTGTCCCGCCTCACTGACAGAGCAGGCAAGCGGCGTACCGCAATAACGGTACTGTTCAGATCCGACCTTCATAGGCTTATGAATATGTCCAAGTGCGGCATAATCAAACTTTTCCAGAATATCAGCTTTGACTTCGTCAATGTTACCGACAGTACGGGTCTCTGAATCCATACGCTCTATCTCATTCGGATCGGTTCCAACCGGCAGATAAAACTGATGACTTACCAGGATATTGCGTTCCTTCTCATCAATGTCTTCCCGCTGTATGAGTTTGTGAACCGTATCATTATAGGACAGGTTATTGCCGTTCTCATCTGAACCGACAATTCCTTTTACCATCGAAGGTTTTACGAATGGAAGCAGATAAAAGTTTACATTGCCATATTTATCCGGCAGGACAACTTTTTCAATATGCTCATCCGGTCGCTGCGGAGGAACACCGATCATGTGAATCTTCTGGTGCTGCAGTATGTTCCGGAATACGTTAACACGCGGTGCACTGTCATGATTGCCGCTGATCATCATGATTTCTGCGTTCGGAGCTGCTTTCGTGAGACTGCATACAAACTGATCAAACATTTCAACCGCTTCTGCTGATGGGATCGCCTTATCATAAATATCCCCTGCAATAACAATGGCATCCGGCTGCTCTCCTGCAACAGACTCCACGATCTGATTTAAAATGTATTTCTGATCTTCTCCGAGATCCCTGTTGATAAGTTTTAATCCGATATGTAGATCGGACAGATGAAAAATTTTCATTTCTCCATTCTCCTTTCCCGCCTCTGCCAAGCCCCTTTACAGATTTTCCGAGAACTCTGTTTTCAAGCACATTAACTGTTTTTCTTATTTTAGCACAGGTCGCTGTACAAAAATCGCGACAGTCATAAATTATTCTGTTAATTATCATTTGAATACAGAATACTTCAAGTACCATCTTTCAGCCCGGCGCAGTGCGATCCCCGCGGAGCGTTTATTTCACAGGAGCCGGAGTTTCCTCATATAAAATGAAAAAGGAAGACCCTACCGGATCTTCCACACAAATCCTGTCAGACTGCTCGTGATTCTAAAAATTCATCTCTGATATTTTGTCCTCAAAAGCCACTTCTGATCGATCACCTTCAGCTCATGCGCAAATCGAATATGCAGCCTGACCGATCCGGACAGCTGTTCAATATTCTCAACACTTCCCACACCAAACTTCGGATGCTCCACTTCCTGTCCGACTCTGTACTGCACGACCCGGTTCTTGCTGTTCCGATACTCCTGCTCACGTCTGTAATTGTCCCGCAAAGAAACAGTCCTGTCATGTATCGGATTTTTCAGAGCTTTACTGTAATCATGCTGCAGAAGTGCTTCACCGGCTCTGTAATAGGGAGTCGGAGCCGCGCCGATCAGAGAGCAGCAGTATTTCCATGCGCTTCCATGAACTCCCGCCTGCCAGGTATATTCTTTCGGAATACTCATATTGTACTGCATATAATGTGCGTATTCATGTTTATAAAGATCCATCCGGTCCTCTTTGCGAAGAGGATTCGCAACTGCATAGCCGACAAAAAGCAGGGAAAAATGAAAATGCTCCTTTTCGCCATTACCGGCCTGCGTATAAGAACCAAGCAGATCCTGATCGCAGCCGAATGTAACAGGTACTTCTGCACCATGGAGATGAAATTTCCTGTCCAGTTCCTTATACAGAGCACGGATCTGCGCTGTCAGGACAGGAATCTCCTTCTGCAAAGTTCTGATCAGTTCCGTCTTTTCATTTTGATTCATTTGCTGTCCTCATTCTCTCTCCTGATTCTACAGGAAAAATTCGTTCTCTCTTCGTACATTTTTTAATACACCGAGTTTCTGATTCATACTTTCCTGCACAGCCGGCGGAAGGATACGTGCCTGCGCCGGACAGGCAGCCACGCAGGCCATGCACAGATTACATTTCTCCGCATCTGTTACAGCCGCGCCGTCTTCGACCTGAATCGCACTGGTCGGGCAGACAGCCGCACACACTGCGCACTGATTGCAGGATTCCGTAGAAACCGGAGTGACCGGCATATTCATTGCCGCTTTGTACGGATAATTTCCCGGGACATGGATTGAACCTGTTTCACATTTTCCGTTCTTATCGGTCTCACCTGCTTTATCTGTCTTATCCGGCTTATTCAGCTTATCCAGCACTTTCTCTGCGAAATCACGGATCTCCGCAATGTCCTGTGTGTCCGGTCTTCCTTTTCCCACCTCCGGCACAATGGAGTGCTGTGCAACCAGTGCTGCAGACGCAATGACCTGAAATCCCCGTTCTGTCATAATATCGTTCAGCTCCAACAGTGCGTCCTCATAAGCTCTGACTCCATAGACAGCAAGTGTGACTGCTTTTTTTCCGGTTCCGTCCAGCATTCTGAGCTTTTCTGCTGCAGCAGCAGGAATTCTGCCGCCGAAAACAGGGGCGGCTGCAACGACCAGTTCACTGGCCGGATTCTCCGGTGCTTTATTCTGAGCTCCGAGATTAATGGTTCTGACCGTTTCGGCAATGTCTGCGCAGAAACTCTCACCGGCCTTCTTTGTGCCGCCTGTCGGGCTGAAATAATATAATTCTGTCATTTTAAGCATGTCTTCCGTCTCCTCCTCTGTCCGTACTGCATTCCTGTTCTTTTCAACAACTATACTCTGGCAATATTGCAATGTCAACGGATTTCCGGACAGTATCCGGCAGCCCTTTCCATCATTGTCCGGCAGCTCCTTTCCGGACTTTGCCGGCTGCTCCTTTCCGGGCTTTGTCGGCTGCTCCTTTCCGGACTTTGTCGGCTGCTCCTTTCCGGGCTTTGTCCGGCAGCTTCACCGACAGTTCCTCCGCGCACAAAACATTGCAAATTCCCGCTGCATAGCGTAGAATTATTTTACAGACATAACACACTGAGATACACACAAAGTAACCATACATGCTGAGGGAAAGACTATGAAAAATATCAGATTAAAACTCATTAAAGTGACTGACCGGTTATACTATCTGCCTCCGTACGAAAAGAATGACTGGTGCACCATCGGACTTGTCACAGGCGACCGCCACACCATGATGCTGGACTCCGGAGCCAGCGGGCGCCATGTGAACCTGTTTCTGCAGCAGCTGCGGGAGAACGGACTGCCGATGCCGGATCTGTGCGCTCTTACCCACTGGCACTGGGATCACACATACGGACTGGCTCATCTGAAAAATGTAACTTCTTTCGCCACAAAACAGACCAACGTTCTGCTGAAGAACATGCAGAAATGGAAATGGTCGGATGAAGACATGAAAAAACGCCTCGAAACAGGCGAAGATCTGGCTTTTTCTTATCCGCATATCAATGATGAATATCCGGATAAATCTCTGATTCAGATTGCATCCGCCTCCGTGGAATATACCGACGGGCTGTCGATCGATCTGGGTGGTGTGACTGTAATACTGAAAGCTATTGAAAATTCCCACAGTGCAGACTGCGCCGTGGCCTACATTCCGGAAGAAAAATGTATTTTTCTGGGAGATATTCATTATGAAGACCTGCTGCCGGAGAAGCCGGTGTATTACGCAGACAGGCATACAAAACTTGTCACCGGTCTGCGTAAATTTGACTTTAACAGGGTGTTGTCCGGGCATCAGTTACTGATGAATGATACGGCGCTGTATACACAGCTCGCGGAGGTTGAGACTATATAATACAGGACCTTCAGGTTCTCTGTTTAATGACACGTTCTCTGAATATTACAAATATCGGCTCTGTCTGCATCAGACAACCGGCAAATCAGACTGCGCGTCACATCCGGAACTGCAAACAAACGAATATGTTATATCAGCTGATCAGCGAATACAGATCGGGAATCCGTTCGGCACTGCGAATAACCGAATACACTGTATCAGATAAACAGCCAATACAGATCAGGGATCCGTTCGGCACTGCGAATAACTGAATACGCTGTATCAGATAAACAGCCAATACAGATCGGGGATCCGTTCGGCACTGCGAATATCTTATTCCCCTTACAGGTTCTCATAAGATACCAGCTGCTTCACCGGAATTCGGGTATTCTCGAACCGCCCCGGATCAGCCGGCTCATCCTGTGAATATCCGATCACCAGAATATTGACCGGCTCCAGATTGTCCGGCAGCTCAAACTCTGCCCGGATCACATCCGGTCTGAAAAAGCATACCCAAACGGAGCCAAGTCCAAGCTCCGTGGCCTGGAGCATCATATGATCCGTCAGAATAGACGCATCAATGTCTCCGGTCTGCCTGTTGTCAAAGGGACGCACCCATGCCTTACTGTGATCAGCACAGACAAGAATTGCCAGAGGCGCACCATAAATATTGGCAGCCCTGCCGATCTTCTTCAGCCCTTCTTCGCTTTGGACAGCGATCAGGTGTACCGGCTGGAGATTCGCAGCAGTCGGTGCCACATGGGCAGCCTCAAGAATCTGTTCCAGTTTTTCCGGTTCCACTTTTTTGTCGGAATAATTTCGTACAGAGCATCTCTGTTTTGCAATATCAATAAATTTCATGGCATTTTTTCCTTTCTACGTGCTATACTGTCCGCGACAGCAGCAATCTGTCCCGGAACAGCCTCTGATAAACTGGCAGCTGCAGCTGTTGAACTCATTGTAACACTCCCCTTCAGATTCGCAAGAATGCACTTTAGGGGTAAATACTTTCCAAAAAGATAGTATGCCAAGTCCAGGAAAGGATCTGTTATGAAATTTAAACCAACGGAATTTAACTGTCCTGTCGAAGCGACTCTGTCACTGATCGGCGGGAAATATAAACCGGTAATCCTGTGGCATCTGACCAAACGGCCATTCCACTATATGGAACTGCAGCGGCTCATTCCGAAAGCCACTCCCAAAATGCTCTCTTCGCAGCTCCGTGATCTGGAGGAGTGCGGGATGATTCATCGTGAAGTAATTCCGGAAAAGCCGCCTAAAACGCTCTACTCCCTTACAGCTTTCGGAGAAAGCATCATACCGGTGCTGGATGCCATGTGTCAGTGGGGTACTGATTACCTGGAAAAGCTGGATATTCAGGCGTGCTGCACTTCCAGTCAGAAATAGTGTATACTGTTTTTATCGTTCCACTCTGTATCCGCAGTAATCCATGACCAGCTCACTGAACATTGCATTCGCCCAGGAGAACCACTCTCGCGTATACTGCGTATCATCGTCCGCACAGAAGCCTTCATGCATCAGATGCTTTCCTCCGTCTGTCGCAGCAAGAAGATCGATCATGCGCTTTTTCTCTTCCCGCGACTGAGCGGTCAGTCCCTGCATGCACAGTGCAATGTGCCAGATATAACCCGCCGGGGTATGCGGACTGCCGATGCCTGCCGCCTTCCGACCGCTGAAATAGAACGGATTCGCCTCACTGAGGATCAGCTTTCTTGTATTCTCCGCCACTTCCTGACTGCGGCCATGATATCCCAGATAATCCATGGAGAGAAGGCTCGGCACGTTCGCGTCATCCATCAGATTGAACTGACCGAAGCCGTCCACCTCATACGCATACACATCCCCGTAACCTTCTTTCTTCGTAATGGCATACGTCTCGATGCCGTCGAAGATCTCGCGTTTCAGTTCTGCAGCCCTGCACGCGAGCTTCGCATCCTGCAGTACCTCACCTGCAATCTCCTCCAGATAGCCCAGTATCACGACCGCAAACATGTTTGACGGAACGAGATAGCCGTATGTACAGGCATCATCGCTGGGGCGGAACCCGGACCAGGTCATTCCGATATCGGATTTCACCAGTGCTCCCCTGCCGTCTCTGGACAGGGTATCCGTATAATACGTATTTCTTCGAATAAACCGATAAGCAGACTGCTCCTCATGACGCTGCTCGATACAAAATACTTCGAGAATCCTGTGCACACCCTCAACAAAGCCGTTATCGAACTGTTCCGTCCGCCCTGTATTTTTCCAGATCAGATATGCCAGCTGGACCGGATAACAAAGAGAATCCACCTCATATTTCCGCTCCCACAGCCAGTCATTCATCTCCGTCTCATCTTTTTCCCAGCAATTGCCGTTCGGTTCTGCATTAAAAGCATTCGCATACGGATCAATGCAGATATACCGGAACTGCCGGCGGGAAAGACCCACCAGAAGATCGGCAATCTCCGCATCCTCCTTCGCCGGAATGAGATATGGGCGCAGCTGCGCAACAGAATCACGCAGCCACATAGCCGGAATATCTCCGGTAATCACATAGGTGGTTCCGTCTTCCATACTCCTGACTGTGGTATTCAGTGTATTCGTATAACAGTTCCGGAACATCTCATAAATATGAGGTTCTTCCGCAAAGACGAACTTTACCCGTTCCAGTATCCGACAGATAGATTCCCGCATATCCTGTTCTGTTTTATTTTTCATTCTGTATTCTGTTCCGCGGATTTCATCCTCCGCGGCCAGATTCCTCCCTTACACAGTTTTTGCCTGTTTTTTTATATATCTTTTGATTAAAAATTTCCCAATGCATTCTTACCGTCCGTCAAAAATGTCCGTTCCGCAGCTCTCCCCTGCTGATCGATACCCGTCAGATTACATCATTGACCGGGATATTGATACCGTTCCACAGCTCCACCCTGCTGGTCGATACTGCACTCGCACCGCTCTTCAGTGCATCTTTGACCTCCACGTCAGACTCGATCAGCCCTCCGGCAATGATCGGGATATTCAGCTTCTTTTTCAGATCGGCGATCACCTTGGTCACAATCCCCGGCATCACTTCCACCATATCCGTTTTTGAAGCTCTGATTCCCTCCAGCGCAGTACTCACAGAATGAGAATCCACAACAAAAAATCTCTGAACTGTCAGAAGTCCAGCCTCCCGCGCCGCCTTAATAATATTCACACGTGTGCTGATAATACCGTCTGCACCTTTTTGCTTCACATACATCAGTCCGGCCCTGTCTTTGCCGATGCCTTCGGCCAGGTCAATATGAAAAAAAATCTGCTTGCCGGCCGCGTGTGCCGTGCGTATCGTTTCATCCAGCGTGAGAATGCCCGGACTGAGATAAAAGATCCGCCTGACATCTGTATTTACCGCAATCTTCAGTTCCTTTTCGTTTTTTACCGCTGCAATGATCATATTGTCCTCCATTCCCGTCTGATGCTGCTCTGTTCTGCGAACCGGAAACTGTTTTATCTCAGCGGATTCCCACGTTCTCCGTTGCCACCACTCTGCTGCCGAACGCATCCTCCAGGATCACATCTCCGACTGAGACCGGCAGCTGCACCGTAACTGAATTGATCAGCTTCATACACTCAAACATATGCTCCTTCGGAATCGGACAGTCCGTCTTTACTGCTGCTCTCCTGCCGTCCGCACAGCGCACAGTGGTCGTTATGGTCCGACGGGGGTTACAGCATTCATCCTGTGCATATCGCTCGCCTCTTTTGCAGTTGTTGCCGCTGATTCCTGTCACTGTTTTTCCGTCAAGCTCCACCTTCAGGCTGCAGCCTCTCGGACAGATAATACATACAAGTTCCCGTGTCATCCTACTTCACCTCCAGTTCAAAAAACAGTTCGTCCGCACCTTCCAGATCAGATGCTTTCAATGCTATGCTCTCCATTTCACCGGGGGCGGTTTTCGGTTTCTTTCTGGAGTATATCAGATTTTGTGAAGCGGCGCACGTCTTTTCGAAGGAAGCAGGAGACTTTTTGCCCCCTGCTACTGCATACACTTTTATCTCCACATTTCTGTACACATCGGCCACACGGAAATATACGGAAATATCCTGCTTTCTGGTAACGATCTGCGGAACTGTATATCGAATTTTTCCGTCTGTGCGAATCGGAATAGATACACATTCCGGAGCAGCTTCACTTCCTGCGAATCTGCCGTTTCTTCCATTCAGCTCACTGTTCTCTCCCGAACTGCTTTTTTTCTCCGAACTCCGAATATACTCCGCTGCACTGCGTCCCGCAATTTCTGCTTCCTCCGACACATAATCCACCAGGTCATGTACATGGAGCACATTTCCGCACGCGAAAATACCTTTCACCGAAGTCTGTCGGTTCTGATCCACCACAGGTCCTGACGTGATACGATCCAGAACAATACCTGCACTTTTGGACAGCTCATTTTCCGGAATCAGGCCAACGGATAAGAGCAGGGTGTCACATGCAATATATTCTTCGCTTCCCCTGATCGGTCTGCGGTGCTCATCCACACGCGCTACAGTGACACCTTCCAGACGTTCCCGTCCATGGATCTTTACTACAGTATGACTCAGCTTCAATGGAATATTGAAGTCATTCAGACACTGCTCAATGTTTCGTGCCAGTCCGCCGGAGTACGGCATCAGTTCACATACTGCATGCACTTTTGCACCCTCCAGCGTCATTCTCCGCGCCATGATCAGACCGATATCACCGGAGCCCAGAATCACAACATCTTTTCCCGGAAGATATCCCATCCGGTTCACATACTTCTGAGCCGTTCCGGCACTGTAGATTCCGGCCGGACGGCTTCCGGCAATATTCAGTGCACCCTTGGAACGCTCTCTGCATCCCATTGCCAGAATCACTGCCTTCGCCTTTATCTGAACTATTCCTTCTTCCTCATTTGTCGCTGTGATCACTTTGTCCTCCGTGATATCGAGTACCATCGTGCCGGATTTCACTGCAATCCCAAGTTTTCTTATTTTCTGTTCATATTTCCATGCGTACTCCGGTCCGGTCAGCTCCTCACCGAATTTGTGCAGTCCGAATCCGTTATGAATACACTGCTGCAGGATTCCGCCGAGATTTTTATCCCGCTCCAGAATCAGAATGTCTCTGACTCCGCACTCATATGCTGCCACTGCCGCACTCATTCCGGCAGGACCTCCGCCGATAATTACAAGATCAGTCATACTGCACATCCTCCTTTGTTCTTCCGACATTGACGAATGATTTTTCGCCGGATTTAGTAACCTCCGTCACCGGAATTCCCAGCTCCTCTGCGATCAGCTCCACGATATGCGGGGAACAGAATCCGCCCTGACACCGTCCCATCTGCGCTCTCGTTCTGCGTTTTACTCCATCCAGATCGAGGGCCCTCGGGCTGGTCCGCAATGCTGACAGTATTTCTCCCTCACTGATTCCCTCGCAGCGGCATACGATCCTGCCGTAAGCCCTGTCTCTGCGGATCATCTCATTTTTTTCTTCCAGAGATGCCGCTCTGAACTGATGCATGGCAGCTCTGTATGGATTGAAGTTCTCCTTCAGTCTCAGTTCCAGTCCTTCAGCAGCCACCAGTTTTACAACATACTCCGCGATTGCCGGAGAAGCAGAAAGACCAGGCGATTCAATTCCCGCCACATGGATGAAGCCTTCCTCCGCCACTCTGATAATAAAATCACCGGTATCTCCGACTGCGCGAAGTCCGCAAAAGGAAGTGATCGTTTTATTCCACGGCATATTTCCTGCATTTTCTGTCGCTTCCTTCATGATCTTTGCGAATCCTTCCGCTGTCGTGGATGTATCTTCTTTATCGGAAATATCCACAGAAGTCGGTCCGGCCAGCAGATTGCCATCCACAGTCGGTGTGATCAGAATTCCTTTTCCCATCTTTGACGGTGTCCGGAATATCGTATGAGAGAACATCGTTCCGCATTCTTTGTCCAGCAGAATATATTCTCCTCTTCGCGGATGGATGGAAAAAGAGGTATCGCCCAGCAATGCGGCAATCCGGTCAGCATACAGTCCGGCGGCATTGATCACCACCCGCGCCTGCACCGGCCGTTTTCCATCTGCTGACTCTATTTCAAAATATCTGCCGCTTTCTTCAGAATGATCGGTCTTCCGCGTAATTGCACTCACCTCAAAATTCCGCAGCAGCTCCGCTCCGTTATCCATTGCATTGCCGATCGCTGCAATGGTCAGTTCATATGGGCAGATGATCGCACCTGTCGGCGCATACAGCGCACACACGATATTCTCCGAGAGATTCGGCTCCATTTTTCCGAGTTCTTCCCGCTCCAGAATCCGCAGCTCTCTCACTCCGTTCGCCTGACCTCTCCTCAGCAGTTTTTCCAGTTCTTCCCTCTCTTCTTCTGAAAACGCAATTACAAGAGAACCGTTTCTCCTGTATTTCACTCCAAGCTCTCCTGCCACCTGCTCCATCAGTTCTGAACCACGGACATTCAGCTGTGCCTTCAGGCTTCCTTCCTTTGCATCAAATCCTGCATGCACGATCGCAGAATTGGCTCTGGTCGCGCCCATCGCCACGTCATTCATTTTCTCCAGAATACAGACAGCAAGATCATATCTGGATAATTCTCTTGCGATCATCCCACCGGTCACACCGGCACCGATAATTGCCACATCATACATAGCTCTTTCTCCTCTCCTACTACACCCTTTTTCTGTTTTCCCAAAAAAGAATCCTGCTCCGCACATTTCCACGGAACGTTTTTCCCGGAATCTATTTGCATATGGGATAAAATGTACAAAAAAAACGCATCAAAATAAGAGCTTTTTCTTATTCTGATACGTCTCCGGTTCTCTGTATCCAATCGTATGAAATTACATACTCAGTGTAAAACACTTTGGTCTGAATTGCAAGGTCTTCCCGCGATTTTACGGAGATTTTACGTTGAATAGAATCAAAATCTTTGTTTTGCTATGCATATCCACAATTATTAATATTTTCCTAAGGGATTGTTTTTTGTAGAATACTTCTGTATACTCAGCAATAAAATGAAAGAAATGTACTGCACATGGGCAAAGCATCTTTTGCCCTTAACATCTTAGCATATAATATATGATAAATGGGGATGATAATATGAAATATGAAAATTATATATTTGACCTTTATGGAACTCTTGTAGATATTAATACTGATGAAGAAAAACCGGATCTGTGGGAAAAGCTGGCACGTCTCTACACCGGCCACAATGCCCCGTATACTCCGGATGAACTGCGTGAAAATTATGCAGCAGCAGTAAAAGCGGCTATTGAGATCTCCGAGGAGATTCAGATTGAATCGGTTTTCCGTCAGCTGTTCCTTGCCAAGGGTGCACTTCCTGAGTCTGAACTGCTTCCGCAGCTGTGCCGTACATTCCGTGCACTGTCCACAGACTACATCCGTCTGTACCCGGGCGCACTGGAACTGCTGGAGAAGATCAAAAACGACGGAAAAAAACTGTACCTTCTGTCTAACGCACAGCGTTCCTTTACCGCTTACGAGCTGCAGCTGCTCGATATTGAAAAATACTTTGACGGCATCTACATTTCTTCTGATTACGGCATCAAAAAGCCGAATCCACATTTCTTCCAGGTGCTGCTCAAGAGTCAGAAGCTGCATCCGACAGAGTGTCTGATGATTGGAAATGATGAAATCTGTGATATCTACGGCGGTCAGAATGTCGGAGTGGATACTTTCTATATTCATTCCAATATCTCGCCGGAATATACCGGAACGGTGAAAGCTACTTATTCGCAGATGGAACCGGTGGAAAATCTGCTTGATCTGCAGATTCCGTAATTTTTCTGAGGATTCAGAAATACCCTGCAAACCTTCTGCAAACACATCACACTGAAAACAGTATTCAAAAACCGGCGGTACAGGGAAGTACATCAGCATTCCTGCCCGCCGGTTTTCTTATGATTCTCAAATTTTCTGTTTCACAGATCTGGTTTTCACTCAATCCTTTCGCTTCACCATCCTGCAGATCTGCACTTGCAAACACTCATATATCTTTACAATCTCACAGATCTGGTTTTCACTCAATCCTTTCGCTTCACCATCCTGCAGATCTGCACTTATAAACGCCCATACATCTCCGTAATCTCATAGATCCGCTTCGCAAGCGCCCCATCCAGCTGTCCCGGCACCATTCTCCACTGCCAGTTGCCTCCCAATACGGACGGTGTATTGATGCGTGCTTCTGAACCGAGTCCCAGATAATCCTGCAGCGGAATGATTGCCGTATCAGCCACAGAGGCCAGTGTATGACGGATAAAAGTCCAGTTCAGTTCCCTGGAACTGCTGATATTCAGATACTTTTTCGCATACTTCAGGTCAGCTTTTGCCACATGCCCGAACCAGCCTGTGATTGTGTCATTATCATGTGTCCCTGTATAAACAACGCAGTTCTTTGGATAATTATGCGGCAGATAATCACCGGACTCTCTGCTGTCGAACGCGAACTGCATAACCTTCATTCCCGGATAACCGGATTTCTTCACGAGGTTCAGCACGCTCGGAGTCAGGAAACCGAGATCCTCTGCGATGATTGGTTTGCTTCCGAGATTTTTCCGGATCGCTTTCATGAAATCCAGACCCGGTCCCGGCTGCCAGCTGCCGCGTTCTGCTGTCGTGTCACCATACGGAATCGCAAAATACTCGTCGAATCCTCTGAAATGATCAATACGGACCACATCATACAGTCTGAAGCAGGCACTCAGACGCTTCATCCACCATGCATAGCCGGTCTCTTTGTGATAATCCCAGCGATACAGCGGATTGCCCCAGAGCTGGCCGGTTGCAGAAAAACCGTCCGGCGGACATCCTGCCACTGCGGTCGGATATCCCTTCTCATCCAGCTGGAACAGTTCCGGATTCGCCCATGTATCTGCACTGTCAAATGCAACGTAAATCGGAATATCTCCGATGATCTTTATCTTTCTTCTGTTCGCATATTTCTTCAGCGCCATCCACTGTCTGCGGAAGAAATACTGCTGAAATTCATAAAAACGGATCACATCTGCCTGCGACTGGCGGTAAGCCTCAAGAGCTTCCGGTTTTCTCAGACGTACATCCTCATCCCAATCGCTCAGCGCAATTCCTCCCAGGTGATTCTTGATCGCGGAATACAACGCATAATCCGGCAGCCATTCTGCCTCATCCTCAATGAACTGCTCAAATTCAGCAACTGCTCTGCGGTCATTTTCATTCCGACAGCATGCGTTCAGCGCATACGGACTGTTGTGATATGCCTTTTCCATCACACAGAATCGTCCGTTATAGATTTTTGCGTAATCCACCTGCGCAGGGTTCTCACCGAAATCAATCGCCTCCAGATCTTCTCTGTTCAGATAGCCTGCTTCGACAAAACAGTCAAGATCAATAAAATACGGATTGCCTGCAAACGTAGAAAAAGACTGGTACGGAGAGTCTCCGTATCCTGTCTGTCCCAACGGCAGAATCTGCCAGTAGGTCTGTCCCGCCTCCTTCAGAAAATCCACAAACTCATATGCCTCTTTTGTAAAGCCGCCAATTCCATAAGGGGACGGAAGGCTGCTGATCGGCATCAATATACCACTTTTTCTCTTCATCTGTTTATCCAACCCTTTCTTCCAGCTTCTTTACAGATTCCTTTTCAATCAGTTGACCTTCAAAAATCAGATTTTTGTTTTCACACTGCTCATCTATCAGATCACGCAGAAGCTCGAACGTAGCAAGCGCGAGCTGCTCTACCGGCTGTGCCAGCGTCGTAAGCTTCGGATACAGGTAATCACCCATCTCAATACCATCAAATCCTATAACAGAGACATCCTCCGGAATCCGCAGACCCTCTTCCCGCAGGGCACGGTACACACCGACAGCCATGATATCGGACATGGCAAAGACAGCGGTAAACGGTTCGCCGGAATCCAGCAGCCGTTTTGTCGTAAGATATCCGTTTTCCATGGAATAATGCTCCATATCATCGGATACCGGACAGATCAGTTTTCGGTCCACTTCAAATCCGTGATCGTGCAGCGCTTTACTGTACCCTTCCAGACGAAGTCTGCCGACCGAGGAATCATATTCCTCTGCGGAAATAAGTGCAATCCTGTGATGCCCCATCTCTATCAGGTACTCTGTGGCTTTATAGCTCTCCCGCATATCGTCCACTGCCACATGGGAATATCTGGTTGAATCCTCATCCTCGGAGATTGCACCGACTGTACTCAGAACAAACGGAACATTGATTTTCTCCATCGCACCTTCGGGATGATAATAATTGGACCCGAGGAAGATAATGCCTTTCAGCCGCTTTTCCTTAATCAGCTCAAGTGCTATCGCCACCTCATCCTCCGTATAATTGACCTGCTGAAGGATCATGGATAATTTGTTTCTCTTTAATTTCTCGTCAAACACCTTGACCATTCTGTTGAACAGAGGATTGGTGATTCCCTTGATCAGAATTGCCACTGCGTTGGACTCTGTCCGCTTCAGATTTCTGGCACTGTTGTTCGGAATGTATCCGTACTGTTCAATCACGTCCTGAATCTGCCTTCGCGTATCAGGATTGATGTCCGGATGATTATTGATGGCACGCGATACTGTGCTGACTCCCACACCGCATATCCGTGCAATGTCCTTAATCGTAATCTCTGCCATCTCTACCTCCCTTTCAGTTACAGTCTGTGCAGACTGCGTATATCATTCTGCTCCATTCAATTCAGGAACATTTCTTCAGTTCACTCCGTTCAGATACACTGCTGAAAACTTGTGCTGTGTTCTGAGATTTACCCTTTGTATATCCATATCAGTCTCAATGAAAAGACACGAACCGTCCTCCCCGGCAAATGCCCGGAAATAATACCTGCGGATCTGTCCGTCCGCTTCATCATAGAACACAGTCTCCATATCCGACTGCCAGAACAGATTTACCTCCAGACCGTCGGTTCCGATTACGGGAAGAATTGTGTTCTCTCTCTGGAATACCGGAAGCTGCTCCAGTGACGGTTTCAGAGTAATATAGGTTCCACCGTCTGTAATCTCTCCTGATTCTGTATTCAGCCATTTTCCTTTTGGCAGATAAGCTTCATATTCGGTTCGGTCAAACGGCGGCAGGATCAACAGACTGCCTCCGAGCATGCAGGACAGTTCCTGCATTCTGGCCGTCGGGTGTTTCGGATACTCTAACAAAAGCGGCCGCAGCATCGGCACTGATTCCAGATGACTCTCACACGCTGTACTGTACAGATACGGCAGCATCTGATGCCGCGCCTTGTCATAATGCCGTACGATATCCAGCACTTCTCCGGAATAGTTCCACGGCTCTCTCGGTGTCTTGCCATGTGCTCTCGAGAGCGGCATGAACATTCCCAGTTCTACCGACCGCAGATATTCCTCCTCTGACGGCAGACATTCATTTCCATTCGGTGCAGTATTGTAAAATCCTCCCAGGTCATAACCCCAGAATGCCACACCGGACATCGCCAGACTCAGACCGCCTTTTAAAATCGCACTGTGATTGTTCAGGGCACTGGAGGAATCTCCGGCCCAGGCTGCCGGAATCCGGTGAGATCCCGCATATCCGCTGCGTCCCCACAGCATCGGAGTCTTCCCGGTCTTCTGACCGCATTTCTTCATTATATTGTAGATTGTCTGTGCATACAGATATGTAATTTTGTTGTGCCCTTCAATACCTGTGGTACCGTCATAGTATACCGCATCCTCCGGTACAGCTTCCGAGAAGTCGGTTTTGATCACTGACACACCCATCTGCAGCACAGCAGTTACTCTCTCCTCATACCATTTCAGGAACTCCGGATTCGTGAAGTCAAAGCACGCTGCCTTGTATTCGGCATCTGCCATTGCATAGAACAGCGCTGTCTTTCCTTCTGTATTCTTTACAAAATATCCGCGTGCCTCCAATTCTTCAAAAGCCGGAACATCCTGTGTCACATACGGATAATTCCAGAGACTCAGGTGCACATTCCGCTCCTCCAGCCACCGTATCATTCCTTCCGGGTCAGGGAAACGCTCTGTATCCCATTCCCATGTACCCATAGCGTCTTTCCGCTGCCAGAAATCGATGTGAACAACATCAATCGGTATGTCCGTCTCGGCTGCACGATTCACAACCGTCTCAATTTCCTGCCTGTTCTGATAGGTACACTTTGACATCCAGAATCCGAACGCCCATTTCGGAATCATCGGAATTTCGCCGGTCAGTGAAATATACTGACGAAGCAGCGACTTGTAATCTCCGGATGGTTCCGCGAAAAGAATATAATCGAGATAAGCATCCTCTGATTCCATCTGATAGCTCACCTGTGAGGTATGTCCCATATCAAATGAACAGCGCGTATATGTATTTAACAGAACAGCATATCCTCTGCTGCTGACGAAGAACGGATGTCCCTTGTAGGAGTCTTCCGTATTCGTAGACAATGCATCTTTCTGCCAGCAATGAAGAAGCTGTCCCCTTTTATTCAAATCTGTAAATTTCTCTCCAAATCCCCAGAAAGCTTCATCCGAGTACAGATACATCGTCTCATGAACACTTACGCATCTGCCGCTCTCATCACAGCGCCACCCGATCGGCAGAGTCTTCCAGCGATTATCCACATTTGTATCAAATGCCTGTTCCTTTGTAAGCAGTTTTCCGCCTGTATAAACAGATACTTCCCAGAATTCTTTCATGAACCGCAGCGTCACACGCTCCGTACCATACTCATACCAGTTTTCACATTCAGTAAATTCTGCAGTTTCCCTGCACTCCGGCATAAACACCGGATTTTGCGGTGTCTGCATTCCGTTTTCCGGAAACATCTGGAAACGGAATGCGCTCTCCGTCAGGAATATGACTCTGACGGAAGCTTTCTTCCCGCGATATGTATCTGCTGTCAGCTGCAGTGTGCCATCCAGCAATTCACAGGAGCGTACTCTGATAAGGAAATCATATTCTTCCCCAAACAGGGTTCTGCGGTATCCTACCTGCGGATTATATTCAACTTCCATTCAATTCCCTCCTGCTGTCATTTTCATTATTAAAATCAGACATTACGTTTCTCTGCCTCCTGATAATACGGGTCCGTTCTCGGAATCCAGTCGAGGAATTTTCTCACCTGCATATCCCAGAATGCCCATTCGTGGCCATACTCCGGGAGAACCTCCAGTGTATAGTCCACCTGATTCTCATCCAGTTTCTCACGAAACCACTCCTGAATATCGAAAAGGAAATCCTTTTCTCCGTAACTGTAATACAGCGCCGGCATGTCCGCACGCTTCATTGCCTTCTGAATCAGCAGCAGCGGCTCATATTTTTTAAGACTGGCAGGAACCGCATCACTCACACGGTAGTCATTCCTGCGCAGTGAAGTCAGCGGTGAAAATGCACCGACTGCCCGATATTTCCCCGGGTAACGGAACCCATTGCACAACGCACCAAATCCACCCATGGACAGGCCTGCAATATAGGTATCCGACGGCTTCTTTGAAATCGGAAACATACTTGTCACAAATTCCGGAATCTCTTTCACCAGAAGTTTCTCATAATCCGGCTCCAGAAGCATCGGATCCGGACTCTCCTGCTTCACATCCATCAGGTTCATATACATATTGTTCTCAGCAGAAAACGTCACGACCGCAATCTGGCGTTCCTCTGCATAACGCTCGATCGAAGTATAACGCTCCCAGGCACCACAGTCTCCCCAGTAACCATGCAGGAGATACAGCACCGGGTAATTCCATTTCGGTTTATGTGTCGGATTCGGACTGTCCGCCTCACCGGCCGTCAGTCCCGGAATGATAACATGAATATCAATGGAACGGTGCATTACATACGAAATAAAATTGCAGCTAAAATGCGGCATTGCCTCTGTCTCCTTTGCTCATTACGTAAATCCTGTCTGATATTGCCGAAACACACAGACGAATCTGTCACGCTTCGTGTAAGCGCGTCCCGCAGCAGGCCGAAGGTATCCTGTGACAGATTACCACGGCATTCTTCAAATAGTGCCGACAGCAGACCAGGCCCACTGTCGGCACGATACAATACATAAAATTTAACCTTTAACAGCTCCGTCTACGATACCTTCGATAATGTACTTCTGGCATGAGAAGTAGAAAATAACGATCGGAATCAGCGCAACAACGATAACCGCCATCAGATGACCATAGTCGATAGAACCATATCCACTCTTCAGATACTGAATTGCTACCGGCACGGTACGGTACTTTGTACCGATGATCAGATACGGCAGCTGGAAGTCGTTCCAGATCCACATTGCATCCAGGATAGCAATGGTGATCGTGATCGGCTTCAGAACCGGGAAGATAACCCTTGCAAACATGTTCAGCGGGTTGCATCCGTCAATCAGTGCTGCCTCTTCCAGCTCTGTCGGAATACCCTTTACGAAACCGGTGAACATGAATACCGCCATCGGTGCACCAAAACCGAGGTACAGCAGGTTGATACCGATATAGTTGTCCAGGTGAAGTGTGTTTGCTGTCTTTGTCATGGTGTACATAACCATCTGGAACGGAACTACCATACTTCCAACGAAGATGTAGTAAATAGCAGATGTGATCTTGTTCTTTACCCGAACAATAAACCATGCTGACATGGAACAGCAGATGATGATAACGATTACGGAAACAATCGTAATGAACAGAGAGTATCCGATACTGTCAATGAAATTGATCTTGGTCAGACCGTCAATGTAGTTCTTGAATCCTACAAAACTCGTAGAATCCGGGATTTTGAACGGTGTTGTATTAATATACAGCTTGTTCTTAAAGGAGTTCATGACTACCAGCACGATTGGAACGAGGAATGCCACAGCAAGAACAGTCAGTATAATATAGACAATAATATCAGAAATTCTTTTCTTAGCCTTCATCCTAGTCCGCCTCCTTTGATCTTGTTGCACGCAGCTGAATCAGTGCGATTGCAAATACAATAATTGTAAATACTACCGCCTTAGCCTGTCCGACACCCGCGAAACCTACACGGTTGTAGTAGGTATTGCTGATATCGAGAGCCAGCATTGCTGTCTGGTTCGCCGGAGCACCGCCGGTCAGAGCAAGGTTCTGGTCGTACATCTTGAAGCAGTCTGTCAGAGACAGGAAACTGCAGATTGTAATGGAAGACATAACGAGCGGAAGGATAATGCTCTTCAATGTCTGCCAGTAATTTGCGCCGTCAATTTTGGCAGCTTCATAAAGATCGGCCGGAATTGACTGAATACCGGCAATGTAAATGATCATCAGGTAACCGATCTTCTGCCAGTTGTAAAGAATAATGATACCCCAGTATCCGTATGTGGCACTGAAGGTAAGGTCTGTACCGGTCAGGCTGATCAGAATACCGTTCAGAAGCAGCTGCCAGATATAACCGAGGATGATACCGCCGATCAGGTTCGGCATGAAGAAGATCGTACGGTATACGCTGGTGCCCTTCAGACCTTTTGTCAGAAGCAGAGCAAAAGCGAATGCGATCACATTTGTGGTGAGAACACCGACAATTGCAACTTTTGTTGTAAATCCGAGTGCGGAAAGGAATCCGCTGCTGTCTTTAAATACATAAAGATAATTTGATAATCCAACCCATTTTGCATTTCCGATAGTCTTGAAATTACAGAAAGACAGGTAAAGACCCATGAAAAACGGAATTGCGAAGGAGATTGCAAATGCAATCATTGTGGGAAGGAGAAAAATGGGGAAATACTTCTTATAGATTTTCTGCATAACACTTTCCTCTCATTCTTGCATCCCTTTCGGGATATTCCTTATTTCTCATTCAAAATCCACTAGTTAAAACGGGGGCTGTCTCAAAATGTAGTTCAGGGTTTCTGTATCCCTCTTTACATTTTGCAACAGCCCCCTTTATCAGGTATTCAATTAATTACGGCTAAGCAATTCTGAAAGTAATCTGTTTACTGATTAGTTTCCGTTTGCCATGTTTGTCAGCTCTGCCTCTGTTGCCCAGCTGTCAACTGCTGCTGTAATCACATCGTCCCATTCCATCTGGCCCTGAGCATACATCAGCATGTTAGCTCCGAAAGCATCTTTCCATGTCTGGTTCGGGATCAGGTTGCAAACCGGAATATAAGATGTCTTTCCAGCTGCCTCGATTGCATTTGCACTTGCAAACAGCGGGTTTGTGTATGCAGCATCTGCCATTGTTGTGAACGGAGTTACGAACTGAAGCTTCTCAGCTACCATCTGCTTACCTGTCTCAGAGCTGAACAGCCATGCAAGGAAGTCTGCTGCTGCCTGCTGTGTCTCTTCGTCAAGCTGAGAGTTGATACATACATACTGAGAACCTGTTACGCTGAGACCCATGTTCTCTTCACCTTCAGCACCGATTGTGATCGGGATAAAGATAACGTCTTCATCAGCTACAGCCTTGCCTTCTGTTGTGTTGATTGTGTTCCATGCCCAGTCACCGTTCTGGATCATTGCACACTGTCCAAGTGCGAACTCAGCCATAGAGTCGTCTACAGACTTTGTACCAACCAGTGTCGGCTCGATTACGGAGTTGTTCAGGTACAGATCCATGATGTTCTTCATGCCGTCAGCATACTCAAATGTGAACTCCGGAATAGCACCGTTAACATCTGTGTCTGCGCCCCACTCCCAGTACAGCGGCAGGTTCATCAGATGTGTCTGATATCTCCAGTCATCTCCGGCTTTCAGAGATGTAGAACCAAATACACCCTGGATACCAAGCTCGTCCTTCAGAGCTGTCATATCTTCTACAACTGCCTTCAGAGCGTCGAATGTGTACAGATCATCAACAGATGTGTACTCTGTTGTCTTGTTCGGTGATGCAAAGTAAGCCTCAAGGATAGCCTTGTTAGCGATGATTCCCCAGTGCTCCAGAGCATAGGAGATACCATAGATTGTTCCGTTTCCATCGTTCAGTGTGTAAGAATCATCTGATACGTAGCTGTAAAGCTCTGTACCGGAAAGATCTGCAATGTAATCTTTCCATGTATTCAGCATGTTTACGCTGTCTACTACGAAGATTGCCGGTGCCTCAGTACTGTCCATTCTTGCTGTCAGTGTAGACTCGTACTGATTGGAAGCTGCAGTTTCGATCTTCATGTCGATACCTGTCTCTTCTGTGTAAGCTGCTGCGATCTCATTCATCTGATCAGCAACTTCCGGCTTGTAGTTCAGCCAGCGAAGTGTTCCTGAATAAGTTTCCTCTGCATTAACTGTTACGCAGCCTGCCATCAGAGAAGTTGCCATTGTAGCTGCGAGCAACCAGGAAATTGTTCTCTTTTTCATAGTTATCCTCCTTGTTTGTTTGAGTTATTTCGTTTTCGGTAACGTTTCCAAACTGTACTTAAAGCATAACACGGATTTTTAGTTTGCGCAATGGCTTTTATATATTTCTACTATTCTCATGAAATTCGTTTCCCGTTTTTGGTCATTTTTCACAAAACGAAGTTGGCCAGCCACCGTTCCACATCTACACGCAGGCCGGGAAGTGATCCCTGGATCATCTCCGGACTGCCGCCGCCCCTGCCTCCGAACTGCTCATTCAGCTGTTTTGCCAGGACCCGCATATCTGCCGCCCTGCTGCCCAGTATATAACGGTATCCGCTCTCATCGGTGCCGACGAATGCGGCACAGATACCGCCGCAGCGCTCCATTGCATTGTTGACAAAACTGCGGAGAGCCATGTTGTCCATCTCCTCCTCGAAGATACATACCAGCGTGTCTTCCGGCCGGATCGCATCCAGCTTCTCATTCAGATAAACTGCCTGCATCCGGTTCAGGCGTTCCCGGAGCTTTGCCTGCTGTTCTCTTGCATGGCGAACTGCCTCACCGATTCTGTCCGGTCTGGCTGAAAGTTCCCGCGAAACTGTTTCCACGCTGCGCTGTTTTGTCTGATAATCTTTCAGGGCACGTATTCCGCTGACCATCACCATACGGCATCCGCCGCGGTGCCGCTCACAGGAAAGGATCTTGATCAGACCTACTGCGCCTGTCGTTTTCGTGTGCGGAGCACAGCAGGCGCACAGATCTGTTCCCGGAATGGACACAAGACGTACCTGTCCTTCGATTTCGATCTTGCTGCGGTAATCCAGCATCTGAAGTTCTTCTCCTGACGGATACAGGATCCCGACCGGCAGATTTTCAAAAACAGCCCGGTTGGCACGCTCTTCCACCTCATATACCTGCAGCAGGTTCAGTTCCTGATCAAAGTCCAGCGTGGTAATGTCTTCTCCCAGATGAAAGCCCACATTGTTGTAACCGAACGTACTGTGAACGATACCGGATATGATATGTTCCCCGGTATGCTGCTGCATCCGTTCAAAACGCTGATCGAAATTCAGCGTGCCATGAACATCTGCACCGACCGGCAGCGGTGCGTCCGCAGTATGGTAAATGATACCGTTCTTTTCCCTTGTATCAGTCACCGTAACAATATGAGCTGACCAGGCATCTGCGCTGCCCTCTGATCTGTGACCTGTAACCTGCAGTGTTCCTGTATCACCGGCCTGCCCTCCGCCTTCCGGAAAAAATGCCGTCCGGTCAAGGACCACACGGTATGCATCCCCATACCGTTCACACGCTGTTACCACTGCATCAAACTCCTGCATATAGCTGTCCGTATAGAACAGCTTCTCTGTCGCGCATTCCGACTGCGTCAGCTGTTTTGCTTCCATTTTATTTCCTCCTTGTCATTTGATCTGTTCAGACAATGGCTGTCCCCTTCGCTTTCCTATGGGGATATT
>JBGVDJ010000004.1:0-35898 GCA_045119335.1 Candidatus Choladousia sp. | reverse complement strand
ATTCGTATTGTTGAATGATAGGAGCCGTATGAAAGGAGACTTTCACGTACGGTTCTGTGAGAAGTTTGAGGTGGGATTCCTCTTACTTACTCGACTGGGAGGACGGTAAATAAAATAATTATTTACCTCCTACCCGATCCTTGGAGTGGAAATGAATTTTCGTAAGTAATAGGTAATCAGTGTACTATTAATATTATGTAATTGGCACAGAGCGAAAAAGCATGTGGTCGTTCCATGCAACGTGGATTGATAATATTTCAATGCACTGCTGATATCTGTGGTATCTATACAAAAAAAGTTTGTCTGCAGATTCTCTTTTTTGAAAAAAATCTTGCAATCAGAGCCTGAAAAGTATCTACTGCAGAAAATGTGTTGAGGAGATACGCTAATTGATAAAAAATGGTATCTGGAAGAACAAGTTTCAACAGTAGATACTTTTGTTACAAATAAAGGGTAAATAAGTTAGAGATATTGTACAAGGGAATGACCAAGAATAATGAGCCAGAGAAAAGCGGGAATAATGCCCCGGAGAAAAGCGGGAATAATGCCCCGGAGAAAAGTGGGAATAATGCCCCAGAGAAAAAGCCGGGGATATTGTACATAGATACAGAAACATATTCCCGAAAAACGTACGATCGGAAAATGGCAGACAATATATATAGAGAAATAACAGACGGGATGCTATAATATTATTATAATATCAGGGGATGACCGTATGAAAAACGGGATTGAAACTTGTAAAATTTGAGAAGGTATCCGAACAGGAAAAATTTGTGTATCTGTATGTATACTTGGTTTAAAGGAAAGGGGTGCGGTTTATGAGGATTACATTTCTGGGGGCAACACATGAGGTGACAGGCAGCTGCTTCTATCTTGAAGCGTGCGGGAAGAAATTTCTCGTGGACTGCGGTATGGAACAGGGACCGGATATTTATGAGAATGCTGAACTGCCGGTTAATCCGCGGGAAATTGATATGGTGCTGTTGACACATGCACATATGGATCATTCCGGCAAGCTGCCGCTGTTGTTCAAGAATGGATTTCGAGGTCAGGTGTTTACGACAGCCTCGACGGCGGATTTGTGTGAGATCATGCTTCGCGACAGTGCTCATATTCAGATGTTTGAGGCGGAATGGAAGAACCGCAAAGGCAAGAGAGCAGGCAGAGAACTGATAGAGCCGCTGTACGATATGGATGATGCGGTCGGTGTGCTGTCCTGCTTTGTGCGATGTGCGTATGAGAAGGAAGTGCGGATCGCAGAGGGAATCCGTATCCGGTTCGTTGATGCGGGACATTTGTTGGGTTCTGCCTCGATCGAGGTGTGGATAAAGGAAGAAAATGTGGAAAAGAAGCTCGTATTTTCCGGGGACGTTGGAAATCTCAACCAGCCGCTGATTCGGGATCCGCAGTATCCGGAAAGTGCAGACTATGTGATTATGGAATCTACATATGGAGATCGCAGCCATGATACACCGCCGGATTATGCGAAGGCACTGGCTGAGGTTATTCAGAGGACATTCGATCGCGGCGGCAATGTGGTGATTCCGTCATTTGCAGTGGGCAGGACGCAGGAAATGCTGTATTTTATTCGACATATCAAACAGCAGAATCTGGTGAAGAATCATGACGGTTTTGAAGTGTGGGTGGACAGTCCGCTGGCGATTGAAGCAACGAATATTTTCCGGGAGCATATGTGGAGTGACTTTGACGAGGAGGCCATGGAGCTGATCCAGGCGGGTGTGAATCCGATTGGCTTTGAAGGACTGAAGACGGCGGTCACCAGTGATGATTCCAGGGCAATCAATGAAAACCTTCGTCCGAAAGTCATTCTTTCGGCCAGCGGCATGTGTGATGCAGGGCGGATCAAACATCATCTGAAGCATAATCTGTGGCGCCCGGAGTCTACGATCCTGTTCGTGGGCTATCAGGCGGTCGGCACGCTGGGCCGGAACATTCTGGACGGAGCGGATCGTGTGAAGCTGTTTGGAGAAGAGATTGAGGTGAAGGCGGAGATCTGCAGACTGGCTGGTGTCAGCGGCCATGCGGATAATCACGGACTGATCCGCTGGATTACCTCGTTCAAAAATAAACCGCAGAAAGTTTTTGTGGTACATGGAGAAGACAGTGTCTGTGATATTTTTGCGAACCGCCTGCAGGATGAGCTGGGGCTGGATGCGTATGCGCCGTATTCCGGTACGGTGTTTGATCTGGCACTTGGCAGATTTGTGACACAGGCGGAACCGGTGCGGATCGAGAAACCGGCGAAATCAGCTGCAGCAGCGAAGGTGACAAAGACGTTTGCAAGACTGCTGGCTGCAGGTCAGCGTCTGATCGGAGTGATTCGTCAGAATGAAGGCGGAGCGAACCGGGATATCGAGAAGTTTACGAGAGAGGTTCACGCGCTGTGCGATAAATGGGAACGGCAGGAGTAATACATGTATTTAAAAGGAAAACAGACAGACAACGGAGTGGGAAACGAATACGCAGGCAGTTCTGAGCGCAATTGCAAAAGTCGATGGGGATTTCATCGTGAGGCAGTGAATTGTTTTGGGTATCCAGGGGGCGCAGATTTTTACAGACGAATACTTGGAAAGGGCAGTATTTTGTGTTCCTTCATATTGATAATGATTCTGCTCACGGGCTGCGGTGCAGTGGAACGGGTGAAATACGAGTTGTCCGGTTCCGGGCTGGAGAGTTGGGAGAGTGCGGCCATCGAGGAGGGGATTGTCAGCTCGGTGGAGGAATATTATTATCAGAATCTTCCCGAGCATCTGCGTGAGGCATACCGGGAAATCTATGTGCATATCATGCGCGGAGAGGATTCCGGAAATATGATGTCAACTGTTACGGTGGATGAATTCTGGCAGGTGTATTATTCTGTCTTGGCGGATCATCCGGAGATATTCTGGATCGGAATCAGTGCGCAGGTGGAGGAGTCCGGTCTGACAGGTACGGTGGTCACATATGATTTTGAAACTACAGTACCGTTGGAGTCACGGGCATCTATGCTGGAACAGTTGGAAGCGGCTGCGGATGCGTGCATTGAACAGATTGAAGCGAATGCATCCACATATCAGAAGATTCGGCTTGTATATGAGTACATTATCGATACAACAGAATACGATTCGGACAGTCCGGACTCACAGAATATCCAGAGTGTTCTTCTGTATCGGAGATCCGTGTGCGCCGGATATTCAAAGGCATTTCAGTACATTTTGAACCGCATGGGAATTTTCTGCACTTATATTACAGGAACAATTCGTGGCGGCGGAGATCACGGCTGGAATATGGTGAGGATTGACGATCAGTATTATTATGTGGATGTGACGTGGGGAGATCCGGTATTCGCCAGTCAGGTTGAGGCGGAAGCTGCATCGAATATTATAAATTACAATTACCTGTGCTGTTCACAGACGGAGCTGTTCCGGACTCATGTGCCGGGTGACCTCGTGGCACTGCCGGAATGTACGTCGGAGGACTACAATTATTATAAACTGAATGGATATTATTACGAGTCGTTTGATTATAATACTGTTTATAATGCTCTGATGAATTCTGTCTGGAACGGGGAGAGCAGCATTGTAATGAAGTTCGGAAGTGAGGAAGCGTATGAATCGGCGAAGTACGAGCTGTTTGAGAATAATATGCTGCAGGATGCAGGCGAATATCTGATGGAGATCAACGGAGTCAGTACCTGGAATTACCGGTATCATACGGAGGATTCATTTTATCTGATCACGATTTACTGGCAGTGAGGAGATTCACATGCAGCAGAAGCTGAAGATAAAACGGCAGCAGAAACACAGGACAGCGGCGGAAAAGAAACAGAAGCATAAAGGCAGCGGCAGAAAAAGCAGAAGTTAAGAAATCTACTGAATATCAGGAGTAATAAGAAATCGGCCCGGAATCTGTATTATACAGGATTCAGGCCGATTTTAATCATATTATGGAACAAAAACATTCTGTTCTGTATATAGGAAATTCCGTTTCCTATTAAAATTAAAAACGCTGCGCAGGGATCATACTGCGGCAGAATGAATGGTGTCTGCTTTGCAGTCCCGCCGCAGGCGAAGAATCCTGCGGAGCAGCTTTTTTGGAACAGTTCTGCTTCCTGAATAAGTGGTTTACTGCTCCAGTGCTTTCTTCAGAGCCTTTGCCAGCTGATCCGGACAGGATGTCGGGCGGAAACCGCATCTGATCCCCTCCAGGCGTGAGATTGCTTCGGAAGCGGTCATACCTTCCACCAGTCTGGCAACACCCTGTGTATTTCCGGAGCATCCGCCGATGAAATCCACATGTTTGATCTTATCGCCATCCATTTCCAGATGAATTTCCTGAGAACAGACACCTTTTGTTTTATATACGAGCATAGTAATACCTCCTCTTTTCTGTACGATTATTGTTTCTGCATGAGCACAGTATAGCGTTTTTGGAGAAGTTATTCAAGATAATTTTACGGTATCTGGGGCATGCTGCCCCCTGATCGCTGATGCTGACGGATATTATTGGCAATCGGGATTATTCCAATAATTAAGGATGATCAGAAAAATTAAGGTGATTTGGACGATTGCCCGTTTTACAATCGGAGAAAATAATGGTACTATAATGTGAAACAGACAATCGGATGATGCAGACATGTAAAGCAGAAGTAGAGGAATGCAGACATGTGAAGCAGGAATGCAGAAATACAGAAATGCAGGAATACAGAAATGCTGCAGAAATACCGTTTGGGCACCAGGAGGAATATTAATATGAAGACAGTCGGAATTATCGGAGCAATGGAAGTGGAAGTGGAATGCCTGAAAAAGGATATGATCATACAGCGCGAGGTCAGGAAGGCAGGAATGCAGTTCTGCGAGGGTGTGCTGATGGGGCAGCAGGCAGTTGTTGTGCGCAGCGGTATCGGTAAGGTAAATGCAGCCGTATGTACACAGATTCTGGTGGATGAGTTCCATGTGGATGTGATCATCAACACGGGAATTGCAGGCTCTCTGAACGCGCAGATTGATATCGGAGATATCGTAATCTCCACTGATGTGCTTCATCATGATATGGATGCAGTGAATTTCGGATATGAACCGGGACAGATTCCACAGATGGATGTCTTTTCTTTTGCAGCGGATGAGATGCTGGCAGATCAGGCAGAAAAGGTATGCCGTGAAGTGAATCCGGAGATCAATGTATTTCGGGGCCGCGTTGTCAGCGGAGATCAGTTCATCGCGGACCGTGCAGTCAAGGACCGCATTACAGATCAGTTCCACGGATTCTGTACGGAGATGGAGGGGGCGGCAATTGCGCAGGCTTCCTATCTGAATAATGTGCCGTTCGTAATTATCCGTGCGATCTCGGACAAGGCGGATGACAGCGCAACGGAGGATTATCCGACCTTTGAGAAGAAAGCGGTAGAACACAGCGTGAGACTGATCGAAGGACTTATGAAGGCAGGCCTCTGATCTTATTAAGGATTTCGTGAAGGTTTTCGTTAAGAATCCAACAGGAATTTCCCCGGGCTTTTATTAAGAATCCAACAGGAACTTTATTAAGGCTTTTATAAAAATCCAACAGGAATTTCCCAAGGCTTTTATTAAGAATCCAACAGGAATTTCCCCAGGACTTTCATTAACAGAACACCGGCATTTCACATAAAAGTGATGTGGGTCGGAGACCAGATCTGAAATATGATCTGAACCTGAATCTGAACTTTATAATGAAAAAAAGTATGCAGCGGAGAATGATTTTTCCGCTGCTTTTTTCAGCGAAAAATAGTTCTTAAGTTGCTTCTGAAGAGGGAAAATCAGGAGAAAGTGTCGAACGATTTTGCTTTGCAAATAAAAATTTTCCGGCTATAATGGCGATACTTGAGCGGACGCAGCGAAAGGCGCCGTCGCGGATGTGAAAAATGTCTGTCCGAAAATGGACTGCGGTGCTCAGAAATTTATTTTCCAAAAAGGGGGATTCCATATGTTACAGTTCATCATGGAACAGAATGTATTACTTTACGTACTCACAGCTGTCTGCGTCGTGGGCGTGGCCAGTCAGATCATACTGAAGCAGATTTATGAAAAACTGATAAAGGATACGCGCAACACGGGGGAACCGGATGGTAAGTTCCTGCAACAACTCAGGCAAAGATTTCAGTATTGTACCCATTTAAACGAAAAAGTCGGCGATGTCCGTGCACTGATTCAGAAAAGTATTATGGAATACCGTTTCTGGGGCATGAGCCTGCATCAGTGGAAACGTATTGGCACGCAGTGTCTGACCGTCAGTCTTCTGTGTGCATTTGCGGGTGCTGTGGCATTAATTCAGAAAAACGGAACGGTTGAATCAGCCAGCCTCTATCTCTGGATGGGAGCGGGTGCGGCAGCTTTGACTGCAGCAGCATATGGAATTGCAGACATTAAATATCGCAGAGAATGTCTGGAGGTTCGTCTTACGGACTATCTTGAAAACAGCGGCGCAGTTCGGGATTACAGTGAATCCGGGGAAAGCGGCGCATACGTACCGCTGAATGCAGCTACAGCAGAGGCATCTACACCGATCGTTTCTGTTGCAGAAGGCCGCAAGGCAAAACGCCGTGCCAAGGCAGAGGTGGCAGCTGCACAGACTCGTGCACAGAAGGAAAAGGCAGATCTGAAAGAAAATCTGGCCCGCGTCAAAGCCGGTCTGCAGGAAACAGCAGCAGAACGGGAACGCAGTGAACGGGAGCGCAATGCCGAACTCCTGCGGCAAATGGATCCGAAGGAGCAGGAGCGCATTCTGAGAGAGGTGCTCAGGGAATTCCTCTCTTAAGCCTGTCCGTGACAGCATTCTCATGGACAGGCAGCCGCGAATGGATTTACACTTCTGCTGTCTTATAATTTGTCCGTAGCAGTATTTTCATGGCTGGGGCGGCAGAGGGAGATGTGTTCTGTTACCCGTAATTGTAAATGAAAACCCAATTTTCATGGACAGGTACAGCAGAAGGAAACGTGTTTTGTCACCCATAATTGTAAATGAAGATCAAAAGAAGCACGAAAGAATCCTGCGCAGGCTTTCTGCTGATTGCAGTCAGCGGTGCAGAAACGGAAGGCTGATAGAGGGACTGTTTCCGGGAGAAAGCGCGCACCGGAAGCTCCGCTTCAGGAGAAGAAAACCCTTTACAGGCAGCAATCAGAAATATTCTGCTGAGAAAAACAGGATAATCGAGGTGCCGGCTGACTTTGAGCCGGGCATGCACTGTATACCCGAATGAAGGAAGCAGTTTTACGGCGAAAGTGAAGGAAACGATCACAGGGGTGTCTCCCCGCATCTGTCGATCTGACGACGGATCTTCATTTTATCGATCAGTTTATCCGGGACGGCAGCCGTATTCTCTTCAGGACAGTCAGAAATGCAGAGGAATCACAGTGCAGGCCGTAATCGGTGCGGAACCGGCAGACCCTGACAGACTGAATTATCCGGCAGGCGGAACGTGAGTTTTGTTAACAGAAGAGCAGTGAACGGGCATGTTCTGAGCGTGAGTCCGTTCAATTGGCCGGGCACTGAAAACTGCAGAAAGATCTTTCTGCACGTGCCGGAGGCCAGGCTGCGGGAGGAAAAGGATCGACAAAGAAATTATGATAAAGAAATTATGATAAAGAAATTGTGATAAGGAAATTATAATAAAGAAATTATAGTAAGAAGTTGTAATAAAAAATGCAATAAAAATTCAGAGCTATATAAATTGATGGCAATACCAGCTAAGGACGGGATGTCCGGTTAAATTTAAATGGAAAAGGTCCGGGAGGCATCTGAGGGTGCGTCCCGGACCGGACAAAGGGATGTTATGAAGAAGGCGGCGAACCGCTTTTTCATAACATCCCTTCTGTTGATTTGGAGAAAATTTCTCATTGAATGACCGGAACCTTTGGACGAGCTATTGCAATCAGGGAAAATATCTGGTAGTTTTAATTGTTAGAGAAATCGGTAAAAGAGAGGAACCAAATATGAATATTGTATTACTGGAAGTGGGCAATCTTGGATCGGATATGAAATTTGACCGTTTTTACGAGCTGGGAAATGTTGCGATCTATGATCAGACACCGGTAGAACTGATTCCGGAGCGTATCGCGCAGGCAGATGTGGTCATCACGAACAAGCTTCCCATGAATGAAGAGACATTGAAGGACGCGAAGAATGTGAAATATATCGGCGTAACGGCGACAGGAACAAATAACATTGATTTCGGGTACGTGAATTCACGGGGAATCCGTGTGACAAATGTCGCAGGATATTCGACAGATATGGTGGCGCAGCACACATTTGCACTTACTCTGTACCTGATGGAAAATATCCGTTATTATGATGATTACGTAAAGTCGGGTGCGTATGCGAAGAGTTCATCCTTCTGTCATATGGACCGCAGTTTTACAGAGCTGTGCGGAAAGACCTGGGGAATTATCGGCCTGGGTGCTATCGGCAGGAAAGTGGCTGAAATCGCAAAGGCGTTCGGATGTGAGGTCATCTACTATTCTGCATCGGGAAGAGCACAGGATGTGCCGTACCGGCAGGTGGATTTCGATACACTGCTGGCAGAATCCGACATTGTATCCGTGCATTCTCCGCTGACGGAGAAGACTCATCATCTGATGAATTATGACGCATTCTGCAAAATGAAGGAATCTGCTGTTTTCGTTAATGTGGCCCGCGGACCGATCGTTGTGGAGGCTGATCTGTGCAGGGCACTGAAGGAGCAGAAGATCGCTGCGGCAGGACTGGATGTTCTGGAGGCAGAGCCGATGCGTGCGGACAATCCGCTGTGCGGGCTCGCCGACAGTGACCGCCTCGTCATCACACCGCATATTGCATGGGCGGCTGTGGAGACACGGGCACGGCTGCTGGATGAAGTATGGAAGAACATTGCCGCATATCAAAAAGGGGAGGAAAGAAATGTCTGCACTGGCTGAAAAATTCCGGCACTCGGTTGATACAAGAAAGATCAGCAAGTGTGCGGCGGTAGCGGTGACAGCAGCGCTGCTTTGTTATTATTGTGTCCATCCGGGCCTTTATACAGGAGAGACGGGACTGACGCTGCTGCAGAGTAAGAGGACGTATGTAACGGCAGGAATTTCCTTTCTGCTGATCGTACTGCTGCTGACTCCGAACACACTCAGCGATGCAGTGAATCGGAAACTTTCCTGGGCATGGTTCGCGGTCGCTCCGTTTGCGGTCTATTTTTCTCTGCTGTATCTGAATGCGGAGAAGTTCAGCATCAACTTTTTTGAGTTGAATAAAATTGCCCTGGGCCTTACATTTCTGCTTCTGTTTCTGGTGCAGGGACTGCTGTTTGCCATAACAGGAAGTATCCGGTTTGCGGTAGTGATCTATGCGGTGGCTGTTGCGGTGCTCGGTATTGCGAACTGCTTTGTCATTTCATTTCGCGGCATGGCGCTGTCAGCAGGAGATCTGTTCTCCGTGAAGACAGCCATGACGGTCGCATCGGAGTATACATATGAACTGGACTGGTATATGTTTATGGAGGTTTTGTGTACGTTTACCATCTGTGTGATCAGTCTGAAGCTGCGCGGAGGACGTATGGCAGCTCCGGCTGTCCGGGCAGCAGCTCTGGTACTGTGTGCTTCTCTGTCATTCGGCTATTATTACCTGTGCTGCAGGACAGATTTTCTGGAGGAGCATGACATCCGGTCCATTGGTTTTACGCATCAGCTGCGTTATAAGCAGTTTGATATGCTGTTCACAACACTGTGTACGTGCTCCTATCTGTCGGCTGACAAGCCGGATGATTATTCTCTGGCGCGGGTGGAGGAGATAGCGGAACCGTATGTGGACGATGCCGGGACAGTAAGCGGTTCCGGGGATAGTGCTGAAACTGCTGATGCCGCAGTGAGTGCGGTGAATACAACGACACCGAATATTATTGTAATTATGAATGAAAGCTTTGCCGACTATGAGAATATCGGCAATGGCCTCACCCTTTCGGAGGACTGCATGCCGTTCATTCACGGTCTGACCGAGAATACCATCAAGGGTACTGCTTATGCTTCCATTTTCGGCGCGAACACGCCGAATTCCGAATACGAGTTCCTGACCGGCAATACAATGGGATTTCTGCCGGAGTCTTCGGTCGGCTTCAATCTGTTCGTGCGCGGTGATATGCCGTCTCTGGCATCACAGCTTGGCGATGAGGGCTATTATACACTGGCCATGCATCCGTACCGCGGAACGAATTACCGCAGGCATATTGTGTATCCGCAGATCGGATTTGATACGTATTATTCCAGAGATGATTTTTGGAACAAGGATTACATCCGCAACTATATTTCAGATCAGTGTCTTGCGGAAAAGATCGTCAGCGAATACGAGCGCAATCTGAAAAATGACACACCATTGTTCTGCTATAATGTTTCTGTGCAGAACCACGGCGGATATTATTCCTCCAACACAAAGAATCTGGACAAGAGCATCAAGGTGCTGAATACGGATGTGGACCAGACAAAGACGGAGATTTATGTGAATCTGATTCGCCAGACGGACAGGATGTTTGAGTATCTGGTCGGATATTTTGAGGAGCAGGAAGAGCCGACTGTCATTCTGATGTTCGGTGATCATCAGCCGAATCTGGGAGATCAAACGTATGAGTATCTGATCGGCACGGAATCAGAGCTGACCCAGGAAGAGCTGATGGAAAAATATAAGGTGCCGTTTGTCATTTGGGCGAATTATGATATCGAGGAGGAAACGATTGAAAAGACGAGTCTGAATTACCTCTACAGTATCATGGCCGATCGTCTGGATCTGTCCATGACAGGGTATCAGGAGTATCTGCTGGATCTGAGCGAGGAGATTCCGGTGCTCAACGCGATCGGTTACTGGACTGCGGATGGAAGCTTCTATGAACTGGGAGATGAGTCCTCCCCGTACTATGAGAAGGTGAATGAGTATCATGTGCTGGAGTATAATTATATCTTTGGCAAGGACAACAGGTGTCTGGAACTGTTTGCCGGGTAAACGACCATTAATTTTTAGTTGACATTTTCGGAAAAACAACGTTCAATAGAAACAAGGCTGGCCGGGTGGGTGACTGCCCGGTCCGTTTTTACGTTATGGAGGAAATACAGGGAATACAGTCTGGGAGGACGGTATGAAGAATATTTTGGATGAAATTAAGACAGTATGCAGACAGAACCGGATAGAGATTCTGCTGATGTGCGCATTTCTCTGCGCAGTGACAGCGCTGAATGCCGATGAAGTCGCACAGGAGGCAGCTGTCTGGTTCGGAGCACAGGAGACGGTCGGTCCGGCGACGGAGGATGGAGTTCCGGGAGAGGAAAATACGAAGGCCGGAACAGAAATGAAGGGATCGGAGATGGAAACAGAGCCGGTATCCGGAATGGATTCTGAATTGGAAACAGAGCCGGTATCCGGAGTGGATTCTGAATTGGAAACAGAGCTGGTATCCGGAATGGATTCTGAATTGGAATCTGAATCGGGATCTGAATCGGATTCCGGGCTGAAATCTGAAATGGAATCGGAGCTGGAATCCGGGGCAGAGTCTGAAATCGAGACAGCTTACGAAACAGCAGCAGAGACCGAAAAGATCCTGACCGAAGAGGAGGCTGCACGTGCTGCACGCAGGGAGCTTTCCAGACTGGGAAATGGATTCCGTATTCCAATGCGGATGCCGGAAGAGACAGCTGACAGAGAAATGGTGTACCGTGTACTTGCAGATACACGGAAACTGCGTGACTATGAGGTGCTCACGGCAGAGACGCTGGAGTGCAGCGGTCTTTTGCCGGAGGGGCTTGATATTCAGGCACTTCCGCAGGAGACGGAGGGACAGTCCCTGACTCTTCTGGAAAAAATGGTGGAGAACAGGATCAGTGAATATGACGGAGACTGGTCCGTATACGTAAAGAATCTCAGTACGGATGAAAGCTTTACCGTCAATGACCGGCCAATGAAGTCGGCCAGCGTTATGAAGCTGTTTATCATGGGAACGGTGTATAAGGCATTTGAGTCCGGGAAACTGGAGCGAACAGAGGAAGTGATGAAGCTGGTGAACGATATGATCACACTCAGCGATAATTATTCCTCCAATCAGCTGCTGTACCTGTTGGGAGATTCCAGCTACGCGGAGGGAATCGCTCGCGTGGACGAATTTATTGATGAGTACGGCTTCAGTGATATGACGATCGAATACAATGGATTCAATGATCCGACAACCACCATGCGTACGGATGCATACAATCAGGTGGCGGCAAAGGACTGCGGAAAGCTCCTTGAGGATATTTACCGCCGTACGTGGGTGAATCGTGAAATCAGCAACGAGATGGAATCCATGCTCCTGGCACAGAATACCCGATACAAGATTCCTGCCGGACTGCCGGACGGTGTGCTGTGCGGCAACAAGTCGGGAGAAATGGATACGACCGAGAATGATGCGGCTATTATTTATGGAGAAGACTGTGACTATATCCTGGTTGTCCTGTCAAGCGACTGGAGCAGCAAGGATACAGCAATCTCACGCATCAGGGAGATCTCGGCCATGGTATATGAATTTCTGAATGAGTGATGGAGGTAATTATGTTTCGTTTGTGGGGAAAGATATGGAAAGACAACCGGCTGGTCCGGGATACGGTGATCGAGGAGGAGAGCGATGACACCAGAACACACAAGATCTTCCGTGCGTTGGATGAAATCTGCCATGAGTTCGATCTGAGCAAACCGATCTGGCTGGATGTGAACATCAATGATTTCAGAAGACACAGCAAAGCACGATTTTATCAGGACAGCTTTATTGATGAAATTGATTTTGATTTTCTGGAAATTCAGGTGCTGGAGGAAGGGTGACCTTTCTCCGGCATTTTAGATTTTACAGGGAGTTTTGGTCCTACCATGAAGCAGGATCGCACCGCGGCAGAATTTTTATTGTATAAATGATATGAATTTCCCCATAAATGAGGAGTGCCCCCGGCGTCTGGTACACCGGAGGCTATTATGAAAAAATTTATCAATATGTGTAATTTCAAATTACGACATATGTTTGAGAATCCCTCTCAAGAACTGTCTTTAATATAACACCGGAATATGAACAAAATATGAACAAGATATGAATTTATAGTGAAAATGACATAAAATAATTATAAAACAAACAGATAGTTGTCAGATTTGCACATAAACAAATTTTCTTCAGCGAATATGATTTGGACAAAAAACACAAGAGCCCAGGAGATTACTGCAAAAACCGGCTTTCCTTTATCCGGCATTTGTAGTAGAATATGAATATGACGGATGGCAGACATCCGGTTTTACAGTTGAAGAACAGAATCCATACGAAATGTGAAAGGAGAATGATTATGAGCAATACACCAACACCACATATTTCCGCAAAGCCGGGAGATTTCGCAAAGACAGTCCTGATGCCGGGTGATCCGCTTCGTTCCAAATATATCGCGGAGAAATTTCTTGAGGATGCAGTGCTCGTAAATAATGTGCGCGGTGTACAGGGTTACACAGGAATGTACAAGGGCAAGAGAGTATCTGTTATGGCGAGCGGTATGGGTATTCCGACTATGGGTATCTATTCTCATGAGCTGTTCAATTTCTACGATGTGGAGAGTATTATTCGTGTAGGTACAACAGGTTCCATGCATCCGGATCTGAAGGTTCGTGATATTGCCATTGCCATGGGCGCATGTACCGATTCCAATTTTGCAGACAAATATAATCTTCCGGGAACATTTGCTCCGATCGCATCCTATGAGCTGCTTCAGAAGGCAGTCGATACATGCAAGGCTATGGGCAACATCGGATACAAAGTAGGCAACGTGGTTTCTTCCGACAGCTTCTACTATGACGATCCGCAGCCGATCGTTGCAGCATGGATGAAGATGGGATGTCTTGCATGTGAAATGGAGGCAGCAGGTCTGTATATGACAGCTGCACGTTCAGGCAAGAAGGCACTGGCTATCTGTACGGTTTCCGACCATTTCCTTACAGGTGAAGTGACTACACCGGAAGAACGTCAGAACAGCTTCGACGATATGATCAGAGTTGCACTGGAAATCGCTGAGTGATCCGGCTGAAGGAAGGACAGAAAATGAGTGTAAAACGAGTGTTTTTGATTGTACTTGACAGTTACGGTATCGGAGATCTTCCGGATGCGGAAAAGTTCGGAGACAAAGGTGCCAATACACTGGCTTCCATTGTGAAGTCGGATCGTTATGATACACCGAATATGAAGCAGTTCGGTCTGTTCAATATTGATGGTGTGACCTGCCGGGAGGGTGTGGATGCACCGGTTGCCAGCTACGGCCGGATGGCAGAGACTTCTATGGGCAAGGATACGACCATCGGACACTGGGAGATCGCAGGTGTTGTTTCACCGGAGCCGATGCCGGTCTATCCGGACGGATTTCCGGAGGAAGTACTGGCACCGTTCCGTGAGCAGACAGGACGCGGTGTGCTGTGCAACAAGCCGTATTCCGGTACGGATGTCATTCGCGATTATGGAGAAGAACATGTGAAGACGGGAGACCTGATCGTGTATACTTCTGCGGACAGTGTGTTCCAGATTGCGGCACATGAGGAGGTCGTTCCGCTGGAGGATCTGTATGATTACTGCAGAAAGGCGAGAGCGATCCTGTGCGGCAGACACGGTGTGGGGCGTGTTATTGCGAGACCGTTCGTTGGTGAGGCACCGAATTTTACGCGTACGCGCAACCGTCATGACTTTTCTCTGCTTCCGCCGAAGCGCACCATGCTGGTGAGCCTGCAGGAGCACGGATTTGACACATACGGTGTCGGCAAGATCTATGATATTTTTGCAGGCCAGGGTATTGCAAAGACCACATCCATCTCCAGCAATGAGGATGGCATGGTGAAGACGATCGACCTGATGGATGAGGATTTTACGGGATTGTGTTTCGTGAACCTTGTTGATTTTGATATGATGTACGGTCACCGCAACGATGTGGACGGTTATGCGGCGGCAGCAACACTGTTTGATCGCCAGCTGGGCGAGATGATGGAAAAGCTGCAGGATGATGATGTGATCATTATCACAGCGGATCATGGCTGTGATCCGGGATTTCCGGGTACAGATCATACCCGTGAGCATACACCGATGCTGATCTACGGAAAATCAGTGAAGCCGGGCATATCGATCGGAACAAGAAAGAGCTTTGCGGATATCGCAGCTACTGTGCTGGAGATGTTCGGGATCAAAGAGTCTCTGGACGGCGAGAGTTTCTGGGATAAGGTGAAAGCATAGGCCGACATAAACAAGAGCGCAGAGAACACCGGAAATAAAAACGAAGATATAAGTTCAGCCAGAAAAACAAAAAGAAATACAAAAAGAAATTCAGAAAGAAATTCAAAAAGAGATTCAGAAAGAAATTCAAAAAGAGATTCAGGGAAAAACCGGGATAAGAGTTCAGACAAGAATTTTGATTAAGAATTCAGATGAGAGTCAGGATAAGAACTGAGATAAAACTCAGATAGAAACAGATAAGAGTTCAGATAAAACTCAGATAAAAACTCAGATGAAAACAGATAAGAGTTAAGCTGAAAACGGATAAGAACTCAGATAAAAACTCAGATAAAGATTCAGATGAAACTCAGATTAGCGCCCGGAAAAGCCTGAATAGAATACAGAGGAATACAAGAACAGCAGCAGACTCCGGGGGTGCGAAGAGGACTTCCGGAGTATGTTGGCTGACAGAGAATTGAAAAATTTGGGGAAAGACCGCATCAGGATGCGTGTCCCGGAGGGAAGATGGACAGTAAAGAACAATACAGAACAACAGAAGAAAAGAAGGATGAGGCTGGATTGGGCAATCCGGGAGTACGCAAACGCACCGTCTGCGTCGTAGGACACAAGAATCCGGATACGGATTCTATCTGTTCGGCAATCGCATATGCTCACCTGAAGAACCAGACGAACGGAAGCCAGTACAAATATGTACCGGTGCGTGCCGGACAGATCAGTGCGGAGACGCAGTATGTACTGGAACGCTTTCAGGTGCAGGTACCGCAGCTGTTGGAGAACATCGGTACACGTGTTAAGGACATGGAAATCCGCAAGGTCGAAGGTGTCCGCAGCAATATTTCCCTGAAAAATGCATGGACTCTGATGACGACACAGAATGTGTTCACTCTGCCGATCACAAATGAACAGAATCATCTGAAGGGTCTGATTACGATCAACGATATTGCGAAATCCTATATGGAGGAGTATGACAGTGCGATCGTATCCGTGGCCAGGACTCCGTACCGGAATATCCTGGAGACGCTGGATGCGGAGATGATCGTGGGAGATGAGGACGGTTATTTTGACAGGGGCAAGGTGGTTATTGCGGCGGCCAATCCTGATGTCATGGAGAATTATATCGAAGAGCATGACATGGTCATTCTCGGCAACCGTTACGAGTCGCAGCTGTGTGCCATTGAAATGCAGGCCGGCTGTATCGTGGTATGTCTCGGTGCTCCCGTATCCAGAACGATCAAACGTCTGGCTGAGGAGCGCAGCTGTACGATTATCGTGACACCGCTGGATACATATGCTGTTGCACGGCTGATCAACCAGAGCATGCCGGTTGAGTTCTTTATGAAAAAAGACAATCTCATGACATTCCGCCGTGCGGATTACACGGAAACGATCCGTGATACCATGTCCAAAAAACGATACCGCGATTTCCCGATCCTTGACAAAAAGGGCGAGTACGTCGGTATGATCTCCAGACGAAATCTTCTCGGTGTGCACAAGCGCGGACTGATCCTCGTTGACCACAACGAAGTGTCCCAGGCGGTGGATAATGTACTGGATGCAGAGATCATGGAGATCATTGATCATCACAGACTGGGATCGCTGGAGACAATGTCACCGGTCTATTTTCGCAATCAGCCGGTGGGAAGTACGGGAACGATCGTCTATCAGATGTATCTGGAGCAGGGTGTGGACATTCCGCAGGCGATCGCGGGACTTCTGTGCAGCGCGATCCTTTCCGATACACTCATGTTCCGCTCACCGACCTGTACGGTAATGGATATCAATGCGGCGAGAGCTCTTGAAAAGATTGCAGGAATCGAATGCGAGCAGTACGCAAGAGAAATGTTCGCTGCGGGAAGCGATCTGATCTCAAAGACGGCAGAGGAGATTTTTTATCAGGATTTCAAGAAGTTCGAGATCGGAGATCTGGTTCTGGGAATCGGGCAGATCACCGCACTGAGCGCGGAGGAACTGTCAAAGATCAAAGAGCGGCTGCTCCCGGTAATGGAACGGGTATATGATACACATGAAGTGGATATGCTCTATTTCATGCTGACAAATATTATTGAGGAATCTACGGAGCTCTTATGTCTGGGCAAAGACTCCGAAGAAGTGGTGGAAGAGGCTTTTCACCAGAAGACAACGGACGGCAGCGCCCGGCTTCCGGGTGTTGTTTCAAGGAAAAAACAGCTTGTACCGACGTTCATGATGGCGATCAGCCAGATGACGGGTGTATAATGTGGAATGTGTATATAAGATCAACAAGAGGTACGACAGCAAATGAGCAGACAAAACTGGAGAGCAGGCAACATGCTGTACCCGCTGCCTGCGGTAATGGTGAGCTGCGGACGCCCGGAGGAGACACCGAACATTATTACGGTGGCATGGGCAGGAACTGTGTGCAGTTCGCCGGCAATGGTATCGATCTCGGTCAGACCGGAACGGTATTCGTATGACATTATCCGGGAGACCGGAGAGTTTGTGATCAATCTGACAACGGAACGGCTCGCACGGGCAACCGATTACTGTGGTGTGCGTTCTGGCCGGGACGTGGACAAGTTCAGGGAAATGCATCTGACAGCAGGAAAATGTGCGCATGTGACGGCTCCGCTGATCGAGGAAAGCCCGGTAAACATTGAATGCCGGACACAGCAGATCCTGGAACTGGGATCTCATCATATGTTCATCGCGGAGGTGCTGGGCGTTGACGTAGACGAGCGGTATCTTGATGAAAAGGGAAAATTTCAGCTGAATCAAGCCGGACTTATGGTGTATTCTCACGGGGAATATTTCGGACTCGGTAAAAATCTTGGCAGTTTCGGCTATAGTGTGCGGCGCAGAAAGCCGGTGAAGAAGAGTAAATAACCGGAAAAGCGGATTGGGCAATATTACTGAAATATTTACCAGGGATTAATTTTTGTTTACAAATGGGCAGAATGTGGTATACTTGTAATGATTTTGCTTTTATATACTGGCTGTATTTCCGTTAAAAAGCAGCGGATCAGAAGGGGTGAGACTGCTTCGGGAGATGCGGACAGATGAGGGGAATGACAGTTCCGGCGGTTCAGACTGCCGGCGCAAGGAGTATAAATACGAAATAATAGAGGTGTCCTATGGAACAGTATATTATCAGAGGCGGCAATCCGCTGGTGGGAGAAGTCGAGATCAGCGGTGCGAAAAATGCAGCACTCGGTATTCTGGCTGCTGCGATCATGACGGACGATACCGTACTGATCGAGAACCTTCCGGATGTGCGTGATATCAATGTTCTTCTGGAAGCCATGCAGAGCATTGGCGTCAAGGTGGAACGACTGACGAAGCACGCAGTCCTGATGAACAGCGAGCATATCGGTGAGGTCAGTGTCGATTACGAATATATCAAGAAAATACGAGCATCTTACTATCTGATCGGTGCTCTGCTCGGTAAATACAAGAAAGCAGAGGTACCGCTTCCGGGTGGATGCAATATCGGAAGCAGACCGATCGATCTGCATATCAAGGGATTCAAGGCTCTCGGAGCGAAGGTCGTGATCAAGAACGGTTTCATTATTGCGACTGCAGAGCATCTGAAGGGCAGCCATATTTACCTTGATACCGTTTCCGTCGGTGCGACGATCAATATCATGATGGCTGCATCCATGGCGGAGGGCAATACGATCATTGAGAACTGTGCACGTGAACCGCATGTGGTAGATGTTGCGAATTTCCTGAACAGTATGGGTGCGAACATCAGAGGTGCAGGTACGGATGTGATCCGTATCCGCGGTGTGCAGAAGCTTCATAAGACAGAGTATTCCATCATCCCGGATCAGATCGAGGCAGGAACTTTCATGTTCGCTGCTGCAGCGACCAAGGGTGATGTTATGGTAAAGAATGTAATTCCGAAGCATCTTGAAGCGACTACGGCAAAACTGCTGGAGATCGGCTGTGAGGTAGAGGAATTCGACAATGCAGTCCGCGTTGTGGCATCAAAGCGTCTGACCAGCACGAATGTCAAGACACTTCCGTATCCGGGTTATCCGACCGACATGCAGCCGCAGATCGGTGTGACACTGGCTCTGGCGCGCGGTACGAGTATTGTGACAGAGAGTATTTTCGAGAATCGTTTCAAATATATGGACGAGCTGACGAGGATGGGAGCGGATGTCCGCGTAGAGGGCAATACGGCGATCATTACCGGTGTTGAGAAGCTGACCGGAGCACGCGTGAGCGCACCGGACCTTCGGGCAGGGGCAGCGCTCGTGATTGCGGCACTTGCGGCAGAGGGCATTACGACGATTGATGATATTATCTATATCCAGCGCGGATATGAGGATTTTGAAGAGAAGCTGCGCAGTCTCGGAGCAGAGATCGAGCGCATCAACAGTGAGAAGGAAGCTCAGAAGTTCCGTCTGCGGATCGGATGAGTGACCGGAGCGCGATAAAATGACAGAGGGGTTGTTGCTGCATCTGGCAGGTTTCGCAGTATCTGCTTCCTGGGCGGAGCGGGATACAGAGCGGAGCCGGCTGCAGCAGGAACCTCTCAGTTTTATTAAAGAAGTTTCATTTGTTTTTTCACATGGAAGAGGAGGAGACAGGTATGATTAAACTGTATGAGCGCGGTGTCTATCTGGTAAACGGCACTGAGATCATCGAGGACGGACAGGATGCACAGGCAGCACTGGCTGCCAGTGTCGGCGGCAGTGTTCCGTCAAAGGGAGAGGCAGCACAGAACACGATCGCATGGTCCATTCTGAAGGAACACAACACATCCGGAAGCATGGACAAGCTGAAGATCAAGTTCGACAAGCTGACATCCCATGATATCACATTTGTAGGAATCATCCAGACAGCCAGAGCTTCGGGACTGGAGAAGTTCCCGGTTCCGTATGTACTGACGAACTGTCACAATTCACTCTGTGCAGTAGGCGGTACGATCAACGAGGATGACCACATGTTCGGTCTGACCTGCGCAAAGAAGTACGGCGGTGTCTATGTTCCGCCTCATCAGGCAGTTATTCATCAGTTCGCCCGTGAGATGCTGGCAGGCGGCGGCAGAATGATCCTCGGTTCCGATTCTCATACACGTTACGGTGCGCTCGGTACCATGGCAATGGGCGAGGGCGGACCGGAGCTTGTAAAGCAGCTTCTGGGCCAGACCTATGATATCAACATGCCGTCTGTGATCGGTATTTACCTGACAGGCAAACCGGTTCCGGGCGTAGGTCCGCAGGACGTTGCGCTGGCAATCATCGGGGCCGTATTCGGCAACGGTTACGTAAACAACAAGGTGATGGAGTTCGTTGGACCGGGTGTTGAGAATCTGAGCGCAGATTTCCGTATCGGTGTGGATGTAATGACCACTGAGACAACATGTCTGTCCTCCATCTGGAAGACCGATGACAAGATCAAAGAATTCTATGAGATCCACGGAAGAAGTGAGGAGTACAAGGAGCTGAATCCGGGAGCTGTTACGTATTACGACGGAATGGTATATGTGGATCTGAGCGAGATCCGTCCGATGATCGCAATGCCGTTCCATCCGAGCAACACTTATACAATTGAAGAGCTGAATGCAAATCTGATGGATATTCTGGATGATGTGGAGAAGCGTGCTGCAGTCAGCCTGGACGGCGCAGTGGACTTCACTCTGAAGAACAAGGTGCGTGACGGAAGACTGTACGTTGATCAGGGAATCATTGCAGGCTGTGCAGGCGGCGGATTCGAGAATATCTGTGATGCGGCAGACATTCTGAAGGGCAAATATATCGGTGCGGATGAGTTCACCCTGAGTGTATATCCGGCAAGTACACCGATTTATATGGAGCTGGCAAAGAACGGAAGGCTGGCAGAACTGATTCACAGCGGTGCCATTGTGAAGACCGCGTTCTGCGGACCGTGTTTCGGTGCAGGTGATACACCGGCAAACAACGCATTCAGTATCCGTCATTCAACAAGAAACTTCCCGAACCGCGAGGGTTCCAAGCTGCAGAGCGGACAGATCGCGTCCGTGGCTCTGATGGATGCACGTTCCATCGCGGCAACAGCAGCAAACAGGGGTTATCTGACTGCTGCAACAGACATCGATGCAGATTACGGCAAGCCGAAATACTTCTTTGACAGCAGTATTTACGAGAACCGTGTATTTGACAGCAAAGGTGTCGCAGATCCGTCTGTTGAGATCAAGTTTGGCCCGAATATCAAGGACTGGCCGGCAATGTGCGAGCTTCCGGAGAATCTGATCCTGAAGGTTGTTTCCGAGATTCATGACCCGGTAACAACAACAGATGAGCTGATTCCGTCCGGTGAGACCTCCTCCTACCGTTCCAATCCGCTTGGTCTGGCTGAATTCGCGCTTTCCAGAAAGGATCCGGCATACGTTGGCCTGGCCAAGGAAGTGCAGAAGGCAGAGAAGGCACGTGAGGCAGGCGAGAGCATGGAAGGAGCACTTCCGGAGCTTGCTGAAGTATTGAAGGCGATCCGTACAGTTGATACTGAGGTCAATGCAGAGAATACCGGTGTCGGAAGTACGATCTTCGCAGTGAAGCCGGGTGACGGTTCCGCACGTGAGCAGGCAGCTTCCTGCCAGAAGGTACTCGGAGGCTGGGCAAACATTGCAAACAGCTATGCCACCAAGAGATACCGTTCCAACCTGATTAACTGGGGAATGCTTCCATTCCTGATCGAGGAGGGCGAGCTTCCGTTTGCAAACAGGGATTATCTGTATGTACCGGGAATCCGTGCTGCAGTGCAGAACAAGGCGACAGTAATTCCGGCTTACGTTGTGAAGGACGGAGCTGTGAAGGAATTTACACTGCGCCTTGGTGAGATGACAGACGATGAGAGACAGATTATTCTCGATGGATGTCTGATCAACTACAATCGTGTAAAATAAGGAATTATAATAAAATCATATACATTTGGAATAAGACGGCGAATGGTCTGAGAGGGCTGTTCGCTGTTTTTTTCTTGCTTATTTTATGCTGTTTTCCCGTTCAGCAAAAACTTCCGGCGGGATATGCAAAGCATATTTTTGCTCTGAATATTAGTGAGGCGATCCTGCGAATTGTAAGTTCGAGTATACTTCTGAATAGTATTATTTGCATATATTGTCTGAAAAGAATGTTCAATTAGTGAAATTAATAGCAAATAAATAATGAATAATCACGATAAAAATTAATTTAAATAAAATATTGAAATAGTATTGACAAATCAGAAGACATCTGTTATCATAGCACCATCAACAAAAACATTTGTTGTTCCTATAGATAAACCTATAGACAATAAAAATGTGAAAGGATAGGAGGTCGATTCCAATGGACGCAGTCTCAGTGTCACATGATGAAACTACATGTGGCAGGATAAATGTTTCCTGTAAAGAAGACCTCTGTCAGAACTGATTCAGAATCATCGTAGAGAAACGGTAATTGGAGAGCAGACGAATTGGTCGGCAGAGCACATTTATCCCGGTAGAACAAAATGCCGGACTCGAAGGTCCGTACATCAGAATTATTTCGCAGGAGGATTTCCCTCTTCCGGATTAGTTCAGAGTTTCAGAAACTGTATCAGAACTGTTGGCATATGGACAGATGAATAAGATCAGTGAATGATTGATATCATCTCATAAAAACAGAAGAAGAAATAAGTCTGAAACACACCCGAATCAAAAGGGAAAAGCTGACAGAAACAAGAAGAAGTCAAACTGGCACATTTCAATTTTATAATGTATCAGAAAATGATAGCAGGATCTGTACTGGATTATATATCACGAAATGATAACAGGATCTGTACTGGATTATATATCACAAAATGATAACAGGATCTGTACTGGATTATATATCAGAAAATGATATCAGGATTTACACCGGTTTATATATTGGAAAATGATAATCGAATTACATATCAGATTTAAAGCAGATTTCAGATTTGTATAAGGTTTTAAGTTAGTCTTAAAAACAGATTTTAAATCAGATTATAGAATGAATTCGATATCAGAATCCGGATCAGCCAGATCAGAACTTATATCATAATGTATCATAAATACCGGATCATAAACTTTTATCAGAAATCTGTATCAATATGGCGCAGAGATCAGAGATGTATAGCAGAAACGGGAATCAGAAGGGTTGTCCCGGTAAAAAGTACCGGAGGCAAAGATTCCGGAAGATTTCTATATACATACAGTCTGTTCTATCAGAATTATCAGAAGGTGAAAGGAGCGATTTCATCTGAACGGAATGAAAACCGGCAGTGAGGTAACATTTCAAAGGCATAAGAACAGAATTCAGATTTGTGAATCTGTATTTTATCAGATCAGATGAAGAAAAACTATTTCGACACAGTTTTATTCAGAAATACTGAGATCGACAGACATCAGTAACTGAGATAAAAGAAAATGACAGAAGAGCAGAAAAAGAAAATGATAAAGGTATATGATAAAAACAGAGTAAACGATACACATATGGAAACATATGAAATATGAAAAACAGACGCAAAAATACGAAAAATACGTATAAATGTGTATGAAAGAAATGAATGCCAGAATTTTTAAATAATTGCATAGTTCAGAGAAAAAAGAATGAACGGCACTGTCAGAAATCAAAAGCCACATGGTTTATAAAAGAAAAAAGCGTGTAAAGAAACGCAGAAGCTTTTATAAATAGAACAGGAAAAATACTCTCCAATCATTCGAAAAAATAAAGAACAAAAGCAAAATCAAAAATCAGATAAACAGATAAAACTAAATACAAAATGAAAAGGTCCCGGAGCTGATGTCAATCAGTCCCGGGACTTTATTATGGATAAGCAAAGTTCTTTAGGGTTTGCCAATCTATTATCTCTGCTTATTTCTGGTATACTCCAGCATGATCGGATAAATACGTTCACAGTTATTGTGATCAGAGTAATAGAAGAAATCATCCGCACGCTCACGGTAGATATCAGGCATTTCACAGTTGTTCTCCATGTAACGGCACAGGACATCGATCAGTTCCTCGTTTGTTTTACAGATCTCACCGAATCCCATAGTCGTATAGTGGAAAGTACCTTCCTCATAATGCTGCGGAATATCCTGATGATGAAGGTAAACGACAGGTTTTCTCATATAGGCAAAGTCGAACTGTACACCGGAGAAGTCTGTCACCATCAGTGCACCCTCACAGAAAATCTTCTCGTAGCTCATATCACCGGTAGACGGGATGATCTCTACGAAATCATTCTTTGTAAAATCTTCGGCCTGCGGGCTGACGATCGGATGCAGGACATACTGGATACGATAGCCATGCTTTTTGGCGGATGCCAGCAGGCGCGGATCGTTGATCAGGCTGTTGTAGATCCTGTAATAATCTGTCTCGCGGAAATGAGGATTATAATCGCGGGCAACACCTTCATTCTTGCTGACCGGAACGGCAGAATTCATTCGCCAGGTCGGAGAAAGAACGATGATCTTCTCTGCGCGGTTCTTCAGACCGTCATAGCGCGGCACGCCGGTCAGTTTCAGGGCATCGTAGCCTTCATAACCGTAGACCGGTTTTGACAGGTTCTCAATCTCATATTTGGAAGCACAGAAGTAAAGCTTCGTATTGTCTCGCAGTCTGTGCTGCGCAAGCGCAATTTTCTGGACCGACATACCATGCTGAACGCAGGCCGTGTCGAGACGGAAATCGCCGCGGAACGGAAGCGTCTTTGCGACCGGATAATCATTAAAAGCAAAGACTGTGGAATTGGATGCGATCACCAGATCGGCATTCAGGAAGATCAGCCGGTGCTTCAGACTGCCGCGCACCAGCGGGCGCAGTCCGTCCTTTTTCATGCGTGCGTAATCCGGACAGGCCGGATCCAGCAGATAATATTTTTTGATTCCGTCTTTCTGCTTTGCAGCGTATCGATACATATATTCCGAAGAATCCCCGCCTTTGTAAATTTTGTCAAAGAACAGCCAGATCTTCTGTCTGGAAAAATACGGACGGAGCAGGAAGTTGAGCATCTTCAGAGGAATGTCTTTCCGGAATTCTCCTTTCTTGTTCTTCCACATCTGTCTCCAGAGCAGAAGCTCTTTGCGCAGTACCAGAAGCTTGCTGGAAGGTACTACGTGGATTCCCTGTTTGTTCCACCAGGAAATATACGGGCCGAATTTCCAGTATACGTAGGCAAAATCCTTTGTAAAACGGCTCGTATGGGATGGGAATGTGTAATCCATTACTTTTTCTGCAGTGGAGGTGCAGAGTACAAAGTTGAGGAGCCGTTTTTGATTGGACGGTGTTACCGGAACGGAGACGTGGAATGTCTTCATCCGGGAATATGTAACACCAAAGCATTTTGTCATAGAGTAGCGGCTGTTCCAGACGAGCGGATAACGTTCGCCGTCAAATACAGCATAGATCGAAGCTTCCTCGTTTGAGAAAAAGTCGTTGACACCGCCGTCGATTTCCAGGCTGCCATCCTTGTAGTCGATCAGATTGATGCGCAGGGAAACGTCAGACTTGCCGGCAAACGGAAGATTGTCGCATGTCAGATAAAACATGTCATTCGTACAGGTCAGTGTCGGATAGAAGGAGAAATCTCCTTTCTTCAGACGCAGTCCGAAAAGCCGGTTGGTCTTTGAGGAAAATGTGCTGTTGCAGCTGCAGCGCAGGATCCGTTCATCATCTACATACGTCAGAATACGGGTAAACAGATTGATATAATCAGATACAGCTTCCGGTGCAACCACATGCTTGTTGAGGTTGTTGATGTTGGCAAAAATACGGACGTAGACCATATGGAGCGCAAGAGTCTGCAAAAGCGGCTGTACGCGGCCGTTCGTGCGCTGCTCATCCTCAAGGCGCGGAAGCAGGAACTGTTCCAGAGAATCATAATACCACGGAGCAGACAGACAGCGCATATCATACTGAATATCGTATTCGCGCGGCTCGGCATAATTCAGCCGGCATCCCCTGAGGAAACAGAAGGAAGGGCGCGTTTTCAGCAGAGCCAGAATGATCTGTTTTTCTTCTTCCGGTCCGTTATCAAGAGCGCTGATCGCTTTTTTCAGGTCATCTGTGCGGATCAGCAGACCATGCAGTTCCAGAGGCAGGATCGGAATTATGTCGGCGGCAGTGATGAGCATATTTTTCTTCGGCTGGCTGGAAAAATAACCTTTTGAGGTGTCGATAAGGCTGAATGTGGAATACGGCATACAAAATGCTACGTTCGGGTCAGTCGCATTTCCGATCATTCGTTCCAGCAAATTCTTCTGGAATTTATCGCCCTCATCGAGAAATATGGTATAGGTGCCGGCGGCTTCTCTGACTTTGTCCAGTGAGTTCCTGCGTGGATGACAGAGATCATCTTCGATTACCGGGAGAATCTGTATATCGTCCGTGGACAATGTCTGCTCCGGAAATTCCGGTGCGGTGTCGCTGCGGGAACCGCGGCAGGCATAGATCACAGTTACGGTATAATTACTCATTTGCAATCAAATCCTTTCAAAGATTAATATGCGATATTTTAGCATAATTGAGGGTTCTTTTCAATAGACATAAAATGGACAGGGAAGGATTATGCAGGAAAACCCGTCAAAAACCGCGTTTTTGCGACATGTTGTTTTTGACAACAAAATACAGGTATGGTACACTAAGACAGATATAGAACAGATAGAATCGAAAGTTTCCGGGAGACTGCGGCAGAAGTGATCCCGGGCTGTATACGATCGATGATGAGGTGAATAAATTGGATAAGTATGAGTACAATCTCAAACTGGAGGAAATTGATAAACTGGTTGATCAGGGCGATTACGAAGAGGCAGCGAAGCTGGCAGATACGGTCGACTGGAGAAGAGTCCGCAATATCAGGACTCTTTGCCTGATCAGTGAAATATATGAGGCATCAGGCCGACTGGAGGACAGCAAGACCATTCTTGTGCGTGCATACAAAAAATCGCCGGTGGGCAAGACCATTCTGTATCGTCTTGTGGAAGTGACGACGGCACTGCAGCAGTATGATGAGGCGATTGAGTATTATTCGGAATATGTACAGGCGGCACCGCATGACAACAATCGTTATATTCTGAAATATCTGATCTATCGCGGCAGAGGCAGTTCCGTGGAGGAGCTGATCACGATCCTGGAAGAGTACCTGGGACAGGAATATACAGAACGATGGGCATATGAACTGGCCAGACTGTATCAGCAGGCCGGACAGATGCAGAAATGTTTTGCTGCATGCGACGATGTGGTGTTATGGTTCCACAGCGGAAAGTACGTGCGCAAGGCTCTTGAGCTGAAAAAGCGCTATACCTCTCTGACTCCGAGACAGCAGCAGATCTACGAAGAGTGTCTGCAGGAGGAGATGGAGGCAGAACTGGAGGATCAGGAAGAGGAAGAAACTGTACTTCAGAATACGGAAGAGATTGACGGCGAAGTCATCGCCGAGTCGATCATGGCTGAGACCGAAAAGGAAATTGCCGGTGAAGTTGCAGCGCGCAAGGCGGAGATGGAGCGGGAGGCAGCAGATACAGTGGTTGCTGCTGATATGTCTGTACGGGAGATCACACCGGCAGATCCGCTGTCGCAGGAGACAAAGATTCTGAAGACAGATGAAATGAAGGCTGTACTGCAGGCTGATGCGGTGAAAGCGGCTGCAGGAGCGGCCGGCGGAAATAAAGCGGACAGGGCGGCATCAGAGCCGGCAGAGTCAGGAATCAGGAAGGAAGCTGTACCGGAGACCGCACAGGAACCGCAGAAGGATCCGCAGGATCTGAAGGTGGAATTTGCAAAGAGCATGCGGGAGATCATTTCCGGTGTTGTGAAGCGCAATATGGAGAATGAGGAGGATATTCCGGCTTCCGTAGATGCGAAGTTCCGTCAGGTACCGAAGCTCGAGATTCCGGAGGTGGAAGAGCCGATAGCCGGACAGCTGTCGATTGATGATATTCTGCTCTCCATGAGTGAGAAGGGCAAGCAGGTGGCAGCAGAGGCCATGAGGGCTCAGGAACTCAGAGAAGCGGAAGAGGCTGAGGCAGCCAAAGTAAGAACAGCGGAAACAGCACATCCGAAGGAAGAAACAAATCAGGAAGAAATAAAGCAGGAAGAACAGCAGGAGCAGGACAGAACGGTACAGCCGGTGAAGACCATGGTAGATGCGGCAGCAGAGGAACTGACGGATGCACAGAGAGAAGCGCTGCAGTATACGAGCAATCCGGAGAAGCTGCTGCGCAACAAGAGCGCACTTCCTACTTATATGGAAGAGATAGAAGCGAAGCCTGCACAGGAAGCTGCTGCATCAGATGCGGCGGCAGTGATGAACGCAGGAGCTGTATCTGAGACAGCAATGCCGACTGCAGGAGCTTTAGCTGAAGAAGCAGAACGGGTTCAGGAAACAGTATCCGGGGAAACAATGACAGAAACTTTATCTGAAACAGCAGAAGCAGCAGAATGGAAGACAGGAGCAGCATCTGCAGAAGCAGCAGAATGGAAGACGGGAGCAGCATCCGGAAAAGCAGTAAAACAGAAGACTGTTGCTGTATCTGAAGAAGAGAAGACCGCAGAAGCAGTATCCGAGGCTGTGAGAGATGTGATGCCGGCTGATGATTTTGGCATGACACGCAGAATTGTGACAAAGGAAGAACTGCTGGAGGCATCCCGAAAGGAAGTCCTGGCTGAGAAGACAATCCGGATTCCGGCAGAGGAAATTTCCAGAACTATGAAACAGACTCCGTCAGAATCGGATGAGCCGGGTTCAGTTTTGGAATCAGTATCAGATAATATACAGGCAGAACAGTACGCTGCAGAGCAGTCTGTACAAGGCCTGGATCAGATAGGAGCGGATGAATCAGAGGAAGCCGCTTATATTGATGATCGGAATGACATGGAAATGCAGGAAGAAGAACCGTATGACGAAGAATATCTTACGATTCCGGAGCATCTGAGAGGTCTGTTCAGCGGATTTACAGAGATTGAGGGTCTGGAGGATCAGATCGCAAATGCGATCATTCAGGCCGAGTCCAAAGGCAATGACAGAACATCGAGGAACGGAAACATCCTGATCTTTGGTGCACATGGTTCCGGTAAGACGACGCTGGCTATGAATATCGCCAAGGCGGTAGCTCAGGATAAAGGTAATCCGGTCATGAAGATTGCGAAGATCTATGCAGCTGATCTGAACCGCAAAGATATCGCTGCTACGATCGCGAGAATTGCAGGCGGCACCCTGATCATTGAGGAAGCCGGTGATCTGGAAGCCAATACGATCGAACAGCTGACTACAGCAATGGAGTTCCGCACAGACGGACTGATCGTGATTCTGGAGGATGAGCAGCAGTATATTCATGAACTGCTGATGCGTCATCCGCGATTCACAATGAAATTTACAGCTCAGATCTATATTCCGGTATATACAGCAGAAGAACTCGCAATGTTCGGACAGATTTATGCCAGGGCACAGGATTATGTGATAAGTGAAGATGGATTGAATGCGCTGTATGAAAAGATTTCTGTAGCAGCAGCGAGCGGAGAGGGAGCAGCGATTTCCGATGTGATCGCAATGGTATCTGCAGCGATTGCCAATTCCAACAAATTCCTGCGCAAGATGTCGATGGGCAAGAAGCGGTATGATGAGAATGATTATGTAGTACTGTTTGCGAAGGACTTCAAATAGGGATATGGCGGTATCGGAATGAATAGGATATGGCGGTATCGGAATGAATAGGATATGGCAGTATCAGAATGGATAGGGATATGGCGGTATCGGAACGAATAGAGGTATAGCAGGTATCGATACGAATAAAGATATGACCGATGTCGAAGCGGGTGAGAATCCCGGAGCCGTATTCAGATAATCAGGTATAAAGAGAATTGAATTGAGAGACTGTTACAGAATGAACGGATATGTTCAGACTGTATCAGTCTCTCTTTTTTGGATTTTGTTAGAGCAATTATTAGATGGAAATTTCCGGATTGCCTGCCAGGATCATGCGTTTTTATCAATCAGACATACTTTGATTCAGGTCATGGACCGGGTGTGTTTTAACAAAGCGGAATATGCTGTTTTTTATCAGAATCAATGTGTTTATCAAAGCAGAATATACTGCTTCTCATCGGAACCTCGGTGCTTATCAAAGCGGAATATATTGTTTCTCATCAGAATCCGAGTGTTTCACCAATCAGGAATACCTTGATTCTTCCGGCTGACCGGTTGAAGCGAGTGATTACAGTGTGGGCGCAGATACAGTCCGGAGATATACAGTTCTTGCAGATACCGGTCTGGCTGCACGGAGTACGGAGACCGAGACGGACCGCATTCGGCGGAGCTGCCTGAGTATGTACACGGCTGATAGCTGTTTCCACATCTGCTGCGACCTTGTTCATACCGGCCAGGATAAATACATGATCCGGTCCGTAGATCAGAGCAGCCACGCGGTTGCCATTTCCGTCAATGTTGACCAGCTCACCGTCTGTTGTGATGGCATTTGTACTCATGAAATAATAGTTTGCGCTGAACGCTTTTCGCTCCAGCCCCTTTCTTTCTTCAGGAGAGGAAGATGCCATACGGTCAATCAGTTCCAGGTCGGCGGAGGCCAGTGCATCCATCATACCGGTCTGTGTAAGTGTGGCGGAACCGCCCCAGGATACGCTGGAGTGAGCCGGGATCAGGGACATGATTTTTTCGACTGCTTCCTGTGATGTGGCAAAGTAATAACCCTCCATGCCGCGCTTTTCCAGTCCTTTGATAATGGAAGCAGCCATAGTCTCATAGTGTTGATTCAGTGGTGACATAATATTCCTCCTGTTCAATAAAGATTCGCGTATAACAAATATATTGTATGTACAATAGTGTATCATATTCGACGAAAAGTGAAAATATACAATTTATTTTTTGCACGAAGTTTATAAAATATGGTATACTGAATATATATCTGAAAGATGACGGGAGGGATTTGTATGGCAAAAAAAGTTATTATTACAATCGGAAGACAGTTCGGAAGTGGTGGTCATGAAATCGGGGAGAAGCTCGCAAAGAGACTGGGTATCAAGTTTTATGATAAAGAGCTGATCAAAATAATTGCAAAAAAGAGCGGCCTGTGCGAGAAGGTGTTGGAGAGCTACGACGAGAAACCAACGAACAGCCTCCTGTATTCTATTGTGATGGATATTTATCCGTCAGTAATGTATACGGGACCGACAATTGACCAGCAGATCTATCAGGCGAATTATGATACCATCAAACATCTGGCAGAGGAGTCCTGTGTGATCGTAGGCCGCTGTGCAGATTATATTCTGAGGGACTGCCCGGAACTGGTGAGCGTATTCGTTCATGCGAATTCTGATTTCCGTGCGGCACGTGTTGCGGAAGAATACCAGGTGCCGGACGCAAAGGCACGTGATATGCTGACAAAGACAGACAAGAAACGTTCCAGCTACTACAATTTCCAGTCTGAGAAGAGGTGGGGTGCTGCTGCAAGCTATAATCTGTGCCTGGAGAGCAGCTCGATCGGTATTGACGGCTGTGTCGATGTACTGGAGGCATATATCAGAAACAGAGGATTGCTGTAAAAATTTCTGCAGTACAGGAAGATATAAAAGAGAGGAAAATACCGCCGGGGAATAGATGAGTGAGAGAATGTATTTTTCGGAGGTATTGCGGACAGAATGGAAGAAAGGAAAATGCTGTCGGGGAATAGATGAACGAGAGGATGTATTCTCCGGAGGTATTGCGGACAGAATGAAAGCAAGTGAGAGACTTCTTAATTATGTAAAAGTATTTACGACAAGTGATGACGAGAGCACAACGGTTCCATCCACTTCCAGACAGTTTGATCTGGCGCACATGCTGGTGCAGGAACTGAAGGATATGGGAATTGTGGATGCTCGTGCGGATGAAAAATGTTATGTCTATGCGTCAATTCCTGCGACACCCGGATATGAGGCTGTTCCGGCAATCGGACTGATTGCACATATGGATACGGCTCCGGATTTTTGCGGAGAGCATGTAAATCCGCAGATTATTGAGAATTATGATGGGCAGGATGTGGCACTTGGTACCAGCGGACGTGTGCTGAGTGTGAAAAATTTCCCGCATCTGAAATCCCTGAAAGGCCGGACCCTGATCACAACAGACGGAACTACACTGCTCGGTGCAGATGACAAGGCTGGTATTGCGGAGATCATGACAGTGGCTGAGCAGCTGATGAAAGGCAGTATTGCGCATGGAAAGGTCTGTATCGGATTTACTCCGGATGAGGAGGTCGGACGGGGAGCCGATGAGTTTGATGTGAAGCAGTTCGGTGCAGATTTTGCATACACACTGGACGGTGGAATTGAGACGGAGGTTGTATACGAGAATTTTAATGCATGTGGTGCTTCCTTTGAGGTGAAAGGAGTTAATATTCATCCGGGTGACGCGAAAGACAAGATGGTCAATGCTTCCATCGTAGCCATGGAGATCAACCGGATGCTTCCGTCCTGCGAACGGCCGGAGCACACAGAGATGTATGAAGGGTTTTATCATCTTTGTGCCATGAAGGGAACCGTGGAGCATGCGAAGCTGGAATATATTGTGAGAGATCATGACAACTGCAGCTTTGAAGCGCGCAAAAAGACGCTGCGTCATATTGAAAAGACGCTGAATGAACGGTACGGAGCAGGTACGGTATGTCTGAAGATCGTGGATCAGTATGAGAATATGGCGGAGATGATCAAACCATGTATGCATCTTATTGACAATGCAAAAGAAGTCATGCGAGATCTGGGACTGGAGCCGGATGTCTCTCCGGTCAGAGGCGGTACGGACGGTGCAAGGCTGAGCTTTATGGGACTGCCGTGTCCGAATCTCGGTACGGGGGGCCATGCATTCCACGGACCGTATGAGCACATTACGGTGGAGGGAATGGATACAGCTGTGCAGATTGTGCTGGGAATCCTCAGGAAGTATGCAGGAGCATAAGCTGGAGGAGACTGTAAAAAACAGCGTCAGAGTTAGAATGCAGAAAGTATTCATACAGAAGCTATTGCGGAAACAGAATGCGGAAAGTATTCATGCAGAAGCTATTTGGAATCGAAATGTGAAAAGTATTTATACAGAATCCATTTGGAAATAGAATGCAGAAAGTATTGATACAGAAGCTATTTGGAATCGGAGTGTGAAAAGTATTGATACAGAAGCCATTCAGAATTAGAGTGTGAAAAGTATCCATATAGAAAAATATGTCTTCGAGATACCGGAATCTGAGAAAAATGGTATCTCAAGGAACAAGTTTTTCAGATGGATACTTTTTTGCTCATAAAGGGCCCAAAATAGTGCCTGAAATAGGCAAAAAAGTATCTGAATGAGGAAAAATGCGCTATAGATACTGCGGTTGTAATTATGGATATGAATCGTTCAGGTGTAATATGGGAGAAATTCTGGACAGGTGCAGAACATCTTCCATGCAGATCCAGAATAGAAAGCATGTAGATGCGGCCCAAAGGATAGACAAATGCTGAATAGAAGGCTTCAGATGCAGGTCAGAGGACAGCCGGGTCCAGAACAGCTGCCGTGCATATACAGGAGAAAGACTGGACAGATCCAGAACAGCTGCCGTGCATATACAGGGGAAAGACTGGACAGATCCAGAACAGCTGCCGTGCATATACAGGGGAAAGACTGGACAGATCCAGAACAGCTGCCGTGCATATACAGGGGAAAGACTGGACAGATCCAGAACGGCTGCCGTGCATATACAGGAGAAAGACTGGACAGATCCAGAACAGCTGCCGTGCATATACAGGGGAAAGACTGGACAAATCCAGAACGGCTGCCGTGCATATACAGGGGAAAGACTGGACAGATCCAGAACAAATGCCTGAAAATGCAGGACAAATGTGCCTAAATACGGGGAAAATGCTCAGGCTGCTGCGGTTGAAATAGAACGGCGAATATGTTATGATAATCTGACGCATTTAAAACAGTTAAGACATGGAAAAATTTAGCTTACGGAGGCGACGAATGAATTTGTTGAAATACCGTATCAGGACATTGTTCAAGTACAAGGACCTGATCAAAGAGCTGGTAGGAAGGGATCTGAAACTCAAATATCGGAGAAGTGTTCTGGGATACGTGTGGAGCGTGCTGAATCCGCTGCTCACGATGATTGTTCTGACAATCGTGTTTACAGAATTGTTGGGTAAAAAAATTGAGAATTATCCGGTTTACCTGTTGACTGGTCGTCTGATGTACGATTTTATGAAGCACAGTACGACGGCAGCCATGAAATCGGTGACTGGCAATGCATCTCTGCTGCGGAAGGTGTATGTGCCGAAGTATATTTTTACACTTGCAAAGGTCACAAGCAGCATGGTGGATACTGTTTTTTCACTGGCGGCACTGTTTTTGGTAATGGTTGTTACGAAAGCACCGTTTCACTGGCACATTCTGCTGTTTCCACTGGTAATTATACAGATATATATATTCTGTGTGGGACTGGGATTTTTCCTGGCTCAGCTGAATGTGTTCTTCCGTGACACACAGCAGATATACAGTGTTGTACTGACAGCATGGCTGTATCTGACACCGATCATGTATACGCTTGAGAGACTGCCGGAGTATCTCCAAACATTTATACAGTACTGCAATCCGCTTTACTATTATGTCGCACAGTTCCGGGCACTTGTGTATTATGGACAGTTTCCGGAAATGAGACTTTTTGCGGGCGGCTGGGTGTTTGCATTTGTGATGCTGGTATTTGGTGCATGGTCCTTCCGGCGTTCTAAGGATAAATTCATACTTTATATTTAATTTTATCCATCGTAAAAAGATGGCAAAGAGATATCCGTTGCGAAGAGAAATCGAGAGGATAACCGCCATAAAGAGACAGTGAAGAGATATCCGCGGCGAAGATGCATCTCTGTAAAGGGATAGCAAAGAGATATCTGCCGCATGGATACACTGCAAAATCCGGACATCCGGAAAGAATGGAACAGGCAGATTGATCTGACAGAGGTTCAGATACACAGACAGGCAATGGAGGCTATAAATGAGTGATTATACGATAGAAGACTACACCGCAGAAGAAAATACGGCATCAAATGAAGAAGATGTTGTGGAAGAATATGCGGTAGAGGTAGAGAATCTGAAGATCAGATTTAATCTTGCCAGCGAGAAAGTGGACAACCTGAAGGAATATGCGATCAAGCTGGTAAAGAAAGAGCTGATGTTTCAGGAATTCATGGCACTGAAGGGAGTCAGCCTTAAGATCAGGAAAGGTGAGTCGTGGGGACTGATCGGCACGAACGGCTCCGGTAAATCCACACTGCTCAAGGCAATCAGCGGTATTCTGAAGCCGTATGAGGGTACCGTGAAGATCAACGGCAGTATTGCTCCGCTGATTGAGCTGGGTGCCGGATTTGATGGTAATCTGACCGCCCGGGAAAATATTTTTCTGAACGGACTGGTGTTGGGACATTCCAGAGAATTTATGGAGGAGCATTTTGATGAGATTGTGGAGTTTGCGAATCTGAAGAAATTCCTGGATTCTCCGATCAAGAATTTTTCCTCCGGTATGAAGGCGAGACTGGGATTTTCAGTTGCAACCATGGTCAATCCGGATATTCTTGTCGTGGATGAGGTGCTGGAGGTTGGAGATATGCGTTTCCGCCGCCGCTGTAACGAGAGAATGCAGAAGATGCTCTCTGACGGCACGACGCTGCTGTATGTAT
>JBGVDJ010000003.1:0-30814 GCA_045119335.1 Candidatus Choladousia sp. | reverse complement strand
ATAACTTCTCGGAATCTTCAGCCTTGATTTTATAAGGGTTCTAGATCCCTATCTCAAAAAATCACCCACTTTTTTGCCGAAAGTACTTGACAAATCGCTCAAAATTTGCGGCGAAGCCGATTGATTATACTTTATTTCAATCGACTGGAGGCGATTTCTTTGTTACCTTATAATCCCGGCGGTCATGCCGCCTATCAGGATACTTTCGTATCCGATTTCCTGAAATTTTACCCTGATCCCTTTGTGCTTTCCAAAAGCACCTGGGATTATATCGTGCAGTTTTGGTATCTCGATCTTTCCCTGACCGATTCCATTATGCAGGATTGTTATTCTGTCTTTGGACCGGTGCCAAGGCTCCCTTCCTGTATGCTGCGTTCCTACCTGCTTGCTTTAAAGCTGAAAGTAACTTCCATCACCGTCTGGTGCCGAATGCTCAGGGAAACGCCTCTTTATGCCATCCTCAGCGGCTTCCCTTTTGGGGATACCCCCGGTGTCGGAACTTTTTACGATTTCTTTTCCCGTATCTGGCAGGACGACGGGGACAACCTTTCTCCCAAGAACCGTTTCCCTAAAATGAAGCCACCAAGAGGGAAAAAGAAAGGTGATAAGACTCCCTGTGATTCTTCCAGCACGGCTTCCAAACTTCTCCCTCTGCTGGAACGCTGGCACTTAAAACCGGAAAATCCATTTTCCCTTATTTTCCGTCTCTATCAACAGCAGTTCCTGGACCGTTCCATCCACAATGGACTGATCAATCCGGAGCATCTGGCTCTTGCCGGTGACGGCACACCTGTCCGCACTGCTGCGCAGCAGCGAAAAAAACGGATCTGCGATTGTAAGGAGAAAGGCTGTTCTTCCTGTAACTGCAAACGCCATTATTCTCAGCCAGACTGCAGCTGGGGATGGGACTCCCATCGGGAATACTACTTCTTCGGTTACCACCTCTACATGTATGTGGCATCCGATTCCCACAGTGATCTCCCCGTATTTCCGCTTTTGGAACGGGCTTCCCGACACGACATGCTTTCGTTTCTACATTCCTTTTTTACGATGAAAGCATATCTTCCGGAACTTCGGATTGAAAAACTTCTTCTGGATTCCGCCCACGATGCTTATGCTGTCTACGAATACTGCAGACGGGAAAAGATCACTCCTTTTATCGATCTTAATCCCGGTCACACTGGACACTTCACTTATAAGGACGATTTCACCATCGATAACGATGGTGTCCCGATCTGTAAGCTGGGCTTACGTATGCATAAAGATGGATATGAGGCTGCCAAACACCGGGCGAAATACCGATGTCCAAAAGCAAACCGGAAGATGGGCTGTTTTTGTGAGCATCCCTGTTCACCAGCGAAATACGGCAGGACCGTCCACATCTTTACCGATGACAATCCAAGGTTATTTAACATACCGCCAAGAGACTCTAAAGCATGGGAAAAAGAATACGACGGAAGGACTTCCGTGGAACGCTCCAATAAGCGTGAGAAAGAGGACTATAAATTAGAAGACGGCAGGCACCACTCTACAAAGATGTGGTACTGCCGCCTCTATGGCATCATGATGCTGCAACATCTTGATGCCTGGGAAATGCCATCTGTTAAGGCATTTCAAGAATCATTATTAGGATTCACCGCCTAATAATGATATCTTAAGCGACTTCATAAGATTTTTCAAGGCATAGTACCCACTATGTCCAATGTTTATGTCCATTTTTCGTTAATTTCTTTTTCTGCACGATATTCAGTTGTCAATTTTCAGTTGGAATCTCATTCATTGAGATTCCGAGAAGTTATGAGATATAATACACACAAATAATATTTCATTCAAATCAAAACATTTATAATGTAACTTCAATTTCATTGAACTATTTTGTGCCGGAGGAATTATGGAAATAAAATATCTGAACACATTCCGCGTGGTCGTGGAGGAAGGCAGCTTTTCAAAAGCTGCGGAAAAACTGAATTATACCCAGTCCACCATCACATTTCAGATTGGGCAGCTGGAACAGGAGCTTTCGACAGTCCTTTTCGAAAAAATTGGTCGAAAAATGGTGCTTACTAAAGCCGGTGAACACCTGCTCCCCTATGTAAATGAGGTGCTCCAGTCCGTCAACCGGCTGCGCTGTTTCGAAAACGACCTGGCACAGTGTCAGGGGGATCTCCATATCGGCGTCGGCGAGACGCTGCTGTGCTATCGGATGCCTGCCATCCTGAAGCAGTTCCACCAGCAGGCCCCCAAGGCCCGCTTGTTCCTTCACTCCATGAACTGTTACGATATTCGCAATGAACTTTTTCATGGCTCTCTGGATCTTGGTGTATTCTACGAAGATATCGGCGGACTCGGTTCCGGTCTCTCGACATATGCCCTCGGCAGCTACGAGACAGTTCTGGTAGCTTCTCCCGACACGAAGAAACAATTTCCCGACTTCATAACACCGGACCGGCAGATTCCGGTTCCCTTCATCATCAATGAACCGAACTGTATCTTCCGCCAGATTTTTGAACGGTATCTCTGCGAACGCTCCATTCACCTGGACCATACCATCGAGCTGTGGAGCATCCCCACCATCAAGAATCTTGTAAAAAGCGATGTTGGAGTTTCCTATCTTCCGAGATTTTCCGTGCAGGAGGAACTGGACCGCAAAGAACTGGTGGAGATCCCCACTGCAATCGGCCATTCCAGGATATCCGCGGTCTGCGCCCACCACAAGAACAAGTGGATCAGCCCGCTTATGCAGTTATTTATAGATCTGACATCAGAAATGAATCCGAAAATAAAGGAATAAATTCCGGCCGCAGTGCTGGTCTGCAATGTATGGAAAACGGCAGCTCCCGCCGTAACCTGGAATGTAAAAGGCCTGCAGTTCCTGTTCCCATATAAACTGCAAGGGGCAGACGTTTCATATCGTCCACCCCTTACAGAAGTAATTATTCCTATTGTGTTCCGGTATCTGTTGTCCTCAGTCTTCCTGCGCATATTTCAGCAATCCCGAACAGCAGATACCGCGCCCTTCACGCAGCACTGCCGGAATCCTGTTCAACCCGCTCCTGCAGACCTTTGCAACAGCCTCGTCACTTACTTTTTCTCCAATATAATAACGTTTTGGTTCCGCCTTACCTTCTTCAGCTTCCGGCAGCATACGCTCCCATCTGCTTTTTCCTGAATTCTCAAATGCAAAGAACCGGAAATTTTCGCCATGTTCCAGTCCGTTGATCAAAGCTTCCTGTTCATTAATGCTTCCCTCACCTGACACCAGCATTGTTCCGGTCAGATAAGGGGATTCCTTTTCCGGATTTCTGTACTTACAAACATCATGATCCTGATGCAGTACACAACCAAGCGCACATCCGTATCCATCCGGATGCTCCTCTCTGCTGCAGCGCTTTTCACTATCCATTTCCTTGACATTCATGACACAGTCATCAAAGGGATTTATTTGACCTGTCACAGTATCAAGCATATGAAACATTGCAAGTGCTCCTTTCGTCCAGCATTTTACCGAGAACTTCCAGCCTGCTGCCTTCACTTCAAAACACTCCGCGCTTCGGGCACACGCGTCATTCTGATACATGGCTGCATCCAGGCTGTCTGTTTTGTTCATGTTTTCTGCATCCGTGTTAGATGTTTTGCTCATGTTTTCTGCATCCGTGTTAGATGTTTTGCCCATGCTTTCTGCACTATTTAGCCGCACGATCTGTTCCACCCCTGTAATCTGTTCCGGAACCGGAATCTCTCCCTGCGCCGGAATTACCAGTGTTCTGATCTTCGTACGCGCAAGCAGTCCCTTCAATACTGCCTCCGACTGTACGTCCACCCTTCCAAGAACGACCAGATCCACGTATTTCGGGCATAAAAAAAGCATGTGCTCAGAATCTGTCTGATCCACAGGCTCCTCCGTTCCTCTCAGATACAGAAATGCAAATTTCTCATCCATCTGCGTATCCTTCACTTCGCCGAAATGTATAAAGCATGATTTTGTTACACTATACAGAAACCGGTAATATTTCATTTTCATAATAACGTCTCCCCTTTTTCCAGTCCGGTGCCGCCGCGGTGAAATGGCCCTCTCACCGCGAAACACCTTCATTCGGCACCGGCTGACACGTATTTTTCAGCTCTGATTCTCTATTCAGTTTTCAAATTATGTTTTTATTTTTGATACTCTCTGTACTCAAAAACGTTTTGTATGCAATGCTCTCAAGTACTTTTTCACGCCACCAGTGATCACTCAGTGCAGCACATATGACGTAAATTTTTTCCGGATAGTTGCAATCCGGATTTTGCTCCCCGCCGCAGAACGCTCCTGCGGCTATTTTCTCTTTCGTACACGCATTCCAAAAACTTCAGAATGCAATTAATTTTCAGCCTGCCTCCTGCCCGGACAGCAATCCGCGCATAGCTCCTCTGACAGTTGTATTTTTAAGAATGTTGAGGTGGTGTAAGTATTTTTTACTGTCTTTGGAGCGTATGATCGGGTTGATGGCCGAGGGGGGGACTGGGCTGTGTTGGGCTAGTCGACCCAGAGACCGTTGGTGCAGCTGGATAACGCTTCTGATGTATTACCCTCATAAGCTGAATGTGATCCGTAAATACGATAATAGTATCCACCGCTTACTGAATAAGTCTTGCTATTTGATACATAATACGTATTGTATGCAGATTTTGTTGGTGGTGTCTGCACATTGACCCAACTGTTGCCTTCCAACCGTTGTAAAAACAGTGTTACATTTACCTGATCAACTGTACTATAACATGTCGTTGAGCCTGCCATACACAGAGTGCGTGATCCGGTGATAGTTAATCTACCCAATCCATCTGCTAAAAATACACCTCTGGCTAATGGATACACAACACTTTCTGCATCTGTATCATCCGTCAGTAATGATCCATCTACGACCGTACCTAAACGTTCATCAGCAGCAGAAACTGTTATACAGCTTATTGCCAAGCAAAACATCAATAGCACTGTGAGTTTTCTCATTCTTCTCATTTCATCCCTCCTTTCATTTCCTTTTACATAAAACATTAACGTCCAGCTTTACCATTCATAACGCAATTTTATAAAAAAATTAAAAATTCTAGCATTTTCTTTAATTCCTCCATTGGAATATCCCCGTTTATAATATATTGTGCATTCTCATATTCAAGTTCTGCCGTATATGTGTGTGTCTCTTCAGATGCGTTTAAATTTGTCTCCCATATTGTAGCTTGTATATTAGGTTGAATTGTAACAATATCTCTTTTTACTGTATTATTGTCCAAACTAAAATATAAGACACCTTCTTCATCAGTATTTATCATCTTTACACTAATTATCTTGTCATTATAGGAATAAAACAGTATGGCTCCAACTTCTGTATTGCATTCATATTTTAAAAATTTCATTTCATTTGGTAAATATATAAATTCAACACCTGGAATTCCTATTTCATTCTTAATGTCCTCCATAACTGCCAACTCTTCTTTCATTGTACTTCTTACTGTATAGTCTGAGTCGACATAATCCATAGACGCTGTAAAACCTAAACTTACCATAATATTATCCCATGTCTGACGTACAATCTTCCGATTCGCCTCAGTCGACATTCCAACACCGCAAACCAGCACCAGTAAAGCGGCCGCCACTCCGGCACCCTTATACACCTTACTCCACTTCTTACGCCTAAGTGCTTTTCTTGCCTTCTTCTCCTGGATCTGAAGTCCCAGTTTCAATGCCTTCTGCTCATTTTCAGACAACATCGGATACGGATTTTGGCATTCTTCCTGCTGATTTACACGCTGCACCTTGTCCGTTTTCGCATCCATATCCGCTTTTTCTACAGATTTGTTCTTATCCGGCACCTGATCCTGTACAGATATCTGGCTCGTCTTCAAGGACTCATCCCGTATTTCCCCATTCTCAGACTCTGTCTCGCATTCATCCCGAGCCACTATCTCTTCAGCTTTTCCCTCACATACCTCCCGAGGCACTATCTCTTCAGCTTCTCCCTCACATACCTCCCGAGGCATTATCTCTTCAGCTTCTCCCTCCCGTACGTCCCGGGTCACTTTCTCTTCAGACTCTGCCTCACGTACATCCTGTGCCGCAATCGCACCAGACTCTGTCTCTTCCGAAGCAGCCATCTCCGTCTCATCCTCTTCCCAGATTCCCTGCTCCTTCAGTTTTCCCACAATGGATAAAAAGAGATCATCCGATGCACCGACTCCGAGCAGATTCGGATCACTGTTCAGCTTCGCCTCCAGCGCATCGGCCTCCTCTATCACACTTTTTCGCAAAAATTCATCCATTTCCGGGTCATCCGGATTCTCCGGAGGAATCTCAAATTCTCTGATCTTGCTTTTTACTTTCTTTTCTTCATTCATTGAACAGACAAGTCCCTTCTTGACTTTTTTCTAATAGAGATTAAACTGTAAGTAACAATTTTTTATCTGGAGGACTTTATGAAACGAATTATTCTTACTGGCGGCGGTACAGCCGGCCACGTCACTCCGAATATTGCACTGGTTCCCCGTCTGCGGGAACTCGGTTACGATATTCAATATATCGGCTCCTACGATGGAATCGAAAAAAAACTGATAGAAGAAATGGGCATTCCCTATCATGGAATTGCTTCAGGAAAACTGCGGAGATACTTCGATCTGAAGAACTTTTCCGATCCGTTCCGCGTAATGAAAGGATACTTTCAGGCGAAAAAGCTGATCAAAGAGCTTTCGCCGGATATTGTCTTCTCGAAAGGCGGCTTCGTGACCGTTCCTGTTGTGCAGGCGGCCAAGGCTTACCATGTTCCGGTCATTATTCATGAATCCGACATGACACCGGGACTCGCCAACAAGCTGGCGCTTCCCGCCGCATCCAAAGTATGCTGTAATTTTCCTGAAACAATCCCGCATCTTCCTGCGGGCAAGGCAGTCGTTACCGGTTCCCCGATCCGTGAGGAGCTGCGTTCCGGCAATCGTCTTGCTGCAATGAAATTCTGCGGATTTTCTGCCGGCAAACCGGTGCTTCTTGTTATCGGAGGCAGCCTCGGATCTGTCGCAGTCAATCGCGCGATCCGCAGCATTCTTCCGCAGCTGCTTGAAGATTTTCATGTGATTCATATGTGCGGCAAGGGCAATCTTGATCCTTCCCTCAATGGTACAGAAGGCTACGTTCAGTTCGAATATATCAAACAGGAACTGGCAGACCTGTTCGCACTGGCAGACATTGTTGTCTCCCGTGCAGGTGCCAATGCCATCTGCGAACTGCTTGACCTTCGCAAACCGAATCTGCTGATTCCGCTCTCCGCAGCAGCCAGCCGCGGCGATCAGATTCTCAATGCAGAATCATTCCGCAAACAGGGCTTCAGCGAGATTCTTCAGGAGGAAGAAATTACTCCGGAACTCCTGCTGTCCACTATTATAAACCTGTACGAGAATCGCCAGAAATACATTTCCGCTATGGAAAAAAGCAGTGCCAGCGATGCAGTCAACACAATTGTAACCCTCATCGAGGAACAGCTCGGCAATAACGCAGAAGCATAGGTCCGGCATACTGACTGCTCACTTACCTGCTTTTGATGAACACTTCACATACCATTTAACAGATTTCTCTGTTAGAAAGATTCGAGGTTGCCTCGAATCCATACACCCCTGTTAATTCAGGACAGTGTACGGATTCGCAGCAGCCTCTTTCTTTTTCAGCAGGAAGTCTTGCGACTACTGCTTTCGATATTCATCTCCGAATTTCTCCCTGATAAACATTCTGGCTCTGTACATCCTTGCACGCAACACCGGGACCGATATGTTCAGCCGCCTGGCTACCTCCGGATACGACAGACCCTCCACACAGTACATCATCAACATTTCGAACCATTGCTCATTCGCGGCTCTTACCTCCCGCAGAATTCTTCCGGCCAGCTCCTGCCTGTCCATCCGTTCCTCCTGTACATCGAGAACTTCCTCCACCAGGATGTTCCCGGACTCTGAGACGGATGTATCCGCAAAAATCTCTCCGCGAATCTTCGCTCTTCTGATATGATCAATGATTGCATTCTGTGTGCATCTCATCAACCATGCCTTTACAAGTTCTGGTGCTACTCTGTCCATATTGGTATAAAGTGAAATGAATACCTGCTGACAGATTTCCTGTGCTGCCTGATAGTCTCCGGTCTTATTCATTACCATCCGGATTACAAGGTTCTTATACTGAAGAAAATATTCCTCAAACTTTTTGTTTTTCATCAACTTAGTCCTTTTATCTTTCGTAAAAATTCAATTTGCCTGTGTTCAGGCATCGAAACAGCATTCGCTGCCCCGATTCTATTTGCCAAACAGCGCCAGAATCTCCTGTTTTGCTTCCTCTGTCAGTGTTCCCGGTGTCCATGTGACATTTACATTATCGTCCGCATATCTCGGAATCAGGTGCAGATGGAAGTGGAACACAGTCTGTCCCGCTGCCTCGCCGTTGTTCTGAACAAGATTTATTCCGTCCGCATGCAGTCCTTCTTTCAGAGTTGCTGCAATCTTCTTTGCCAGAACCATTACTTTTGCTGCTGTCTCGTCCGGAAGTTCAAACAGATTTGCTGCATGAACCTTCGGAAGAATCAGCGCGTGACCTTTAGATGCCGGGCCAAGATCCAGAATCACGCGAAAATCTTCATCTTCATACAATGTTGCTGCCGGAATCTCTCCATTTGCAATTTTGCAGAATATACAATTATCAACCAAAACATTTCCCTTCTTTCTTTTTTGCTTGAGTAGCTTTGCATACATTTATATATTAAAAACAATGTCGTAAATTGTCAATGAATTATCGTTGATATTTCGCAAATAAAATGCTACACTTTCTACCGTTCGGCAATATGCCCTATGAACCGATTATTTAAAAGAAAGAGTGATATTATAATGGAGTTATCCGATAATTTATGCAATAACTGCCGGAAAATCCAGGAAAACAGGCAGAAAAACCACGACTTCATCTCAAAACTTTCCCATGAAGTCCGCAATCCGCTGACGCTGATCTACAGTTCACTGCAGCTTCTTGAAATAGATTGCCCGCAGATTGCAGAGAACACCCTTTGGCCTCAGATTATGCAGGATGTCACAGCAACCATACAGCTGCTGAAAGATATCTCTTCCCTGAACCGACAGCCGAGTGCACAGTTTACCTCACTCGCCGTCCCCGATTTTCTTAATCGCGCGGCCGCCTCCTGCAGCGCCATGATGCAGAAAAGACGAATCACATTTACTGTAGAATGCAGTCCTTCTCTCGATAATGCCTTCATATACGGTGATGAAACCGGCCTTCGCGAAGCCATCACAAATCTGCTGATCAATGCTGCCGATGCGGTGTCACCGGACGACTGTTCCGACAACAATCCTTCAGCCACCAGCTCCGAATATCCATTCGACAATATCCGACTTTTTTCAAAACAGAATACCTGCTCCGGAAACATCTGCCTGTCTGCGGATCTTGCAGAAAATTTCGTCTGCATCCATGTAAAAGACAACGGTCCCGGTATACCGAAAGAATATCTGGATACTCTGTTCGACCCGTTTGTGACGCACAAGATTAACGGCACGGGACTTGGACTGAATATTGTAAAAAACATTGCTGCTTTACATGGCGGCAGCATCACAGTTACAACAGACAGTGAGCGTACACATTCCTTTACTGATTTCTGCCTGCAGATACCGATACATACCTCTGCAGCAGTTTCTGCATGTGCTGATATCTGTGCGGGATAATTTCTGCATTTCACACATGACGCGAATGAACAGGGATTTTTTCCTACACAAAAAGTGCAGAGCCAGGATAATATCACTGGCTCTGCACTCCGCTATTGCTTCCCCCATTCATCTGCACACTGGCACGCAGTTTTTTTGTGAACAGCAGCGCAATCAGAAATCCGCCCGCAAAGCCGCCGATATGAGCCCAGTAATCGGTATGCTCTGCTGTCAATCCCTGTGCAATGGAAAGTGCTGCCATCATTACCAGTCTGCTGCCGGAATAATCCAGAAGTTTTCCCTTATTAATGATCACAGCGCAGACCAGCGCCCCCATTACAGCAAAGATTGCACCGGACGCACCTGCCGATACGGCATAACTCTCATTTTTCATTTCGAACATCACGGATACAATATTACCGGCAATACCTCCCAGCATATATACGATCAGATAACGGACTTTACCCAGCATTTTTTCCAGTGTATCTCCAAGAAAGATCAGCGCAAGCATATTGTAGAAAATATGATCTGCTCCGAAATGCAGAAACATACACGTTATCAGCCGGTAATACTCCTGCCCTTCCACTATAAAAGGTGCTACAGATGCTCCATGCAGTGCCATAAAGACAGCATCTTCTGTATCTCCCATCAGATTTAGAACAATATATACGGCTACATTAACAGCTATGATCAGCAGATTCACCGGCTGTCTTGATTTGATAAACGCGATTATTTCCTGCAATTTCTTCCACTCCTGTCATTCAGATCAGCATTAACGGTTAATAAACATGCATATTCTCGAGTATATCATTTTCATCGCGTAAGTCAACGCATGTTCTTTTCTTAAATTGCAATATTATAATTGCATTTACCATTTTTTTCATGTATGATTTGATGACAGAAACCTGAAGAAACGTATACTACAGAAAAGAGGAGCGAATATGAACGACACTGCCTATATTAAACTGATTGAAGAGATTTCGCTGAATGCATGGCCTTCACATAAAATGGAATTGTATGACGGATGGCTGATTCGCTTTTCCCACAACTATACCCATCGCACAAACAGCGTTACTCAGGTAGGCTCGTCCCTGGTTCCGGTAGAAGAAAAGATCGCGTATTGTGAAAAAATCTATGAGAACTACCATACCCCGGCTATTTTCAAGATCAGTCCGCTGCTCGACCCGACCTTTGACCGAATGCTGGCTGACAGAGGATACGAGGTTCAGCATACCACCGAAGTCATGACTATGGATTTCAATAATTTCCGTCCGTATCCGCCTATTTCCGCTGAATATGAATATTACGGAAGAAATTCCGGACTGCCTTCCTTTGTGGTATACCCGGATGATATCATCGTCCAGCTGCAGGATCGTATTACAGATGAGTGGATCAATTCCCTGTTCCGCTTAAACGGTACAACAAACCCTACCCTTCGCCGTATCGTTCCATCCATGTTCAAGGCAATTCCGAAAGAAACAATTGTCGCCAGCATAGAAATCGACGGACGTATGGTGGCTTCCGGTCTCGGTATTATGGACCGCGGACACGTCGGCCTGTACGCTATCTATGTAGATGCCAGCTGCCGTCACAAAAACTTTGCCCGCTCCATCTGCAGCACCATTTTATCAGAAGCTCGTAAAAAGAACGCAGAAAACGCTTACCTGCAGGTCGTAAAGGGTAACACGTATGCCAAGCATCTGTACACTACCCTTGGATTCCAGGATCTCTACACCTACTGGTTCCGAGCAAAATAGTCGGACAGTATTCCGGGATTTTCGCTATCTGTATGCAGCCAGATATGTGATCTCTGCAAACATAATCTGATCTCCCGGAAAAATTTCACGCTGTTCCTGGGGGTTCAGTCTTTCCCCGTTGCAGAACGTTCCGTTCCTGCTGTTCAGATCTTTTACGTAAAATTTCCCATCCCTGGCTTCCAGCCGGGCATGCACCCTGCTTACTGTAGGAGAGTCGAGAATCACATCCGACTCTCCTCTTATTTTGCCGATCACAACACCCTGCCTTCCTACAATAATATCCGGATATGCAGTAATCTTTCCCGTATCTGCTGCACAATTTTCTGATATGGGACTCCTGAAAAGCGACTCATCCAATATTCCTCTGCCACCGTTTTCTTCCGGCATACAGACCAGCCTCATACGCACTTCCTCTTCCGGCTGTGCAAGACAGCGTGTTTCTTCTTCCTCCTCCGGCAATACAGCCTCTTGCTTTGTCCGAAATTCCGACTGTCTTTCCTCCTGTTTTGGAAACCAGGTCCCAGTCGGATTTCGCATTCTGCTCTCCGGTAAAACCGTCTGCTTTTTTTCCCGGACTTCATCTCCCGATATAATCCTGTTTGCAGAAAACTCCCCGTCTGACGGCATCTGATACATTTCCTCCTGCAGCATCCGATACATTTCACTTTCCCCTTCAGAGACCCACGGTTCCTGTATTTTCTGTATTTTCTGTTTTTTCTGTCCGGATCTTTTCCAGCACTGATTGATCAGCATTTCCGCAGACAACAGCAGAAAGAAAAGCCCTCCTGCCTCCGTCACATTGACAATTCCAAAATAAAACACAATTTCCAGAACCGCCAGAAGAAACAACGTGGACAACAATACTGCCGGATGCACTGCCTGGAATATCTTATCCACCAGATTTCGGCCGCTCTTTTCCCTTTTTCTGTGTGTTTTATGTGCTACTGTACCGTATTCTTCAGATATCCAGTCTGATCCGGATTCCTGATACACTTTTGTTCCATTATTCTCAGTTCCATTATTTTCAGTTCCATTATTTTCAGTTTCACTATTTTCAATCTCACCATTTTTAATTTCTTTATTATCGTTTCCAAACAGTCTCTGTTTCCTTGCCTGTCTGTTATCCTGTCCATTATTCTGTACACTATTCAGTTCCCTGTCCGCTCCGCTGTTTTGTACATCATTTGATACCCTGTTCCATCCGTTTTCCCTCTCCTCATACAACAATTCTCTCAGCGCCTTTTTCAGACTAAAATTTTCTGCCAGTGTCTCCTGATAAAAGCGATATCCCAGTTCTACCGCACGCCTGTCCTCATGATTCAGCCTTTTCAGTAAAAATTCTGCCAGCAGTGCAACGCTTCCTTCTCCGTCACTTCCCGGAAGATAGCACAGCTGAAGCTGCGTCTTATTTGAACTGACATACACATACTGCGGGTCAAAGATCAACTGTGTCGGATTGAGCAGATATTTCTGAAGCATATCCAGAACCTCACGAATACCACACAGAATAAAAATCAGATCCTCACACCTCATCATCTTTTTTGCATAGACACTGTCCAGAGACTGCTTTGAAGTAATATCATAAGAAAGATACAGATTCCCGTCCTTTCTGGAACTGTGAAATCTTAGAAGTCCCGGAATCTCATTTTCTTCTGCCATATGAAGACAATAATTATCCTCCGCATCCGTATCCGTTACTTCCAGAATCAGATAATTATTCTGCAGATCTCTTCTGTACTCTGCCTTCATTGCCGCCACCTCGCTGTCTTTCTGCTATTCCCCGCTGAAATTCTCCAATACCATTTCAGCACCTCTTATTTTCCAGATCACATCTGTCGGATCCAGAAACTCACTGCTCCACGTACAATGAAGATCCAGACTGCCTCCCGACAAAAATTTCATAAAAAGCCCGGGCACAGGAAAAGATGCATTACACGATGCAGATGATGTCTTCTCACCCACACCTGTACTTGCTGAAATACTTCGGCTTCCCAGAAAACGCTCCTGTGAAATACTTTCTCTGACCTTTGCAGCAGCCTCTGTCCGTTCTTCCGATGTCATAAAATTACTGCCCTCCACAGCCGCTTCACAGACCATCCCCTGTACTACTGCCCTGTCATGTGCAAAGAAAACAGCGATGATCAATGCGCCCAGCACCAGAAAGGTGAGCGATACAACAGCCGCTGCCTCCACTGTGTAGCTGCCGCAAAATCCTTTCCTTTCTTTCATTTGCTTCAGTCCCTTTTTCATTTGAATCCCGTCTTTTTCTGTCCATTTCAATCTCTTTTCCATCTGATGCTGTCCCCTTTCCGCTTGTTGCAGGCCCTTCTCTATCTACTTCAGATCCAGCTTATCTGCTTCAATCCACTCTTGTTCAGATTCAAACAATATTTATCATATACACTGCCAATCCCATCAGCAAAAACGGCACAAATGGAATCTCTGTACATCTTTCTGCGCGTTTCATGACAATACGGATCAATGCCCATATGCCTGATAAAAACAATGCCGACATCAGAACAGATATACAGGCATTCAGGCCCAGTGACATTCCGCAGACAAAAATCAACAGACTGTCCCCATACCCCAGTGCCTGCTGTGTGACAAAAGACAGAAACAGACAGCAAACTCCCGGCAGCATACCCGTCACTATTTCTGCTGCACACGCTATTATCTGCTGTTTCCTTTCATCCCCGCTGCCAGTCAGGCAGACCGCTGCCACATGCCCGATTATTACTGTCAGCAGATAGACTCCTATCAGGTTTCTGCTGATTTTTCTGTATCGTACATCCATACAGCAGGCTATTACTAATGCTGTCCCCGTCACAGCATACTGAAACACTGTATTCATTTTCCTCTATTTCCTCACGCTCTTCTTTATCTGCTGTTTTATTTACCGCTGCTCTGTTTACAGCTTTTTTATAACTCTATTTACGTTTTATCTGCAGCTTCGTTTATAACTTTATTTATGTCTTTATCCACTGCCTCATTTACAGCTTTATCTGCCGCATCCTTCTAGGCTTTATTTTCCACTCTATCTGTTTTTCCTACCCGGTTCCGCATTTTGTACAGGCACGCATAGTTCCTGCTTCCTCCTTTGATATCTGACGTACTGTCCTCTTCAGTCCGCTGCATTCCAGTGAAGAGTGGTATCGGTTTCCTTCCTTCGTAATATACACTATACTTCCGGATCCACCTCCGCATTTTTCACATGCATGGTAAATCCCCCCGCTGTTATTCCGCTGTGTAGCCAGTTCGGCAACGGATATTGTATGTACTGACAGCTTCAGATGAGTACAGTCCGCATCCTCATGATATACACTTCCCGTTGCCGTCACATATACCATTTCTGAAGAACTCTCCTCCTCACCGTTGCTGCCCTCCTCAGGCGGAACACGCCCTGTCCATGCCCGCACCTGTGCTTTTTGAATAAAAAAATTTCCGGGCAGACTGATGATACTGACCGGTGATTTTACCTGATACGTCAACACCAGATCGATCATCTCATCCTCCTGCAGAAAAGAAGACAGTGCCATATTTGCATTTTTAACAGAGGAAGTATCTCCGGCACCTTCCAGTACCTCATGCTGCGCATATACTGCGGACAGTACACCTGCAATCAATTCCGTCACTTCACCGGTGTCCCCTCCATAACGGGATATATACGCGCTCATTGCCATCTTCTTACCTGTTTCTGACAGAGCTGTACCTAATTTAACTGCCGTTTCCATTACCCTGCCGTACTGCATGACGGCGATCATAAAGAACAGGAACAGTGGAAGCACTACCGCAGCCTCCACCGTCAGTGATCCTCGAAGCGGAGCAAAAAGGAATGCTCTTATACTCTGAAAGAACGATTTATCTTGGGGAGAGATGCTGACCTTTCTTACCTGCCTTTCATTCAGATGTGTATATTTTGGGATTCTGTTTTTCCATTTCAGATTTTCAGAATACAAGAACATTCTTTTTCACCCCGCTTTCTAATATGCAATGCTTCCCTGCTGTTCAAACGTTACCTTTCCCGATGGAATCCCCATTATCGCCTCCGGCAGGCTGAAAAATACCGGATCGCAGTTCCACCTGGTTTTCGTTTTGACCGCCACAATACAGTTCTCTGCCTGAAATTCAGCAGATTCTTTCTCCTGCCGCAGTTCTGTCTGAATCAGGTCCAGTGCCCGCAGTTTCTGCTTTTTAAGAGAGCCGAGATTCAGCAGAATCCGCAGATAATCTGCATACCTGATTCCTTTTCCCTTATCCGACGCTCCCTGTCGAAGAATCTCTGTCAACCGTCCAAGTTTTTCCAATGACAGGGACCATGTAGTCTCATCCTTAAAAAGCGGTACTTTGCCGTTATCCAGGAGCACTCTGACATCAACCAGACTTTCACCATATGCCCATGCCAGAAGAAGTGCATGTTTTGTGGCCGATGTCAGAGCCGGAATTCCAAGAAAACCGGTCAGTGTCACTGCCAGACTTCCGGCCTGTCCACTCATCTGTGGATTCTGCATACAGTACAGGTAGTTCATTCCCTCCCTGATCAGCAGAAGCCTCGTAACTACAAATTTCAGATTTCCTTCATCCGTCGCTTTTCCTCCCAGCAGGTATTCGAGCTGATAATCCAGCGCAGCCCCTTCCTCTTTGCTGATATAATTCGGGAAATGCATCAGAAGATATTCACGAAACAGAACATTGGAGATCAGTCCGCTGTGTTCTTTCTCAATCTCCAGCTTTCCTTTTCTGAGCCATCCTCTCGACGGCATTCCGGAGAGTTTCATTTTCTTCTGTGAAATATTTCCATCCCACGTCACGATCTGCAGTACACTCTTTTTTCGCAGCTTCGCAATCTCATCCAATGGGTTGCCCACCGGCTCCACCATAACAATTGAATTTTCCTCTGCAGCCTCTGATTCCAGTTCCTCCAGTTTCTGCTGCTTCTGAGCTTCCAGCTGTGAAATCTGACTGTCATTGGCATTTTTGCTTTCCTCATACTCCTGCTGCCACTGCTTCACTTTCTCGGCATCCTGCGCATACTCCACCAGCTGATCGATTGCAAGCGCTCCGACATTTGTCTTCATATAAGACACTGCCTGCTGATAAAATGGTTCCCCATCGTCATCTGTCAGGAGCGCGTACGATTCCACCTCGCAATCCGTCAGCGACAGGTTCCAGGGATCAAAACACAGAGAAGATAAGATATCCTCTTTCGGATTGGCATTGTCGGAAAGAAATCCTTCCAGTCGCTCGTTGACTTTCTGAATCTGAAAAGAACCACTTCCATATGTGCCATTCAAAGCAAATATCTGATATCTGTTCAGAAGTGTGTTTTCATATTCACTCAGCAACGAAAAATTCCCCATGCCCGTAATGTTTGCTGTCTGTGTTTTTGCTCCCTGTACCCGCGCTGACTCCACTGCCGCACAGATCAGAGAAAGAAACAATATACAGGAGATACTCAGAAAAACCGTAATTGATCCTTTCAGACTCTCTCTGTCCATGCTGTCTCCTTATACACTGTTGCTCTGGCTTACAATCTTACTGAAAATGGTATTCACCAGACTGGTAAGCTGGTCTTTAAATATGAGTACAAGCGAAATGAGCACCACAAGGATCAGAATAATCTCTACCACGCCCACTCCCTCTTCTTCATGAAGAAATGATTTCAGATGTTCCATCGTCCTTCCCCCTTCCCTCTTTACTGCTAAAATGACAGAAACGCCGGCACCATCAGGATTGTCAGAACGATTCCCAGCATCAGGATCATCGGCAAAAGCAGCCTTGTCCCCGCCTGCTCTCCAATCTTCTTTGCATGATTTCTGCGGTCTGTCAGAGATGCTTCCGCCTCTGTCTCCAGCATCGCAGTCAAACCCTTTGCACCCTTTTTCAGATTCTGCGACAGAACAGTTCCAAGGCGGATATATTCCGGCAGCTGACACCTCTTTCCGAAACGTTCGTAAGCCTGTGCCTCCGATATTCCGCTCTGCATTTCCAGACAGGTATAAGTCACTTCCTCATACACATATCTTTGTCCTTCCCTTTTGTTTTTTCGTTCTGTCTTTTCATGCGCCGTCTTTTCTCTGAGATACTCCTCGGATATTCTTGTAAACGTTCCCTTAATGCTCAGTCCTGCGCCAAGAAGCATTGTCATTTTCCACATCAGATCCGGATAATCAAGAAGCAGCTGCTGTTTTCTTGCTTCTGCGCGTTTATGAATCTCATTGTCCATTTGAATATAGACGCATACCGCTGCCACAAGCGTGAGCGCCAGCACAGAAAGCAGTTGATTTTCCGTGCCTCTGCTCCAGACCAGCTTTCTGCCGTCTGCCGTGTCCGGAAGCTGTACCGTCTCTTCGTGGCTGTCACGGACATCTGCCAGTTCCATCTCCCTTTCAATCGACTTCCGGATATTTTCGTCTGCTGTAGCAATTGGCGGATATACCATTGCATACACCGTATGCAATGCCTCCTGTCCGCTGCAGGTGAGTGTCGCACGCAGTTCAACCAGCGTTCCGCTCTCTTCCTCCGCACCAGTCAGCCTTCCATCCTCGTCTACAATACCATACGGTATTGTCAGCCAGTTTATCTCAACGGCTCCATCTTCGAGGCTGTGCGGAAGCACAAGATCACTGCGTACCTCATCGAGAGATGCATTTTCACCGGGAATGATTTTTTCCAGTTCCTCCAATGCTGCATCCAACAGCTCCTGCTTCTCCTGATCTGTATAACTTCTTTCCCTGACTGTCACTTCAATCTCGCGTACTTCGTCTTCTCCTTCTACCTGCACCTGCAGATTTTCCTTTCTGTCACCTTCCCCGTACCCGGGCCTCATCAGTTCCTGTATCACCGTCTCTCTATCGCCTGTGCCGGACGAAATCAGACAGATTACAGCCAGCATTCCTCCGGTCATCAGAATACCCAGAAATATCAAGATCTTTCTGGCATAATAATTTCTTACTGCCGTCCTGCTGCCAGCCGATAATGATATCAGCTCCTGCTGCAGTTCCCGTGTTCCCCTTCCCGGCCGGTCCAGTCTGAGAATTCCGACCAGGAACACACCCAATTTCATGCACTTTTCATACAGGTTATTTTTACGTATCTCTTTGCCATATTGATTCACATCTGCATATCACCCTTTTCTCCACATTTTTTTCTCTGAACTCTGCATTTTCTCCGTATCAGCCTGCTACACTTCAATCTGTACAATTTTTCTTCCCCAGAAATATGCTGCAATATATACCATCAGGCAGATACTCATCACCGCCGCTCCTGTCACATTTCCATACATGCAGTCAATAAATTCCGGTGATGTCAGCTTCACATATGCAAGGATTGCCAGCGGTATCAGACTCATAATATTCTGCTCCATGATCTTTCCGGCCAGGCACGTCTCTATTTCCTGCACCGTCTCCTGTTTCAGCCGGATACAGGCAACGGTATTCCGAATGATCGCCAGGAGATCTCCTCCCGAGCGTTTCGCAGTCATAAACACTTCCGCAAAACTTCTGATATCTTCCACTCCGCTCCTTCGTCCGAAATCAAGCAGCAGCTCCTCCAGATTTCTGCTCATCGACAGCTGCACTTCGATCTGCCGGAATTCTCTGACTGCATATGCATCCTCACCATATACCTTAGCCAGTTCCTTTACCGCTGCCCGCAGTGCATTTTCTGCTGAGTATCCCGCCTGCAATGATGCCGACATCAGCTGTATTCCATCCATGAACTGACTCTTCAGTTCCTTCTGCCGCTTCTTCTGGAGTTTTTTCCTCTGCTCCCTCAGAAACACCGCAGCTCCAGGCAGCAATATTACAAATGCCTTCCAGGAACAGAAGAACAGATAGCTGACACACGCATCCAGCAGTAAATAGAGCAGAATGCCGCGCAGTTTTTCCTTTCCGGTCAACGCATACATTCTGTAGTCCTGCCTCGTCTTTTCTGTCCCGGCTGCAGACTTTCTTTTGACTGCTGCCATTCGGATTCTTTCTTTTTCAGGCCTCGAATTCCATTTCCTGCTTCCCATTCTTTCACTGCTCCATTCTGTTATAAACCTGGATATTTCAGAATCTCCGGCTACACCGGAGAAATGCCCCGTCTCAAACTCTGCTTATACCCCGGATTCGTCTTCCTCTCCTGCTTCAGACTCTGTTTATATCTCCTGATCCATCATCCCGGCCCGCTTCAGCTTCAACACATTCCGAAGTGGATTCCGCTTTACCAGCCTGCCTGCAATATTTCCGCATTCATCCACCCCGTCCTCCTCATATTCATAAAGAACCTGCGTCTGAATTTCGCCGGTCACACCGTCATACCCGAGAAGCTCCAGTATCTGTAATACCTTTCTGCTCTTATCCCGTAATCTGCCCAGATGTACGATGAGATCAATCCCTGATGCAATCTGTCTGCGCACCGCTGCAAGAGGAATTTCCAGTCCCATAAGAACCATCGTCTCCAGCCTGACCAGCATATCCTGCGGACTGTTTGCATGGCCTGTACTGAGCGATCCGTCGTGTCCCGTATTCAATGCCTGCAGCAGATCGATCGCTTCACTGCCTCTCACCTCTCCAATAATTATCCGATCCGGGCGCATGCGAAGGCTCGATCTGATCAGGTCTCGTATGGAAATCTCCTTCTCACCCTCCGCATTTGCGTTCCGCGCTTCCATACTGACCAGATTACTGACTCCCTGTATCTGAAGTTCCGCATTGTCCTCTATCGTAATGATTCGCTCATCCTTTGGAATAAAATCAGACAGGGCATTCAAAAATGTCGTCTTGCCGGACCCCGTTCCTCCGGAAATAAAAATATTGTACCCGGCACACACCAGTCTGCGCAGAAACTCCACCACCTCTTCCGAGACCGAATCCCAGCGGATCAGCTGATTCATTCTTACAGGACAGTCCGGGAACCGCCGGATCGTAATGACCGGACCATTCAGTGCTACCGGCGGCATCACAATATTGACTCTGGCTCCATTCTCCAGTCTCGCATCTACAATCGGAACAGACTCATTGACAATACGGTTGCACTGTCCCACAATCTGCTGCGCAATATCCTCCAGCCGTTCTCTGGAAAAGAAATTCTTCTCCCAGAGCCGCAGCTTTCCATTCTGCTCTATGAAAATCCCTTCTGTACCGTTGACCATAATCTCTGTGACCGTATCATCATCCAGCAGCTCCTGCAGAATATCGAGGCGCCGAATAGAATTGAACAACTCCTTTCTCAGTGTGCTTCGTTCCGACAGGCGGATATAGTATTCAAATCCCGTCTCCAGAATCAGATTATCAATATTGCGGTAAATCTCCTCATCCTGAATCTCCTGATATCCTTCCAGATTTTCCAGAAGCTTTTCCCTCAGCAGAGTAAATCTCCGTTCATCCATTCAATTCCTCCTCCCAGAGCATTCTGCGTACATAATCTCCCATTGCTCCCCAGACAAGCTGCTGCGTCAGACTGCTGTTGTCTCTTTGTATGACCTGCACCGGGAGATGCAGTCTGCTGGTCTTATCCAGTATTTCCTGCATATCCAGCATATGAATCAGTTTTTCATACTGAGAAATCTTTGCCTGAGAAATCATGTCATCCAATACCGGCATGTAGATGCGGTCACATTTCGCCAGTATCTGAAACAATTCATCTACCTGCTCACTCAGGTCCAGAATAATAATGTCATATTCACAGTACGAAATAATCTCCTGCAGAAATTCCACCCACTCTTCTCCTGTAACATCCCTGACGTCCGAGGGAGACAGTGCCGGGGGAATATACTGCAGTTCATGAAAGGTCTGAATTACCGAATTGAGTTTGTAGATAAGATTGCCTTCCTTCTGTCTGGCAAAGTAGATCAGATCCGACAGATCTGTACGATACGAAGTCTGAAACAGGCTCTCAAATCCAGAATACTCCTCAAAATTCAAATAAAGTACGCGCTTGGTCTCCGCAAGGATCTCTCCCAGCGCCAGTGCAAAAGAAGTCTTCCTCGCTCTCGCCACCGGAGAATAAATTCCATACAGCTTTGTCTTACGCATCCCGGGTGTCAGGAAATGAGTCTGCGGATGACTGACCGCATAATATTCCATTACCTCTGATAACAGCTGATCCGAAGACTGATACTTATACACAAACGGATACTCCTCCAGATCCTGCAGTTTTTCTCCCTCCGAAAGAATAATGGTACGATTGACCGGAAGATCCCTGATCTCATTGCACATGGCCCGTGTTGAAATCAGCAGGATCTCTATCTCATGATTCTTTGCAAACTCCTGCAGATTCTCCACATTCGTGAATGCCTGCACCTCAAACGGTGTCGTCTTCTTTTCATTCAGATAGTCCATGAGATTGCACGCATACGATGCATCCAGATCACAGACTGCAAAAATACTTTTCTTCAAATAATCCCTCCTATATACCACAATACCCCCAGCAGGACCGGTATGGAAAAGCAGAATTCGGCACTCTCCTGCGTACCGCTCAGGTAGGATCTCCATTGTCCCTTTTCACTGCATTCGCCGATATACTGCAGAAAATAATACATCCGCTGCACAAAATTCCTGCGACGGATCATGATCCATATTGCAATCACACCGCCAAACAGAATTGCCGAAACCATACAGGACAGACATCCCATCGGTCCCATATATCCGCCCGCTGCGCACAGAAGCTTGATATCTCCTGCTCCTATCATCCGATAATAATAGAGCAGACCAAACATCAGCAGCGGCAGCCCTGCTCCCCCTGCGAACAGCATGATCCCAAGCACTCCTTTTTCAATTGCCTGATATGCCAAAGCACATATCAGTCCTGTCACGATCAGACTGTTCGGAATTCTGCCGGTTTTCAAATCCGTCAGCACTGCTCCTGTCACAAGACATGTCAGTGACAGAATCTGTAGTTCCTTTAACGTTCGGCACTCCTCCTTCTATTTGCATCTTCATACCACACAGTATGTCCCGGCAGGTTCTGCCCTCCTCTATACTGCAGAATTATCCCTGCCCTTTACGTTCTCTTCCGTCAGACGCATTGCCTTCTGTTTTTCATTCTTTGAGTTCTCCGCTGACCAGCGGATATGATTCGATATTAAATCGTCTTAAATGATGATCTGAAATGTAATGTGATCCGGAAATCACATAATAAATAGATATATAACTGTTTCCCTGTCCTCTCCACTTGACAAAACACAGTATATCACATTTTGATAGTTTGTAAATAGTTTTTGATGATTTTTATAATCTTTGTGTGATTTACACAATTTCATTCAAATCACAAATATCACTTTTTGTATTAAATGTCAATTGTTATTCCTACTCTGCCGCCGAACCTGATGCACAGAACACTTATCACAGGCTCTGCAAATTGTTCACATCCCTCAAAACTGATTTTCTGTAACATAAAAAATGCAGAACAATTTTTTCATATAAAAAACCTGCCGCAAAACCGCGACAGGCTTTTCCCTCAGATACTTTTTCTGTAAACTTATCAGATTTCCTGATCCATATATTTCATATAACTTACTACCATCAGTGCAATCTTGAATGTAAGGGCATCATCGAACACACGGATATCCAGTCCTGTACTCTTCTGCAGTTTCTCCAGTCGATATACCAGCGTATTTCTGTGAATATACAGCTGTCTCGCTGTCTCGGAAACATTCAGATTGTTCTCAAAAAACTTATTGATGGTCGTCAGTGTCTCCTCATCAAAGGAATCCGGCATAGTATCCGTAAATACTTCCTTCATAAACATCTGGCAAAGCGGAACCGGGAGCTGATAGATCAGACGCCCGATACCCAGCGTATTGTATGCAATGATTGACTTTTCCATATAGAAAATCTTGCCGACATCCAGTGCCATCTTTGCTTCCTTATAGGAACGTGATACCTGACGGATTTCCCTGGCAATCGTACCATACGCAATCTTAACCGCAGACATTGCCTCTGTATTCAGCATATCTCTCAGCATTCTGGCAGTCTGATCCACCATCTCATAATCATCCGTCTCACGCAGCTCCTGAACAAGAATGATGCTCTTTTCATCAACAGCAGTAATAAAATCTTTTGAACGGTTGCTGAAAAGACCTTTCACGATCTCCATTGCCGCATTGTCTTTCTCGTACTTCGTCTCGATCACGTAGACAACTCTGTTTACCTCTGTCTCAATATGCAGCTTCTTTGCACGATTGTAAATATCAATCATCAGCATATTATCCAGCAAAAGATTCTGAATAAAATTATTCTTGTCAAAACGTTCCCTGTATGCAACGATCAGATTCTGCACCTGGCTGACCGCAACACGTCCCAACATATATGCATCATCCGATGATCCTCTGGAAATAAGAATATATTCAAGTTTTTTATCATCAAATACCTTGAAGAAATGTGCATTCTGCACCACCTGACTGTCTGCCGGCGAATCTGCGAACTGCACCACTGCCTGCTGCTTCACATAATCTGTCGGCACTGTGGAGGCTACCTCGATTCCTTCCACATCCATAATAGAAAAATCCACTCTCGTTATCGCATGCAGCTCATCAATCGTAGTCTGTAAAATCTGGCTGGAAATCATTCTTTCACGTCCTTCTCTTTAATCACATTTTGCATATTCAATTTCGCACATCCAATTTCACACATCCCACTGGACACTGTTCTGATTGTATCGAAAAAACGGATGAAAAGTATGCAAGATCTTTTCATCCGCTCTTCAAATATAACCTATTTTTACAAAATTAGCAATCAGAACTTCTTTTTCGCCATGCAAAACCGGATAAATCTGATCAGACCCCCTGATTTTCCCGAATACAATCTGCTATGACATCAGAATTTGAATACTGCCACACCGTATGCCGGCAGATCATATGCAAAAGAGTACGGTCTGCCGTCACACTCTGACTTTTCAGCCTTGTAAACCTCCGGCTGCTCCTTACCGCTGCCGCCGAACTCTTCCTCATCACTGTTCAGAATCAGTCTGTACTGTTTTCTCTTCGGAACACCCACACGGTAATCCGGTCTCGGCACCGGTGTGAAATTGATCACAAACAGCAGATTGCTTCTTCCGTCCTCAGAATGTCGCACAAAACTGAAAATACTGCGGAAGCAGTCATCCGCATTGATCCACTCGAATCCGACCGGATTGCAGTCCGCCTGATACATTGCCGGTGTCTTCCTGTACAGATGCAGAAGTGCTCTCACATAATTCTTCATCTGCTGATGTTTTTCCTCTCCGAGCAGATACCAGTCAAGCTCACGCTCCTCACTCCATTCCTGGAACTGAGCAAAATCCTGTCCCATGAACAGCAGCTTTTTGCCCGGATGACCGAACATAAAGGAATATCCTGCTTTCAGATTTGCAAACTTGTCATCATACAGTCCCGGCATCTTGTTGATCATCGAACATTTCAGATGAACGACCTCATCATGGGAAAGTACGAGCACATAGCGCTCTGAATATGCATATGTCATTGCAAATGTCATCTTATTGTGATTATACTGACGGAAATACGGATCCAGCTTCATATATTCCAGGAAGTCATGCATCCATCCCATATTCCACTTCATGGTAAATCCGAGGCCGTCATCCTCCGGCTTGCCCGTTACCATCGGCCATGCCGTTGACTCCTCAGCAATCATCATAACGCCCGGATATCTTCCCACCATCAGACTGTTCAGATGCTTAAAGAACTCAATGGCCTCCAGATTTTTATTGCCGCCGTACTGATTCGGCACCCACTGACCATCATTTTTTCCATAATCCAGATACAGCATGGATGCCACCGCATCCACACGCAGACCATCCACATGGAACTGCTCGATCCAGAAAATTGCATTTCCGATCAGGAAATTCTTTACTTCATTCTTTGAATAATCAAAGATCTTTGTTCCCCAGTCCGGATGCTCTCCTTTACGCGGATCTGCATACTCATACAGACATGTGCCGTCAAATTCAGCCAGTCCCTGTGCATCCCGCGGAAAATGCGCCGGTACCCAGTCAAGAATAACTCCGATTTTGTTCTTGTGCAGATAATTTACAAAATACGCAAAATCCTGCGGTGTGCCGTAACGTGATGTCGGTGCATAATAACCGGTCACCTGATATCCCCATGAACCGTCAAACGGATGCTCCGCAATGCCCATCAGCTCCACATGAGTGTATCCCATATCCTTCACATAATCAACCAGTGCATATGCCATCTCACGATAATTATAATATCCGCTCTCCCCCGGTTCATGCGGATGCTTCTTCCAGCTGCCCGGATGAACCTCATAAATAGAGACCGGACTTTTATCCTGATCAAAGGTCTTGCGTTTCTCCATCCACGCGGAATCTGACCACTTGATCTTCGTAATATCCGCAACCTTTGATGCCGTACCCGGCCGGAATTCTGCGTGATTTGCAAACGGATCTGCCTTGTAAATCCTGCGGCCATCCGGTGTAATGATCAGATACTTGTAAATTTCACCTACGCCCACTTCCGGCACGAACAGATCATAAATACCAAGCGGCTCATGACGCTCCATTGGATGACTGATCTCATTCCAGTCATTAAATGAACCGATCAGATATACCTCTTTTGCATGAGGTGCCCAGACAGCAAAGTAGGTTCCCTCCAGACCGTCCTTCACTGTAGGATGTGCACCAAGCTTTTTAAAAATGTCATAATGTGTTCCCTGACCAAACAGATACTGGTCAAATTCAGAAATAAACACCTCATTTTTCTCTACTGCAGTTGCCGTTCCTTTTACTGCAGTTGTTTTCTTTCCTGCCATACTATCCTTCTCCTCACTATATAAATCGATGACCCATTTTTCCGTCCCTGTCACCAGCTGATGCGCATTCCCTTTTATTTTCGTTGCTTTTGTATTTTTCTTTATTTCTGCTGCCTTTTATTTGGGCCGCTTCTTTATTTCTGCAGTTTTATCCCTGCGATCAATCCTGTGAAACGATCAGAATCACACTTCCTCCTGCCGGTACATTCATATTAACTTTTCCGTTATCTGCCTGCACTGTCTCTTCCGTCGCCAGGTTTACGATCCTGCCTGCTGCACACGGAAGCGGCACGGACATAAATGCATCGTTATCATCATTGTTTACCAGGACCAATGCTGTCTCCTGATCACCGATCCTTGCAAAAGCATACTGACGCGTGGTCAGCATCATTTCCCTATAAGTTCCTGTTCCGATTACAGGATGATCCTTTCTGCATTTTCCGAGAAATCTGATATGCTCTTCCAGCCACGGATATGGAGCATTCTCTTTCATCTCTTCCAGATCGATATGAGGACGCAGTGCCGGATCTCCGCCGTTGGACTTCCTGCCGTCAATTCCCCATTCGGAACCGTAATAAATGGACGGAACTCCCGGAAGTGTATACAGCAATGTGTGTACTGAATTCAGGTGTTTCTTATCATTCAGCTTGGACGCAATCCGGTCCACATCGTGATTATCTACAAACGAATACAGAATTCTTCCGCGGCAGATACCGCCGTTTCCGTCAAACAGCCTGCGGATCGTATGAGCAATCTCAAAGTAATTATGATCATTATGGCCGGAATAAAGTCCTTTATGAAGCTCGTAATTCGTCACCGAATGCAGTACATCATCATTTGCCCAGCGGGAATAATCCCCGTGAATGACTTCACCCATCAGCCAGAAGTCCTGCTTCTCATTGCCTGTCATCCAGCGCATTTCCTTCATGAAATCAAAATCCAGACAATCTGCACAGTCCAGTCTGATTCCGTCAATATCAAACTCATGAATCCAGAACCGGATCACATCGAACAGATAGTCCTTTACTTCCCTGTTCTGAAGATTCAGATTTACCAGCTCAAAACAATTTCGCCATGCCTCATACCCAAATCCGTCATTGTATGGATTGTTCCAGCCGAAATTAATTCCTTTATACCATCCGCAGTACTTGGATCCTTCCCTGTACTGCTGAATGTCCTTAAATGCAAAAAATTCACGTCCGGTATGATTGAACACACCATCCACGATCACCTTCAGTCCCAGTTCATGTGCCTGAGCCACAAAATTTTTAAAATCCTCATTATCGCCAAGACGTCGATCTACTACTTTATAGTCTCTTGTATCATACCCGTGTGTAGTTGATTCAAACAGTGGTCCAATATAGATTGCTGTGCAGCCCAGATCCGCAATATGCGGCAGCCACTTTTCCAGTTCTGCAAATCGATGTACGATTCCTTCCTCTCTATTCTCATACGGTGCACCACTCATTCCCAGCGGATACATGTGATAAAATATTGCGTTTTCATACCATTTGCTCATGCTGTCTCGTCTCCTGTTTTTTATATTTTATGAAAAAATTCCATACATAAACTGATTTACAAGTGAAGTGATCTGCTCCTGGCTGATCCGGCTCTCATGAGCAGGATCGCTTTGCCATATTGTCAGAAAGTAGGTGTTCATCATACCGGTAAAACCTATAGCAAACTGCTTCTGCCTGCCATGCATATTTCCCAGCTCTCCGGAAGCCTGTTCAAATATCTGTACAACAAATCCAAAAAAATCTGTCACGTAAGGCCTGACCGCCTGACTTGCTTCATTCTGCTGTGCAGAATAATAAAGGGCCATCATCAACATATAAAATTCCCTGTCCCGTTCAAAAAAATCACAATACAGACCTGCAATTTTATACAGAGATTCACAGATACCGGCATCCTGTTTCCGGAACGCTTTCAGCTCCCCGATAAATTCGCCGCATTTCATGTCCATCAGCATCTTCAGAAGGCCCAGCTTGCTGCCGAAATAATAGTAAAGCGTTGGTTTCGTAAGGCCAGCACGGTCTACGATCTCCTGGACACCGACCGCATCATAACCCTTTGCGCAAAACAACTCTTTTGCACACTCAAGCAGCAACTGCCTATTGTCCATAACGGTGCCTCCTTTCGCAGACTCTGACCAAAACACTTTCCTTATAGAAGTTCAATTTCCAACTCATTACGGCTATTATACCGTTCGGTATATTCATTGTCAATAAAAAGGCTGTATTTGATTGAAAATGGTAATTTTTCACAAATACAGCCCTCTGTTTTTCTTAATATTTTTTTTCTTGCTTATGCGGATATTTTTATGACTTTTACAGCATTCATTATTTTCGGACGCTACTACCTGATTCCCTCAGACTTAAGCTTTTCCAAATAAAATTCCTGTTTCGGCATTCTTTTCCCTGAATTTTTCAAAAAGCAGTTCCGCCTCCTTTGGAGTTCCCTCTCCTACCAGCAATTCCAGTTCCGTCGAATCCTTCAGAATCAGAACCAGTTTCTGAATATCGAAATTCACCTTCCCACAACACAATTTTGCATTAACTGTCTCAATCCTGCGAAATGCCCGCTCAACACACTCCAGCCCGATTCCGTACCATCTGAGTCCCTTTTTCCAGAAGATCATTTTATCTGCAAGCTTTACTTTCCCATACTGAGATGCCGCTGCAAATTCCCGATCAGCAAATTCATTTTCACCTTTTTTATAAACAGTTTCTGCGTTTACATTTGCTTCCATATTATCCCCCATTTACTGTCTGCTCTTTATTCTTTTTCACCTTTTCTCTTTACTTTTTCATCCTGCTGTCCCATCATCCCAATATTCAGCACACACCTGCAGTCAGGCCGCGTATAAGCCTCGGATCATGAATTGATCTGCTCTCTCAGAAAACAGTTATCTGACACATTTTCATGGCTTCCAGCGCGTTCTGATGGCTCTGAGGAGACACTCCTGCACAGCACGTACTGTCTACACATATCAGTGTTTCCGGCATTCCTGCTTTCAGAATGAACGCATTTGAAATAACGCAGATATCAGTACAGAGACCAACCAGCTCAATACTTTCCAGATCACCAAGCGCAGCAACTTTTCTGGTCAGTTCCATGGATCCAAAGGACGGCTTATCAATCACGGCACAGCCATTGCGATATATCCCTTCGAAAATATCCCATCCGTGTGTCCCTCTGATACAATGTGGTACAGGAAGATTTTTCCCTTCCTGCGTATTCAGGTAATCCTGCTCATGCGTATCCCTTGTATAGATAACCTCATTTCCTTCTTTCAGATACTGATCAATTTTCGTTCTGACCCTGTCTACGATCTGAACAGCCTCCGGAGTTCCCAGCGCGCCATCTATAAAATCATTCTGCATATCAACTACAATTAATACCTTCATATTTACCTCCTCCTGTCTTTTTTACATCATATCATTTCTATTACATTAACAAAAGATTTTATTTTGCATTTTCGCTGTATTTTATCGTTAACCTTAGCGTCTCCCTCATGTTAATTAAATGTTTTGGACACAAAAAAAGCGGAAGTACTGAAAATCAATACTTCCGCAATTCACTTAATGAGACATCGGGGATTCGAACCCCGGACAACTTGATTAAAAGTCAAGTGCTCTACCGACTGAGCTAATATCCCATCTGTTTAATATAAACAGTATGCCCAGAGCCGGAATCGAACCAGCGACACGAGGATTTTCAGTCCTCTGCTCTACCAACTGAGCTATCTGGGCATATATTTTACAGTAATAAATTACTGAGTTGCGGGAGCAGGATTTGAACCTGCGACCTTCGGGTTATGAGCCCGACGAGCTTCCAGACTGCTCCATCCCGCGATATTAAATTGTATATTCACTGAAGCAGTTCAGCGAGTGGGTGGAGAAGGATTCGAACCTTCGAAGTCGTCGACAACAGATTTACAGTCTGCCCCCTTTGGCCGCTCGGGAATCCACCCATAAAGCCGATGATCGGACTCGAACCGATAACCTGCTGATTACAAATCAGCTGCTCTGCCAATTGAGCCACATCGGCGTATTTTATTATCAAAATACGCATTTAATGAAATAAATGGGACCTACAGGGCTCGAACCTGTGACCCTCTGCTTGTAAGGCAGATGCTCTCCCAGCTGAGCTAAGATCCCATATGACGACCCAGAAGAGACTCGAACTCTCGACCTCCGCCGTGACAGGGCGGCGCTCTAACCAACTGAGCCACTGGGCCATATAAAAGTATGTTACTTTCAACATACCTTCAAAACCACATACAGAATACTATATCCATCCGTTTTTTGCAAGTCTTTTTTTGACTTCTTTAACCCTACCATACTGGATAAGCTTGCGACCTATTAGTAGCAGTCAGCTCCGTACATTACTGCACTTCCACCTCTGCCCTATCTACCTCGTCGTCTTCAAGGGGGTTCACTACCTTAAGTATGGGATATCTCATCTTGAGGGGGGCTTCACGCTTAGATGCCTTCAGCGTTTATCCCTGCCCGACTTGGCTACCCGGCCATGCTCCTGGTGGAACAACCGGTGCACCAGAGGTCAGTCCACCCCGGTCCTCTCGTACTAAGG
>JBGVDJ010000002.1:0-4774 GCA_045119335.1 Candidatus Choladousia sp. | reverse complement strand
AGCCGCAGGCGAAGGAGGAGGTTAGTATTCGCTGCGAGTCTGAACGGAGTGGGAACGTGTTTGCTGTGGTATATCTTTTCCAGACGGGCGTACGGTAAATCATGTATGAAAAAAGTTGCCAACGTTTACTTGACAGTAACCACATTTGTCAGTCTGGTATTTGTGGGCACATTCGGGTATACGGCTATCTGTTTTGCTGACCAGACTGCATGGATGGCGGCAACGCTGTATCTGATTCCGATGACGGTGTATTGTGTCAGAAAAGTAACGGCTCTGCGGTGATGCAGAAGGCGGAAAAGCAGAGACTGAAATAACAGACTGACAAATTTCTGTATGGCAGAAAAATTTCGTAACAAAATATATTGACATGCTGTTTTTAAAGTTCTATAATGAACCCCAATGAAATATTTGAGCTATGACGAGAAAGAGTACCGAAGGGGAACGCTGCAGAGAGATGTCGGATGGTGCGAGACATTGCGGAAAGCTGCGGGAAAATCATCTCTGAGCTTTCAGACCGAAGATGCATACGTTGTGTAGGTCTGAACGGCAGATTCCCGTTATCATGGATCGCGTATTGTCAGATACGCCTGGAGTGGTCGATTAATCAGATCGGCAATAAGAGTGGTACCGCAGAGGTGATACAGGCCTTTGTCTCTTTTTAAAGAGGCAAAGGCTTTTTCTTTTGTCCCTGACTCCGTCCGTTATTTCAACAGGCTTCCATTCAGTTCGATTTCCTGTCATTGACGAATACTTCAGCTTACATAACGAAAAGAAAAGGAAAGGAAGAAGTAAAATGAAAGTATTGGAAAAAGTTAGTGATTTTGTGGGTAAGTATATGGCTTTTATTGTCATTGCAGTGGCAGCTTTGGCTCTGTTCGTTCCGGGCAGTGTCAGCTTCATTAAGACCTCCTATGTAAATACTCTGCTGGGAATTGTCATGTTCGGCATGGGACTTACTCTGACACCGGAGGATTTTAAAGTAGTATTCAGCCGTCCGAAGGATGTGATCATCGGCTGCGTTGCACAGTTTACTCTGATGCCGCTTCTGGCATTTCTGCTGACGAAGCTGTTTCGTCTTTCACCGGAACTGGCAATCGGTGTGATCCTTGTCGGAACCTGTCCGGGAGGTACTTCCTCCAATGTAATGACGTATCTTTCCAGAGGTGACGTAGCCCTGTCTGTTGGAATGACAGCAGTATCCACGATTCTGGCTCCGCTTCTCACTCCGCTGCTTACACTGCTTTATGCCGGTGAGCGTGTAGACGTAAATGTGATGAGCATGTTCCAGTCGATTCTCAAAGTCGTGCTTGTACCTATTGTGCTCGGATTTATTATTAATCATTTTTTCCAGAAGTTTACGGAGAAGGTGGTGCGTATTCTGCCGCTTGTTTCGACTACTGCGATTGTCGCGATCGTAGCAGCTGTAGTTTCCGCCAATTCTTCCAAGATCCTTACTTCCGGTGCCCTGATTCTGGTAGTAGTCATGCTGCATAACCTGCTCGGATATCTCACCGGATATGGTGTCGGAAAACTGCTGAAGCTGGAGGGAAGCAAATGCCGGGCGATCTCTATCGAAGTCGGTATGCAGAATTCAGGACTTGCAACAAGCCTTGCTGCCACGCATTTTGCACAGTATCCGCTTGCTACTATTCCGGGTGCAGTATTTTCCGTATGGCATAATATTTCGGGTGCTGTTCTGGCAAATATCTTTGCCCGTACTGCAGAAAAACAGAAGTAAGAATAAAAATGCAAATCAAAACAGTAAAATCATGGAATGGGGTATTCTCGATCTGACCAAAAAGCTGCTGGAGACATACCCCAATCTGTATTTTGACTTATGTCCGGGTTGGGAAATGTTTTGAACCGGATACGGAGAAAAGGGATGAACTGAAGAGAAAGGCAACAGAGTTAACAAAGTTTGAGTAAGTATAAGGCGGTGGGGAGAGATCCCTGCCGTTTTTAATGGAAATAAGGGATCAGGACAATGGAAGAAGTGAGGGAAGAAGACGTTGCCGATGACTGATGCAGCTGATATAATAAGCAGAGAGAAAAAGATCTCTCAAATATAAACAGCAGGTGGTAGGATAATATGGACAAAACAGCAACACAAAATCAGGAACAGACTTTAAAACAGAGCCGGACACCGGATCAGATGCAGAAAAGGAAGGGGATCAGTGGCAGTACGCTTAAAATAATCGCCGTTATCATCATGCTGATCGATCATGTGGCAACAGTCATATTATACAGGATGATGGTCGCACGGGGATATCAGGATATCATGAATTCAGCGGATGTTTCTGTAATGACGGAGTGGGCAGCAGAGAACCGGGTACTTTTTTATACACAGTTTGCCATGAAACTGATCGGCAGGATAGCGTTACCAATCTTCTGTTTTCTGCTGGTGGAAGGATTCCGGAAGACCAGAGATATCAGAAAATATATGCTGCGGATCGCTGCATTTGCCCTTATCTCGGAGATACCGTTTGATCTGGCCGTTTCCGGAAAAGTGTTGGAGTTCGGCAACCAGAACGTGTATTTCACACTGTTTTTCGGTCTCGTTTTCATGTATGCATGTGAGTATTTTCAGTCGAAGAAATCTTCCGGTGTATGGATGGCGGTGTCTCTGTTTGTAACGATGCTGCTGGCACAGCTTTTGCAGACAGATTATGGTGCCGTCGGTGTGCTCGTCATCGCACTCATGTATATCTACAGAAGCAGCAGGATGAAATCTCTGACCTTATCGTGTGCAGTTCTGTCTGTGATGAGTATCAGCGAAATGACGGCATTTCTGGCAGTCATTCCGGCATCGCTGTATAACGGAAAGCGTGGACTGAAGCTGAAATATTTCTTCTATGTATTTTATCCGGCGCATCTGCTGATCCTCTATCTGATCGCAGTGGCTATGGGACTGGGCGGGGTTGCGATATAAAAATAGTAACTTGCATCCATGCAAAATCCGGACAGGCTGTGCAGTTTTTCGGCTGCATCTGCAGGATCAGACTATTACGTGCTTAATTTTTGAAAAGCATACAGCAGTAAAATGGAGCTGCAAAAAATACTCAGGAGGAATGACAATGGAACAAGAGAAAAGCTTTTTACGGACGGTATGCAATCTGGCTGTTCCGGTAGCACTTCAATCCATGCTTCAGGCATCATTCAGTATTATTGACCAGATCATGATAGGACAGCTCGGCAGCGTCAGTGTGGCGGGAGTCGGTCTGGCAGGTAAATTTTCTTCTGTTTATTCGGTGCTCGTTTCGGCCGTTGGCGCTGTTGCAGGCATTATGATATCTCAGTATATGGGCCAGAAGAATCAGAGGGAGGTCCGCAGAAGCTTTTCTGTGAACCTGCTGCTGGCAGTTGGAATATCCGTGCTGTTTACGGTGCTGTGCATTATGTTTCCGGGAGATATCATGGGACTGTATACGCAGGATGAGAGCACGCGGCTGGCGGCAGCACGTTACCTTGCTATCATAGCAGGTACATTTCTGCCGATGGCCGGTGCGACACTTCTGTCCACAATGTTTCGTTGTATGGAAAAGGCATCCCTGCCGCTGTATGCCAGCATGATTGCTGCGGTTCTGAATACCGGTCTGAATTACATACTGATTTTTGGAAAAATCGGATTTGCACCGATGGGGGCAGAGGGCGCGGCGATCGCGACAGTGATTTCACAGCTGGTCAATTTCCTGATCATGCTGGTTCTGGTCTTTCGTTTCAGGGATTGCCTGAAAAAAAGCAGGGATACGGAACAGGAACCTGTCAGGTTCAACTGGAGACAGTATGCAGCCATGCTGCTCCCGATTCTGATCTGCGAATTTGTCTGGAGTCTGGGAGAGAACGTCTATGCAGCCATTTACGGACATCTCGGAACAGAATCCACTGCAGCCATGACGCTGATCAATCCGGTTCAGGGACTGATGATCGGTGCGCTGTGCGGTCTGTCGCAGGCGGCCGGTGTCATTATCGGAAAGCTGTTGGGCAATGGAGAATATGATGCGGCCTACAGAGCGTCGAAAAAACTGATTGTATACGGGTTCGTCGGGTCGGCAGTGCTTTCCGTACTGATTGTTCTGATGAGTCCGTTCTATGTGGAGATTTATCAGGTGGAGGCATCGGTGAAGCTGCTGACGAGGCAGATCCTGACCGCATATGCGATCGTTGCTCCGTTCAAAGTGCTGAATATGATTCTGGGAGGAGGAATCATTCGGAGCGGCGGAAAGACAAAATACGTCATGGTGATTGATATGATCGGTACATGGGGATTCGGTGTGCCGCTGGGGCTGATTTCCGCATTTGTATTTAAGCTGGAGATTCCTTATGTATATTTTATCCTTTCACTGGAGGAATGTGTGCGTTTTGCAATTTCACTTGTAGTGTTCAGAAGGAAGGGCTGGATGCAGAGCCTGAAGAACTGACATGCCTTTTTCTGTATCTTTGCAGTGGGCGCTGCCTCCGGCCAGGAACAGAGGAGGCAGACGTGGTGAAGCTGGTGTGTTCGGGTTTGGAATGATGAAAATTTAGTAAAAAGAACGAATAAAAAAGGAAAATATGTATTCTGATTGTTGATTTCTTATAAAAATTCTGGTATAACTAGGGTATCAGAAATTGTACGTGAAAATATACAATAAAATATATAACTTCTCGGAATCTCAATGAATGAGATTCCAACTGAAAATTGACAACTGAATATCGTGCAGAAAAAGAAATTAACGAAAAATGGACATAAACATTGGACATAGTGGGTACTATGCCTTGAAAAATCTTATGAAGT
>JBGVDJ010000001.1:0-68389 GCA_045119335.1 Candidatus Choladousia sp. | reverse complement strand
TATTTCTTTTTCCTTCTGTCATTTGTACTCGATGTACCGGTTTCTTTTGTCTTGCCATAATAAAAGGCCCTCCTATGATTTTTTATTTTATCATAGAAGAACCTCTATTTGCTAATTTACAGAAAAAGTTTCACACACTCGCGAGGGCTGAAAGCTCCGCAACGAGCCTTCAGCCCAAATCATTATCATAGAAGATCACTATTTACAGACTTTCTTTCACACACTCAAAAAAGCTATAACCATAATAATTTCCTCTCTTCAGGAATTATTTTTAATTCGTTTCCCTTATATTATAATGCAGAGGATTACAATAGACATGATGATATCTATTTTACTTCTCTAACCATCGTATTCAACTTAGCACGATATTTTTCAGCAGCCTCAATTCCATCTGCCACAGCACATGCCTGACGATAATAATGATTTACAGCCGTATTCAACACGTTTCTCCTTTTCCCGACTAATAAATCCCTACTGAGCATTACTTTCTTTCGATATGGAATCATCTGCTGATTCAGCTTAATATAATTATCCTGACTCGATAAGTTCACGATCAGCTGTGGATTTTCTCCTATCGTAATCTTATCTCCTTCTTGTTTTATTTTCACAGGCTGCATTTAATCACCTACCAATACTTTTCCTGTTTCCAAATTTTCTTACCCTGTTGAAATAACCGTAAAAACTCTATTTTCTGCTGAATCGTAAACGCGATCTCCTCTGCACGTTTTCCCGGCATTTTCGTATACTTTTTCAGCAATATTTCTGCTTCCTGATAAAATCCATCCAGTTTATCAAGATCGATTAAGTCTTTATCGGTAACATATCGAAGCAATTTCACCTCTGTATCAGAAAAAGATGCCACCTTCACGTCCAAAAGATTTTTATTTTTCGGAATAATTTCTTTATTATAGAACAATGCATTTCCCGTATCAAAAATTGGCGCCATTGCCGTCATCTTATGTTCTGCCGGATCATACAGAAAACCAAAATTATTGAAATGCCGATCTGTATTCGTAAGAATAAAATCTGTCAGAATTGTATATTCCAACTGGCGCCGCACCTGCATTTCATCCAGGCCAAATAATCCTGCCTGTCTGATCACGGTTTCATAAACGGACATATCATTTTGAACTTTGTAATTTCCAATCAGCTGATACGCTGACACAAATTCTGATGATACTGAAGTAAATAAAGGATTTATCGAACACGGAACCGTTTCACCATCTACAACAGCCATCTCTATCTCATAGGGAACATAATTTCTCCATCCCAGCTGCTCGTGCAGCCTGCAGGCAATTATTTCATTCACTGACTGCTGCCCATAATCGTTTGCATTTACTTTCATCAGATACCGGATGCCATCATGAATCACCCATTTCTTTTTCATTTCACCTGTTACGGAAGAAGAAGGAGAAAATTTGGAAATATTAGAATCGATATCTACCTTTTCTGAATCTGTCAGCAGGCAGCCAAGTTCATCCGAAAAGTCATTTTCATAGAAATTCAGGTCTTTCCAATACAATTCCTCGCCAATCGGCTGCATCCAGTAATGGTCTGTAAGGCTGAGTCCATATGCCGAGAGCATCAAGGACAGATTGGTTTTTTCTCTCAGATAATTAAGTACCTGCTGGATACCTTTTCTGGAATCCGGAATTGCCCTTTGCTCCCACCATTTCATTAATTCACTGCCATCCTTGCTGCAGCCTAAAGGAAGCTCGTCCGGCAAATATACTTCAAGAACATAATCTATCTTTCCTGACATGTCATCTACTAATACCATCGCCACATCAAGATCCTTATGCTTCAGTACATACAAATCAGAATGCAAATTATTTTCAGTTTTGCCTCGCACCATAAGTTTTGCCTCCGCTTCCATACATTACTGTTTATAATGCCTTACATTTCCCTCATCATATAATTTTGATTCGTTTCCCTGCAAATTGGAATTTGCTATTCAACAACAAATTCAGTCCATTCGATTTTATTATACTGCATTACATCCACAGATTTCTTCATCCCCAGTTTCTCATAGAAACCAATTGCGTTCTCATTGGCAATCAAATAAACCGCAATATCCTTCTCACCGCCCGCAATGTCATGAGCTGTTTTCATTAGCTGTTTGCCGATACCCTGCCCTGTGTATGCTCTGTCTACTCCCAAATCTGTTACATAAAGCCAATAACAAAAATCGGTTAAGCCAAACAGAACACCGACAATTGTGCCGTATTCATTTCGAGCAACAAGGCTAATGGAAACAGTCTTGACCAGTTTTGTTATTCTATCAGCGAATCGTTCTTTTGGATATTGAGAGCCCAAGTCCGTTCTCTTCAAAAAATCTATATATTCTTCCGCTGAAATTCGTTCCTCTAAAATACTTACCTTCTGGTTCATACTATCTCACCTCAAATTCTAAGTTTTCGTCCTAAATATCTGCATACTTTCGCCTTGTACTTAAGATATTCATCTCCAAATGCTTCTATCAAAAACTCTTCTTCTACATTCACTATCTGTAAATGGAAAAACACTACGGCAAAACTTGTAGCAAAACATAAATACCAGTTAAAGAATGTAAACAATATTCCTATATACATCAAGTCAAATCCCAGAAACGCAGGATTACGACTGATTGAATAAATTCCCGCTGTAACAAGATTCGTTTTTTCTTCTCTTTGCACACCAGCTCTCCAGTTATCTTTCATCTGAACTACCGATATAATGAATGTCAAAACACCAACCGCTGTTATTACACTTCCTATTATTCTAAGTATAATAGGAGCATTTCCTATATACCACAATATGCTTATGAGCTGAATGATCAGAAGTACATAAGTTGATATTTTCAATGCAACTTCAATAAATTTAACAAATCCTGTTTTTCCTTTTCCAAGCTGATCTGTACTTATACCTTGTTTGCTCTGGCTCATCATTTTAGCAAAATAACAGATATAAAATGCTGCCATCAAACCAAGTGTAACTATTTTAAATATCATAATCTTCCCAGCTCCCTTTTCTGGCCCTAAAACATACTGATATCGGCACCATTTTTGCCTTCTGCGTCTTGGCAGACCAATCATCTGTACTTTCCATGATCAAGCGGTTATTCTGTTAAAAACAAGCTTGTCTTCTTCGATAATATCTTCCAATATTGTCCATTAACGGCTATTATCTTTTCGTTCTTCATGAATTATCTGCCTTTATATATTTCTCCACCAGCTTCTCGCACCCATTCGTCACCGAGGCCTCGTGCAGCGGATAGTACATCTTATACAGCTTCTCCGGAGTTATCTTATCCACAATTTTCGCTGACCACAATCCAAATTTCCACTGCATATACACATAAATATCCGCCATCCATTCAAGAATCATTTCATCGTACTGCGAGCTGATATCCATATCAATTTTGATCCGATATCCCATATTGCCGAGAATCTGCTTTGGAGTCTTATTCAGATACAACGGGTTTCCCATGTCCATATATTTCCGGTAATCATCCTTCATGTAATCCCGAATCACCGAAAACACCTCCAGATTATTCCTTGCAATTAACTTAAAAAGATACCTCGTCTTCTGAAACATCATATCCAGATAACATTCATCATACGCCGGCTGTTTCATAATAGTCTTCCTCCTGATGATAAATCAGCTTATTTCGCAGAGCATACTGTGCAGTAATTTCCGGCACCTGATATCCGTCCAGTAAAATCACTTTCATCCGTTCACTTAGGAACCGGCTGACTTCTCGTCTGGCATTTCTGTCATAATTAATATCAATTTCCGAATCATTCACCTCGTAAGCACGCCGCCAAGCTATCTGTTGAAATGCTTTTTCCGACTTCAAAAAAATCTGATTTCCAAGTGAACCTTTATAAAACAATCGCTTCACTTCCATCACATTAATCTGATTCATCAAAAAGGCTTCTATCACCTGAGTATAACTGTCATCCGCGCGATATCCCTTTATCACATCTGCGTTTGCGGAATCCACTCTATATAATTCGACAATCCGGCTTCCAACAATATTTGCTGCCTCCTGATTCATCCCCCGATTTGCAACGACTTCTGCAATCCATGCCAGAATTCCATAGTCATTCAGGTCAAGTATCCTCAAATTATCTATGGCCAGATCATACTCATTTACAATGGAATATTCCGGTCTGCCATTTAGCGCTGCCCAGCTTCTGGCTCTGTCCTCATATTCAGTTGTATAAAAGCCATTACCATAATCGTTGTCTGCCTTGCCTCCCAGATAAACCGGAACCTGCAGAACATGATCTGAGCCATGATATACTTTTATCATCGATTACTGAACCTCCATTATACTCTTTCTTAACTATTTTATATAAAAATGATTAGTTTCCCCTATTATACACTGTCCGTTCCACAAAACAAAGTCGGAAAATTCTTTTTCCAAAAGCAAGAACCGGCGAATCTCTTCCCCGGTCCTCGTTTCCACCATATCCATTTCCATCCTCTCACAAAACCTCCCATGCTCCTTTCCCACCTTTTCCGTTAAACCTAACCCTCCCCTCCTTTTTCAGTGCCCTGATCTGATAATTCGCCCCTGACAAACTGATTCCAAGCCTATCCGCGATCATACGCGCTGTAATTCGTGGATTTTCTCTCATCATCTCTACAACAGCTTCACGTCCCTGCCTCTTCTGATCCAGATAATTGAATTTGCTGCCGTACTCAAATCGCATCGTATTTCCGTCTGCTTCCGGAAGTCCAATGCCTATATCCAGCATCCCTGCTATATTAAAAGTAATTTCCAGATAAGTCGGGTATATTTTTATCGTCTCGATTTCATCCATCATACCTGCCGTTGATGCTTTTTCAAACAATGTACCGTTCTGCAGCACCTGCTCAATCTGCTTGATTCTGTCTTTCAAAGCACATTCCGAGGCATGTTTCTGCTCAAGCTGAATCACTTTATTTTTAGACAGTTCCAGATTCTGTTCCAGTTCTTTTTGCTTCTCACGATAAACATCATCTGAAAGCACACCATTCAATAGCTTATCAACGAGCAGATTCATCTGACCTTTTATCTGGCTCTGTTTTTTCATTTCCTTTTTTATTTCCGGCTCAATATCGGTCTCTATTAATACCTGTCTGAGCATCCCGATCATTTTCCGTACTATCTTCTCTTTATCTGGCTGATATGCTTCTGCAAAAACCTGTTCTAATATTTCGCACAGAGTATCCTCATTCACATGAACATTATCACAGCCTTGTATATCCGTACTTTCAACCGATCGCCTGCGACCGCAGGTATTCGGATTTTCCGCATTCCTTCCGATCTTCAGGTACCGACTGCATTTCCACTCATGGATTTGTTCACCGCCTTTGTAACGTTTTCGCACAGTCCGATAATATGGTGAACCACATTCTCCACAGCATATTTTCCCGCTTAATGGATATTTGATATAACTACTGTTTTTCCTGTAAATACCCTTTCGCTTCCCTTTCTGTGCTCTCCTGTCGATCTCCCGATTCGCAGCCTCCCACAACTCCGTCGTTACAATAGCAGGAATTTTATTTTCATATATATACTGCTCTTCTACCGGATTTTTCATGACCCTCTTAGAATCAAAATCATAATGCTGACGATTCATGCACACCGCACCACGATTTATCGGATTGCGGATCATACGGATGATGTCAGAATCTGAAAATGGCTTTCCTTTTCTGTTCAAAATGCCATCTTTCTGCAATATTATCGAAATTTTTTTACCGCCATATCCTGCCGCACATAGTTCATACATGCGCTTCTTTACAGCTGCTTCTTCCGGAATGACCTCCACGCTCTTATCTGGCAGCTTACGATATCCGTATGTATTGGAAGTCAGAACCGGATTGCCGCCGTTTTTCTGGCGATTGCGATGCGCATTGTTGATCTTCTTTGATAATTCGCGTGAATAATCCTCTGCGAGAATAGCCTTAATTCCAGTAATCAGACTGTCATCTGCCGTATAAAACTTCTGTTCAATGTAAATGTACAGCCGTTTTCCATTGCTGGTCAGCCGATTTACAAAGAGATACCACTCCATCGTGTTTCGCATAAGCCGGTCCTGCGATTTGATCACAATGATATCAAACCGATCCTTCTCCAGATCATCACACAATCGGTTGTATTCGTTGCGACCTTTGGTAGATGTTCCGGAACGTGATTCCACATAGGAATCGACATGGAGCCATCCCTGCTGATGAATGCACTCTTCTGCCTCGGCTACCTGCTTTACAAGAGCATCTTTCTGAGATTCTTCCTCTGTACTGCAGCGGGCATATAAAACAGCCCGGGGAGTCATGACGAACCTCCCTTCTTAATAAGCTTTGACAGTTCCAGTTTTTCATGCGCTGTGATAAAATTTTCCTGCATCAATAACTCTGATAAAGCCATCATAATCTTCTGTTCCTGCATAGTATCACCCCTTCTGTTATGCTTTACTGTTTTGATAGATGGTACAGACATAATACATCTCCTCGTGAAATGACTTGACTTATATTATGTCTGTACCCTTGTCCTAGTTGCTCGTTACCGATTCCTTGTAGGGAACGGGTAGATGAATTATCTCTCGCAGCTTAGCCTTATATGTGATTTCTGTCTATTGAACAAGAGGTTTGCTTACAGCTTCCTTCAGATTCACCTCACGGTGAACACGCTACTGTTCGGCTATACACTTCCACTACCTGGACGTGTTCGTGACTTACACCAGTTAGAGTATGCCCATGACACGCAAACATAACACAGGGCTCCTGAATTGAGAGGTCCTGTTCGTATATAGTAAGTAACCAATCCTTATAGCATAACGCATAAATTCGAACAAATGTCTTTATTTATATATTGTTTGTATGGAACAAATTGCAAACTTTTTAATGTCACAATATAAAAACAGCAGAACCGCCATATCTTAATGACGATTCTACTGCTGTTCTATTTTTCATTCTTACCGTATCTCTTCTTTCCTATATGAACGATTCTTCTTCCGAAGTTGTTCTACCATCATTCGTACAACCCTCTCGTCATCACTGTCTAATCCAGTAATATCAATACTCTTCCCTTTTTCTATTCCAAGCAAATAATCTGTTGAAACATGAAAAACGGCTGCCAGCTTAATCAGAATCTCCGGTGAAGGAGTTCGCTCACGGAGTTCATAAAAGCTTATTACAGATTTCGTAATCCCAATCTGTTCTGCAAGTTGTTTTTGTGTAAGGTTCGCTTGTAATCGCAATTGTTTAAGTGTGCTGCCAAAATCAAATTCCACTATAATACACCCCATTTCTCAATTGAGTTTACAAAAAATATGTATTGTAATAGTGTTCTAGGGTATTGATATAGTGTTCTCATTATATGGAAGCAAGGAAAAAACATACAGAAAATCTTTGAAAACAGCACAAAGGAAGGAGATTATTATGTTTGTATATGGTGTCATTCTTGTTCTTTGCGCCCACAGCCTCTTTCCATGCTTGACTGAATAATTTCCTCAAAGTAATCTAAAAACGACCTCGTAAAATACCCACAGACAGGATTTTTCTATGGTGCCCGATACAAATCATACCTATGCACCACCTCCTGCTAAGTAAGCCTTTTACGAGGTCATTCTATTTTTCACGTCATCCCCATACCATCATAGACGCTTATGCTAACAAAGCACCTTCCTGATATGAATATTTCAAATATTCTGGTGTACTGTAAAATACACTGCCGTTATAATTTGAGATTTCATCGCTTAAAAACGAAGAAAATACATTATAAATCGTCTCCGACCAATCTTCGTCCCCTTTTACGTCCGCAACAAGTCTCTGATAAACTTTACCAATCGCAGTTACGCTTGGTACCTTATACCTGCATTCACTAACCGTATCAAAATTACCTGTAGTAATCCCTGCTTCCTCTATCACTTCGTCTGCCACCTGCTGCATATCCAGACAATGATTCACATCAGCATAATTCATCAAATGCCTGATTTGTGGAATTCCCATTGCAGAAACTACCGCCTTACGGTGATTTCTGGTATCCCGTCCTATATATTCAATTAGAGTGCAGACGTATAAAAGATCATTCTTCAGTTTACTTTCCATGAATATCCTCTAATAAAAAAGTATTTTCACGTATCGCTCCACAGTTTTTGCCCTAAATTTATTCAATTATGCTATTTTCACTGGAAAGATATTCCCGGATTACCCGCAGCATATTCACCGCTTTCTCATACTGCTCTTCTGCATCCTGCCTGGACGCAATAAAGAAATCATCGTAATCACAGTTGTTCCTAATCTGAAATGCACTCTGTAAATACTTAGAATACTGTTTATCGAATATTCCTGTTTTCACATATTCCTTCTGAAAATAAGCAATCACGCCTGCATGCTTTGAAAAATCCACCTTGTCCTTTGCAAGAATGGCACGCACCGCAGTAAATATCGCATAGTAGGAACGTCCGACAGAATCTTTATAATGTCCTGCATCCAGCAATACCTTTGCTGATTCCAGTTTTTCTTCGGCATTCGCCAGACGATATTGTACTAAATCATCCAATCCGCTTTCCCTCCTTTGCAATATTCATATAATAGGGAAGAAGAGCTTTATACTTTTCAAACTCGTCGTAAGGAATAACAGTTGGTGAAATAACAACATCATGCTCTAATCCAATATCTGCAGAATCATCCCAAATCATTTTTAACTTTTCCTGCAGTTCCGCTCTGCTTCCTTTTACAATAGCTGTAATATCGATATCCGACTCGCTGTCAAAATCTCCCCGTGCATATGAACCATAAAGAAATATTCCAACAATATTATTCCCATAATAGCTGTTATAACAATTGACCATTTCTTTTGTGATCACATTAAGCTGACTCATAGTACACATAACATCTTCCTCCTTTCTATCTTCTTTTATTATAACCTCTTCTTTTTTATTTGTATACATTTTCTGATTCAGGCATACCTTAAATCTTTATAAGGCAGTTTTTCACGATATCATATCGTATCACTCCTCTGGCTCACCTCAACACCTGACTTCCATAAATAATCAGATACCCCAGCCCCCGGCGTGCACCAATAAATTCTCCGATCACCACACCCACCAGACAAAGTCCGATATTTACCTTCATCACACTGAGCTGCAGCGGCAGTGTCCCCGGCAGGATCACCTTTGTCAGCACATCTTTGCGGTTCCCGCGCAGCGTATAGATCAGCTTTATCATATCGGGATCTGTTTCACTGAATCCGGTATACAGATTCAGAATCGTACCGAAAATCGCGACCGACATACCGGACACAATGATTGACTTCATATTCGCCCCCAGCCAGACGATCAGAAGCGGTGCAAGTGCAGATTTCGGCAGACTGTTCAGCACTACCAGATACGGCTCCAGAATTTCTGAAAGTTCTGTATTATACCAGAGCAGAACGGCTGCCCCGAGTCCCACAACGACCACGAATGCGAAGCTTAGCAGCGTTTCTGCCAGGGTAATTCCTGTATGCAGAAAGATACTGCCGTCCGCCCACATGGTGCAGAAGGTCTTTAATACACGGGACGGGCTGCTGAAAATGAATCCGTCTATCCATCCCATCTGCACTGCTGTTTCCCATAAAAGCAGAAATAACACAAAAATCAGGATCTGGATTGCTGTGATGCGATACTGTCTGCGCTGAAGATTTTTCAGATAATTGCTCTGCGTAACAGATATATCATTTCTTTTCTGCATCCGGATCACCTCCTGCTGAAAAGCTCTGATTCTGCTCAGATAGTTCTGCATTACCTGCCGATATCGTCTGACCTATTTTATTTTCTCTGATTTCATTTTCTCTGATTTTATTTTCTCCGATTTCGTCCCCTTTTATTTTATTTTTCCGGATTTCAATTTTTCGGATTTCACTGTCCTTGCTTATTACTTCCGTGATTCCGCCTTCTTTATTCACGTTTTTTTTCTTTTTCCCGTCATCATTCAGTTCTTTCCACAGCAGATTGAAATAGTCTTTGAATTCCGGTGTGTTCCGACGTCCGAACGGAGTCAGATTCTTTTCTTCGAAATTCAGTTCCAGAATACTGCGGATCCGGGCCGGACGTTTTGTTAGCACAATAATGCGGTCCGCCATGCTGACCGCCTCGGAAAGATCATGAGTGACAAGGATCGCCGTTTTCTTTTCCTTTCGCAGGATTGATGCCACATCATCACATACCGTCAGCCGCGTCTGAAAATCCAGTGCTGAAAACGGTTCATCCAGGAGCAGCAGTTCCGGTTCCAGTGCCAGTGTCCGGATGAGTGCCGCCCTCTGGCGCATACCGCCGGACAATTCACTGGGTCTGGCATTGCGGAAACGATAGAGACCGTAATCCATCAGCATTTTGTCGATTCTCATACGCGATTCGACATTCAGACGATTCTGGATCTCCAGTCCCAGCGTTACATTTCCGTAAATGGTACGCCATTCAAACAGATGATCTTTCTGCAGCATGTATCCGATCTTCTCGCGGAATGTATTATCTTCCCGCCCTTCAAATAAAATGGAGCCGCTCTCAGGAAGGAGCAGCCCGGAAATCAGCGACAGCAGTGTGGATTTGCCACAGCCGCTCGGTCCTACGACAGCGATAAACTCACCGCGCTGCACCTGAAAATTCAAATCTGACAACGCATACGTTTCACCGTTTCTGCTGTGGTATGCATAGCTTACGTTATTCAGTTCAAGCAAAGGGGTCAAAATTTGCACCTCCTGATTATGGATAAAACTGCTCATCAGCCGCGCCCTTATCAGGTGCATTCCAACAGCAGTTTTTCTTCCCTGGTTATGTTTTATCATATGTCGCTATGTGGCATACGGTGAAAATATGACCCTGATTTTATAATTCTGATTTTCTTTTTCTGTTACTGACGGACTGCTGCTCCGCTCTCACATCGTATCGCATCCTGCAGTCTGCTTTATTCGTATCTTCCCGGAATGCATGTCTGTTACTTCACATATTACCGGAATACATGTACGCTGCTTCACATATTCCCGGAATTGATTCACACATTTTCCGGAACGAGCATCCTATTTCAGCTCCTGATATGCCTCCACCTGTATCTGTTCAAATGTGCTCATTCTGTGATAGATTTCCGCGGCCATCTCGATCAGTGGAAATACTGCCACAGCACCGCTGCCCTCTCCAAGGCACATCGCAGCATCCAGTGCCGGTGAGAGTCCCAGTTCCTCCAGAATCCGATGCGCTGCCGGCTCCTTTGAAACGTGAGATGCCAGCATATATCCCACCGCATCCGGACAAATCCGTGCTGCCACAAGAGCTGCCACCGATGAAATAAATCCGTCGATCAGAACCGGTACATGGAAGTACGCTCCTCCCAGGAACATTCCTGCAAGACCGGCAATATCATAACCGCCCACAGATGCCAGAACTGTGAGTGCATCCTGCCGCGTCAGATTCCAGCGGTCTATAGCCTCCTGAACCACCTGAATTTTCTTCTGCAGACCTGTGCTCGAGAGTCCGGCACCGCGTCCGGTCATTTCTTCTGCCGGTACATCGAGCAGAGCGGCAGCCACTGCACTGGAGGTTGTCGTATTTCCGATTCCCATTTCACCGGTCGCGATCAGAGAGTATCCCTGATCCTTCAGTTCCTTTACAAGAGCAATTCCTGTCTCCAGAGCCTGTACGGCTTCATCTGTTGTCATTGCAGGCTCTTTCGCAAAGTTCTTTGTTCCGTAAGCAACTTTTCGCTTCTCCACGCGAGGTGTATCCACTGCCATTCCAATATCGATTGGCCGAATATCAGCTCCTGCCATACGGCACATGATGGCTGCACATGACTGCTCATCCAGAAAATTCTCTGCCACGATTGCAGTCACTTCCTGACCTGTCTGTGTAACACCTTCTGCCACTACACCATTGTCCGCACACATCGGCACGAGAATTTTCTTCCCGGTCTGCACCTGCGCACTGTGCTGTGCTCCCGCGATACGTGCGATCGTATCTTCCAGCCAGCCCAGACTGTGAAGCGGCTTTGCAATGCTGTCCCAGCGTTTCCGGCACAGCTGCACTGCCTGTTCATCCGCCGGTACGATATTTTTTCTTACGTGCTCTAATGTAAATTCTGTTCTGTCCATGATCCATGCCTTTCATTTCCATATAATAACTGCCGGACTTCCCTGCTTAATGTAAGCAAAATCAGAACTCTTTTACGTCCGGTTTTCATTGCACTAATCATACCACACACTATTTTGAACAGCAATCCCTGTTCCTGAAGCCTGATTCCATGCAGTCACCAGAAACATCTTCTTCTGTTCTTCCCCTGTTCTATTTCAGTCCGTACAGATCACTGTACTTTCGGGTGATGTATTCTGTATAAACCTTCGGATCAAATTCTCCGCAGGCCAGCTCCTGATATAATCTTGTGCGGATTTCCGAAAAAATACGGATGCATGTTTCGCTGCATCCGTATCTGCCGTATGAGTACAGTGCACTACTGTCTCTCATAATACTCCATTCCGTCGTCCGGCTCAAAATAGGTTCTGATATAACCGTCTGTCGACACCACAACGAATTCGTTTGTCTCCTCCAGAAAATAAATGTCGTCCCCGTCATCCGCTTCGATCTTGTGAAAGGCATCCGGCGAAACGATCACCATATTGGCTGCTTCCAGATAGTCTTCCGCTGTCTCAAATCCCATCCCGATGCCATGCTTCTCATAGTGGTCTTCAAACTGCTGCTCTGTGCGGAAGGTATAATCAATCTGTATCTCCTGTTCATCCGCACTCTGACTGCCTGAATCACTCCCACTGCCGCCCGTACTCTGTGTCATCAGCTGACCGGAATCCGTTGACGGATTCTTATTCTGAGAGAACCGGCCCGTTGCAGCACAATAAATCAGCGCAATGCCCAGAATAATCAGAGCAATGACCGGAATGATCATAGTAATCAGCGAATTTCTTTTCCTGTCTCCATTCCTGTTTTTGCCGCTGAAAGTGCTGTCGGCTCTGCCGCGGACTGCTCCTCCTGTCATCCCTGCGTCTTTTCTGCTGCAGTCTGTCCGGCTGCCTGCCATACCTGCGCCTTTTTTGCTGCTGTCTGTCCGGCCGCCCGCCATACCTGCGTCTTTTTTGCTGCTGTCTGTCCGGCCGCCCACCATACCTGCGCCTTTTCTGCTGCTGTCTGTCCGGCCGCCCGCCATACCTGCGTCCTTTCTGCTGCGATCTTTCCGATCATCTGTCATATTTTCCACTGCACTCCTGCTGCTGAATGACTGATCCGGCTTTGAACTGCTCTTTTTGCTGTTTGCTTCATCAGCCCTGCTCCGATTCTGCTCCCTGCATTCCCTGCAGCGTTTCGGCAGTGACAGCTTTCTCTTCTTATAAAATCCGATTTCTGAATTTGTCAGTTCAAATTCTTTTCCACACTGAATACATGTCCTTTTCATACTCTGTTTTCTCTTTTCCCTTTCCTGCTGCATTATTCTTCCTTTGTATTTCCACAATCAATCTCTTTCCTGCACAGACAATAATGCATTCTGCTGCTTTGTCGCAACAGACAGTTTCCGAATATTTCCTATCTGAAACTGCACTTCTGTCTCAGGCTCTGCTTTTCCACTCGCAAACAGCTGCCCCGTAAATCCTTCCACATTTTTCACCTGCCAGTCAAAATAGTCTCTGTGAGGCACCGACATCCGGTCCAGTATCGCCATGATCGTTCCCCCGTGCACAACAAAAGCAGCACATGCGCAGTTCTGCTGCAATGCTTTTAGACAGGCGGAAGTAAATCCCATACAGCACCGTCTGCCAAATTCTTCCCTGCTCTCTCCTCCCGGAAATGCCAGCACACCTCCGCTGTCGATCCATGCCTGATACCGTTCATCCCCCTGCAGTTCCTTATAGTTCTTATACTCAAATGCTCCGAACTCACACTCCCGCAAGTCATTCACGACCTCTATCGGCCGCTTGGGATACAGAAGCTCTGCCGTCTGAACACAGCGCTTCATGGGACTTGCAAATATGAGATCCGGCTGCGGATAATCTTTTCTGCTGTTCTCAATCACCTGTACAGCCTCCCGTGTCAGACCTTCATCGGTCGTGCCCACATAACGGTGCTCCAGATTTCCTGCCGTACTTCCATGTCGTATCAGACATATCTGCATTTTTCATCCCTCCTGCACATTACTGTTGATTTCTGTCATTTATTCCCGAAACAGTGTCTGAATATCTTCCGGGCTGTCATATCCCGGCACAGCCTTCAGCCCTGTATCTCATCCTTTTTTACACTCTGCCACCTGCATTCCTCATCATTATCCCAGTATTTCCTGCATTCTGTCAAGCAGATTGCAGAAAACAGGCCGGATCTGAAATCCGGCCCGGCATCTTCTGCATTTATCTCTTGATATCGTAATTCATATTCATCAGATTGCGGATCGTTGAAACATCATCTGTAATGTTTGCATCACCACGGATCGTATGTTTGATCGCACTGCTCGCCACCGCGAAATTGACAATATCCATCGGTTTGTAATCGTGCATCATCGCATAGATCAGGCCGCTCGCAAACGCATCTCCGCCGCCTACACGATCCAGAATATTAAAGGTGAACAGTTTGCTTTCAAATGTGTGCCCCTCATACCACATATAAGCCTTCAGACTGTTCTCACTTCCGCTGTGAGCGTACCGCACATGACGCGCAATACATTTCAGATTCGGATAACGGGCGATAAATGCCTGGAAAATCTCATCCTGCTGCTCATAGCTTGGCTGAAGCGGAATACCTTCTTTCAGATCCCCCTTGCTGTGATCATCCTCGTCCCGCCACAGATGATAGGGTTCGATTCCAAGCAGAACATCGATGTACGGCAGACACTCTGTACAGAAGTCCCGCGCCTCTTCCCAGGTCCAGAGCTTACTGCGGAAATTTCCGTCGAAGCTGACTGTGATTCCCTTTTCCTTTGCAATCTTCAGACAGTCCATGATCAGCTTGCGGCAATTCGGAGCGAGAGCCGGTGTGATACCGCTCAGATGAAGCCACGTAAAGCCGTCAAGCAGAGCCTCCAGATCGACTCCTGAAAAATCAAACTCTGTGATCGCGCTGTGTTGGCGGTCGTACGTTACCTTGCTGGCACGGATTCCGTATCCCGTTTCCAGATAATAGCTGCCAAGACGATGGGTGGGTGTCTGCTCCGGTGTACTTAAAATGACCGGAGTACAGTGCACATCATTGCTCCTCAGCATACGAATGGCACTTTTTCCGATACTGTTGTTTGGCACGACACTGAAAAATGTACTGTCTATACCAAGATTCGCAAGCGCCAGCGCAATGTTGGCTTCACTTCCGCCGTAACTGGCTTCAAACGTGCTCGCCATGCGGATCTTCTCATAATTGGGCGGTGTCAGGCGAAGCATAATTTCACCAATGGTAATAAATCTGTTCTGCGTATCTCCGCCACGCAGCAGTGGATTGGCATGTTTCATAAAACCCTCCTTTGCAGGCCCCCTTGCCTGCCCCATATTTGATACCTTTATTTTAGTCTATTGGATGAGAGATTTCAATGAACATTCTTTCCATTACCGTATAAATCTGGTTGGACTGTCAGATTTTATCCCTCTGTTCCACCCTTCAGCCGCACTCCGACTCCGCATACCACCCGGATCACTTCCTCTGACTTTGCTGCAATACAGGTGCAGATCCTGCCGACAGCCTCTCTCCACATACGGTCCTGCTTTTCCATCGGAACAACTCCATATCCAAGTTCACTGGAAACAATCAGAATTTCCGGATTTTCACCGCACAGCCTGTCTGCAAATGACTGCGCCTGCTCTTCCAGACCGATCAGGCTGTCATTCTTCAATCCGAATGTACTCTGTTCATCCTGCAGCATCCGTTTTACATACTCATGAAAATGATGGATTCCGCTGCAGGTCAATATCTCTTCCGTCCCGCAGGTACGGCCGTCGATCCAGCCATCCTGCACACCATATCTCTCTTTTGCATATGCAAGTTTCCCCTGATATGCACCGCCTGTAATAAGTTTCACACTAAATCCTCCGGTTCATTATAATGATAATGCCAATCATATAATAACAGCTGTTCTGAGTATAGCACAGGATTATGATTTTAGAAAGAAGCTCAGATCCGCATCCACACCATCATTTCGTTTTTCCCCCCGTTTGCCCACGTATAGTACGGAATCATCTTCACCTGTGCAGCTTCATACTGCTCCGGTGTATAGACCTGATAAAGTCCGGCCGGCCGTACATTCTCCACCTGCTTCTTGGCTTTCACACAAAGTACCGGGAAGGTCTTACCACCGATCTCAGCTGTCTCCTGCCGTACCGGCTCTTCCGGAAGAAGCTTATACAGATGAAGACCTGCACCGTTATCTGCCTCCTCCGCACAGTATACCACCGGTCCCCTCATAACAGCCACTTTTCCAATTGTCTCACGCACACGCTCATCGGCACGAAGGAAACGCGGCATCATCGGAAATTCAAAGCAGATGCTGTCTCCCGGATTCCAGATTCCGTTCAGGTAAAAATATCCGTCTTTCACAGCCTCTTCGAATTTTCCCGTTCCCTCAGTATTATAATGGTCACACCAGCCTGGAATCCGCACAGCCAGCTTCATCTGTACAGATTCATCGCCCTGATAAGACACACGGACGTTTCCATTCCACGGAAATCCTGATTCCACTTCCAGTACAGCCTCTTTTCCATTCACATTCCTGATAATCGTTCCGCCCATGTGCAGATGCATGAAGAGTGTATCCTCATTTTCAGTGTATGCATAAGTCGGAACAGAACTGATCAGTCTGGCCAGATTCGGCGGACAGCATGCACATCCGAACCATTTCTGACGTACCGGTTTTACATGGAATTTCCGCTCATCTCTGTGACATGCCTCCGGAAGCACCTCCAGCGGATTCACATAGAAAAAACTCCTGCCATCCAGTGCCATTCCTGCCAGTACCGTATTGTAAAGCGCAAGTTCCATCACATCCGAGTATCGGGAATTCACCTCATTTTCCAGCATACGGCGTGCCCAGAATATGAGTCCGATAGAAGCACACGTCTCTGCGTATGCCGTGTCATTCGGCAGGTCGAACGGGAAGGAAAATGCCTCTCCCATATGAGTGCCGCCCACACCTCCTGTAACGTACATTTTCTCTCTTACGGTACTGTCCCACAGCCTGCTGCACGCTTCCCAGAGCTGCCTGTCTCCGGTCAGCTTCGCCACATCCGCCATGCCGGCATAGAGATACATTGCGCGGACTGCATGTCCCAGAGCCTCATCCTGTTGGCGCACCGGAATATGTGCCTGATAATAGGAATATCCTTCCTTATCCCAGTTTTCCATATGTTTCTCTGTATCCCAGTAATACGGAGTCTTACCTCTTTCATCCACAAAATAGCATGCCAGATCGCGGTAACGTTTTTCCCCTGTCACATGATACAGCCGCACCAGCGCCATCTCGGCAAGCTCATGCCCCGGATATCCCTTGCATTTTCCCTCATCATCTCCAAAATAAGCATCAATAAAATCAGCAAACCTCAGCGCCGCATCCAGCAGCTTTCTTTTGCCGGTCGCCTGATAATATGCCACTGCGCCCTCAGCCAGATGGCCAAAACAGTACAGCTCATGATGTTCCTTCAAATTTGTGAAGATCCGATCCATTCCGTTAATGATATAGTATGTATCCAGATAACCGTTCTCCTGCTGCGCTGCACAGACAATATCGATCGCCTCGTCTGCCGTCTTCTCCAGCTCTTCATCCGTATGATTCATCAGAGAGTAGGCCACTGCTTCGATCCATTTGGAAAAATCGCTGTCCTGAAATACATACCCGTAAAATTTATCTTCCAGATGCTCCGGATCCTCCGGCAATGTCTCGAATCCCCGGAACGTATAGACCGGCTCCTCATATGCCTCTCCCAGTTCTCTTTTCTCTTGCATGAGCTTTCCTGCGATTTTGAAGTTTCTCATACAGAAACTCGGAGCAGCTCCCTCCACGCGGTCATTCAGGATTTCCCACTGATAGGGAATCACTTCTTTACGTACCAGCTCCATCTCATCTTTCCAGAAACCGTCTGCCACTTTAAAACGCTTCAGTTCGATTGGTGTATTGTGCATCGTTCTTCCTCCCTTTTTCTGTTTTCAAAAATGCATATTCTGTATCCAGTATAAAATATCCGCTCCGATTAACCAATAGGCAATCAGGTATATTTCATGTATAATTCGGCAAAAAAGGATGTGTTAGCTGATGATTCATCTGTCCGTGAAAGAACGAAGACAGGTCACTCTGTGCAATGTCAACTATTCTCCGGAAGGCATCTTTCATAACTAAAATCCTTTCGTTTTTCGTAGGCAGAAACCCACTACCTTTAGGTGGTGGGTAGTTGACCCGAACCGTATTATGAAAGATTATGATTTTTTGTATATGCTGAACGGAAGCTGGGATATCTGGGAGGAGGAGACATGCCATCATGTAGAAAAAGGTCAGCTCCTGATTCTGGAGCCCGGCCTTCACCATTACAGTCTGCAAAAATGCAGCCCCAATATGCGAAATATGTATATTCACTGTACTGCTCTGCCGGATGACGGCATAGAGCAGTCTGATGCACTGGTTCTGAATAAAGTTACGGACTGCTCAAAAAATATTGAGATTGAGCAGCTGTTTCTGCAGATCACGCTGAAACTGAACCTTGCCCATGAACAGCTGCGTCTCTATCCCGGACGCGGTCTTAGAGACATTGCGATCAGCCTCGGATTCTATGATGAATTTCATTTTTCCCGTCTGTTCAAGCGACAATTCGGATATCCGCCGTCCTACCGGAGGTAATAGAACCAACGCTTCTGTTCTCAGATTCGCAGCTGCCGGCACTTCTTCTCCCCGCCCGTCCGGAGCCTTGAATGTCTGACCAGAAGTATTCCTGCAATGCTTACCAGCAGTTCTGTAACCGGAAATGACAGCCACAGACCGGTAACTCCACCGAGTAGCGCCAGCAGAAATGTCATAGGTACGATCAGAACGAATCCGCGCAGCAGCGAAATCAGATTGGCCGGTCCGGCTTTGTCTGTGGCGGTAAAACAGATTGCCAGCACGATATTGAACCCTGCAAATATGCACCCGGTAAAATAAAGGCGGATTCCCTTTGCTGCGATCAGCTGCATTTCCGCGTTCTTTTCACTGTTGAATACCGCAGTAATCTCGCTGGCTCCAAAAAACATCCCTGCATAGATCAGAAACGAGAGCACCAGAACTGTAATGACTGCATACTGAAAAATTTTCCGAATACACACCGGATCACGCATCCCATAATATCTGCTCAGCAGCGGCTGTATTCCCTGCGCGATTCCGGTATAGATGGCAATCACGACCAGCGACAGATTTGCTATAACTCCGTATGCAGCAACACCTGTATTTCCCTCAAGTCCCAGCATGACCATATTGAAAATGATCATAACAATTCCGGAAGACAGTTCCGCCACCAGAGATGGGGCTCCTCCTGCAAAAATGTGACGAAGAACAGTTCTGTCCGAAGCACATTTTGTGAAATGAAACTGATTCCGCCTCCTGATCAGGAACCGGGACTGCACAAGCAGGCTGATGATCGGGGCCAGCCCCGTCGCAAACACGGCTCCGAAGATGCCCATGCGAAACGTAAAAATAAACAGATAGTCCAGAACGATATTGGAGAAGCTGCCTGTGAGCATCGCGGCCATGGAAAGCTGCGGTGCGCCGTCGTTTCGCACAAAACACAGCATAATATCATCCAGAAGAACTGCCGGAGAGAACAGCAGCATCACCTTCAGATAAATATGACACATGGAAAAGACCGCTTCATCCGCACCCAGCAGCCGGGTGATCTGTTCTGATCCGAAAAGCCCCAGCAAAACAAACAGTACCGCAAAGCAGCCGCCCAGAATCATCGTATGCGTAAAGACTCTGTTTTTTCCCTCTTCCTCGCCCTGACTCTTCATCATGGAGTATCTGGTTGCCCCTCCCATTCCCAGCATCAGACCTGTACCGTGAATAAAACTGTATATCGGAATCGCAAGATTCAGTGCAGCCAGTCCATTGCTTCCAAGACCATTCGCGACAAAATAAGTGTCGGCAAGAATATAGCAGGACAGCCCGAGCATCCCAAATACATTGAGTGTTGCATATTTTGTGTATTCTCTTAAACAGCTCATTTTCTTCTCCTGTTTCAAAAAAATATCTCCCGTTACTCATTCTTCCCCGACAGGAAAAACCTATTCGGACCGCGGAAAATACCCTCCGGTATGTCTGTAATGTAAAAAGCATCAGCATTTCATATCTTCTGAGGCCTGACGATATGAAACCTGATGCCTGAATTCTTTACCCGGCGGCAAAGAAACGCATATGTCTGTTATATACCTGTTCCTGTGAAAATCATTCTATCACGGGCAGCCATAAATGTCAAAACAGTTTCAGCAGCATACCAGGCTGCTCAGTACCATCATAAACGGCATCACAAGCTCACACACAGACAGAAAACATCCTGCCAGATCTCCATTGATTCCGCCGAAATTTTTCATTGCCATACGGTAATACCATGCAAAAGTCAGCACGGCACCCAGCAGTCCTGCCGTTCCATACACCGGGTCCAGCACTACCATGATCACACCGCAGAGTACAAAGTATGCCCCCACCGTCATCCGGATGATTCTGGTCTGCGCATTCTTTGAAAATCCTGCTACAGTTCCGTTCACGGATGCTTTCGGAAATGTCACTACAGAAAATGCACTGCAGGAACGGGAAATGATAAAGGAAAAGACATATACTTTCACCATCTCTCCCTGCACCATATCCAGTACACCGTACAGCAGAAAGAAATAGATCACACATGTTATAATCGCAAATGCACCTGCGTGGGAATCCTTCAGTATCTCCAGCCGCTTTTCCCTCGTTCTCCAGGAGCTCATGGCATCGGCTGTATCCAGCAGTCCGTCCAGATGAATGCCGCCGCTCACCACAATGGGAATCAGCATCAATACGATCGTCCGAAGCGGTGCACTCAGGCACAGCCACTCTGCCAGTGCACTCCAGCCCAGGCAGAAAGCTCCTGTCACAACACCGATCCACGGAAAAAAGCACATCACATATTTCATATTTTCTTCCGACCAGTCACACTGGGCAGCCGGAAGCCTCGAGTACATTGAAAACGCAATATTCAGGCTGTTCCAGAAACGTTTCATTTTCTCCTCCTCTATCTGCGGTCTCTCCGCCTGAGACCGGATCTTTACCGCACAGCATCCTTTACCCGCACCGGAATTCCATAGATGACCTCTGTCACGGCATCTGCAGCGGCTGCGATCCCGCAGTTCACTTTCCCGAGATATTCCATATACCGCATCGTCTCTGCATCATACATGATCCCATCTGAAAATATCTCATTTGTCACGACAAACAGATGCTTTGCCTGATCACACAAATGCCGGATCCCCTGCAGCACTGCTTCGACTGTCCTCTCATGTGCTCCATTCGGCTCAAATATTTCATTTGCCACCAGATTCGACATACACTCCAGAAGAACAACGGAATTCTCCGGAACTGTCAGCGCCGCCAGATCCGTATAGCATTCCAGCGTCTCAAACTGCTTTTCCCTGCGCAGCTTTCGATGACGCTCGACCCGCTGCCGCCCTTCCTCCCCATACGGGATCATGGTGGCAATATAAATTCTTTTTCCTTCACCGGCCTCCAGCACCTGCGTCTCCGCGTATGCGGATTTTCCGCTGCCGCTGCCCCCTGTAATCAAATGCAGCATACGCACCTCATTTCTCCTGTCCGAATGTCAGCCGCATCTGATACCAGACCACATTTCCATGCACTGACTTCGACACACCTTCATTCACAAATCCAAACCTGGCATAGTAGTGAACCAGCCTGTCCTTACAGGTCAGCACCAGGCCCTTTCTTCCCTGACTTTCGGCATCCTCGATCACACGGTTCAGAATCCGTCCGGCATAACCGCGTCTGCGGTACTCCGGCCGCGTATTGACTCCGAATATCATCTGCCAGTCTCCGTCCTCACAATGCATTCCTGCATTTTCATACATCTCATCGGCCAGATCCGGCTCATTCGTCACCATTCCATTGACGAAACCGATCAGCTCACCTTCTTCTTCCAGAAGCCAGAAATGATCCGGATAGACAGCCAGCCTGGCTGCAAAATCCTTCTCGGTCGCTGCTTCCGCAGCCGGAAAGCATTCTGCTTCCACAGCTGCAATCTGTTTCAGATCCTTCGTCGTTGCCGTTCTGATTTCCATTCTGATTCCTTCCTGCCTGTCATCCTTCTATCGCACGAACAATTTCGCTTTCAACAGGATCAGCCTTCTCACGCTTCAGCTCTTCCAGCATACGTACTCTTCTCGCCGTAACAGCTGCCAGAATCTGCTTGGCCTCCCGCTCATCCTTTCTCATGACTGCCTGCCTCAGACCTGCAAACGGACGCGCAAAGCACTCCAGTTCTGTCTTCTTCGCCTGCATCTCCATACGGCGGATCGTCATGGCCGCTGACTGCCACTGATGATGGCTGATCGCCTGTCCAAGCCTCAGGAAATCATATCCTCTAATAAATCCGATCACATCTTCCTGCATAGTTTATCCCTTCAGACCGCGTGACTGTCTGTCCATATCTTCAATCACAATATCATGGATCTCGCCGAGTGATGCACAGTATTCCAGTACCTTCCACGGTTCATTCGTATGAAAATGTATCTTGATCAGTTCCTCGTCACCGACTGCCAGCAGACAGTCTCCCTTAAAGTTCTCAGTAAAATATTCGCTGATCACATCCTCATCCAGGTCTGTTCCTTCGATCAGCAGCTGTGTATCATATCTGAATTCCAGCATGTCATTTTCCTCCCTGTATCCTGCTGTGTACTGCCATCATGAATTTCTGTCCGAAACCGTGATCCGTATGCTCACTTCTGTCCGGTCACACCTCTGATATGCAGTGTCTTTCCTCTATGCCTGCGTATACACACGTATCGTCGACTTGATTTCTTTTGTGCCCGATTTATCCGCAATGCACTGTACAGCACGTTTGAAATCTCCTTCACGGACCATATCGGTAATAACAACAATCTCAGCAAATTCACCTTTCTTCTGCTTCTGAATAATCTGCTCCACACTCACTTTATGGCGTGCAAATACATCCGTCATCTCTGCCAGCACACCGATCCGGTCCTCCACCATAACACGCAGGAAATAGCGGCTGCGCACATTGTCCATCGGGACGATCGGCAGGTTTTTATAACAGGTACATGCAATCCGGCTGCAGCAGCCATGCACGATATTTCTGCCCACCTCGAACACATCACCTACTACGGCGCTGGCCGTCGGCAGTTCTCCGGCTCCGCGTCCCTGGAACATCGCGTCATCCACCGCATCACCACGCACAAATACCGCATTGTAGGAATCGTTTACAGAAGCCAGCGGATGCTGCTGCGGAATCAGCATCGGTGCTACGTATGCCTCGATCGCACTGCCGTCACTGTGTGCCATACCGATCAGCTTAATGCAGCATCCCATCTCCTTTGCATACTGGATATCCCGCGCAGAAATCTTTGTGATTCCTTCTGTTGTTACATCCTCAAATGTCACGCGGGAATTGAACGCGATCGATGCCATGATGGCAACCTTGCGTCCTGCATCCAGTCCCTCCACGTCAGCTGTCGGATCTGCTTCCGCATAACCGAGCTCCGTCGCAAGAACCAGCGCTTCTTTAAAATCCATGCCCTCCTGAGCCATTTTCGTCAGAATAAAGTTTGTGGTTCCGTTGACGATTCCCATCACTTCACTCAGATGATTCGCTGCCAGTGACTGTTTGAGCGGAGTGATTACCGGAATCGCACCAGCCACCGCCGCTTCAAACATCAGATCGCAGTGATTTTCTTTTGCCAGATCAAGCAGCTTTCCGTGATCGGCTGCGATCAGATCCTTGTTGGCTGTCACTACATGCTTTCCTGCACGAAGCGCCGCCTCGATATAAGTGCGCGCAGGTTCCATACCGCCGATCAGCTCAATCACGATCTGAATCTCTTTATCGTTCAGTATCTCTTCAAAATCATCGGTGATCAGCTCCGGCTCCTGTATCTTTGCAGCCGCCTTCGCCTTATTGCGTACCAGAATTCTGCGCAGCTCCAGTTCCGCACCGATTTTGTAAATCATCTCTTCCTTCTGTGCTTTCAGCACCTTATATGTTCCAAGACCTACTGTTCCAAGACCCAGCAGTGCAACTCCTATTTTTCTGTTTTCCATGATGTCATCCTTTCCTGATGAATACCGTTTTCTGTCGTGAACAGTTTAGCAGAGTACCGCAGCGGTGGCAAGACAAAATCCGGAATTTCCACCCGTATCTTTGTTTTTCTTCATTGTTTGAACAGCTGCTGCATGATAAAATATCACTGAATATTCAGAACCGTACAATAATATCTCAAAGCAACTGCAAAGGAGGAATTTCTCTTGTCTATCACAATCCTGAAAGGAAATCTGCTTCACACGCCGACACCGGACCGCTTTGAATGTCTGGAACACGGATATCTCATTGCCGAAGGTAACACGATCAAAGGCATCTTTCCGCAGCTTCCGGAATGTTATGCAGGCATCCCGGTCAGGGACTACGGCGATGCGCTGATCATCCCGGGAATGTGCGATATGCACGTACACGCACCACAGTTCGTCTACCGCGGTCTGGGACTTGACCTGCAGCTCATGGACTGGCTGAACCGCTACGCATTTCCGACAGAAGCCCGCTTCCGGGATCTTGAATATGCCCGTATCTATTATGAAGCATTCGCTGACGCGATGGCAAAGAACGGAACCACCCGTGCTGTTATTTTCGGCACCATACACGTTCCGGCATCCGAACTGCTGATGGAAATTCTCGAAAAGAAGAAGATCTCCGCCTGTGTCGGCAAGATCAATATGGACACACTCTCCCCGGATTACCTTTGCGAGACACCGCAGCAGTCCATCGCAGATACAGAACAGTGGATTCTCGATACCAAAGACCGGTTCCGGTATGTCCGTCCGGCGATCACACCGCGTTTTATCCCGACCTGCTCCGGTGAAGTGCTGACCGGACTTGGAAAACTGGCTGCAAAATACCAGCTTCCGATCCATTCCCATATCTCAGAGGATATCGGTGAAATGGAAATCGTACGCGGACGGTATCCGGAATATGACAACGACGGTGATGTCTATGACTCTTTCGGTCTGATGACAGACCATACGGTCATGGCGCATTTTATTTACCCGACCGACCATGAACTGGAACTCGTAAAAGAGCGCGGTGTTACCATTGCACACTGTCCGCAGTCCAATGGCAATGTGGCAGCCGGTATCCCGCCGATCCGCCGCATGATGGATATGGGAATCAAAGTCGGACTTGGCTCCGATATTGCCGGAGGATACAGTCTGTGCATTTTCCGTGCTATGGCCGAGGCTGTCTACCTGTCAAAGCTGAACTGGCTGAAAACAGACAAAAAGGAAAGCTTCCTCACTATCCCGGAAGCATTCTACCTCGGAACCATGGGCGGCGGTCAGTTTTTCGGCAAAGTCGGCTGTTTCAATCCGGGTTATGAACTGGACGCACTCGTAATCGATGACCGCAGTCTCGGTACACCGGCTGACAGTCTTTCACTGGAAGAACGTCTGGAGCGCGTGATCCATCTGGCTGATGACCGGAATATCATTGCACGTTATGCCGCAGGAGAATCTGCCTGATCTGTTCCTGTCAGCAGCCCGTTATCCGCTCCAATATTTTCAATAATTTTAATAAACCCGCAGAAACACTTGCTTTTTTCTTCTTTTTATGTAAAATGTATGTTGTCTGAGTTTGCTCGGAATTTTTTGTGCGCCTGCATATGTCATCCGCACAGACAGCAACCAGTCACTCAGATAGCACCGGAAAATAAATGCGACGTTTTCCTGTGTTCACACGAAACGCAATTATATAATAGAAGAAAAGTTGGAAGATGAGGTTTTAGAATGATCAGTGCGAATAATGTAACACTCCGAATCGGCAAAAAAGCTCTGTTTGAAGATGTCAATATCAAGTTCACAGAAGGCAACTGCTACGGTCTGATCGGTGCGAACGGTGCCGGAAAGTCCACATTCCTGAAGATTCTGTCCGGCAAGCTCGAGACTACAAAAGGTGATATCACCATCACTCCCGGACAGCGTCTCTCCGTGCTGGAGCAGGACCACTTTAAATACGATGACTTCACAGTTCTGGATACCGTTATCATGGGCAATCAGCGACTGTATGATATCATGAAGGAAAAGGAGGCTATCTACTCCAAGGAAGATTTCACAGATGAGGATGGTATCCGCGCCAGCGAGCTGGAAGGAGAATTCGCTGAGATGAACGGCTGGGAAGCCGAATCCGATGCAGCCACTCTCCTGAACGGACTGGGCATTGAAACAGAACTGCATTACTCTCTGATGAAAGATCTGAACGGTAATGAAAAGGTCAAGGTTCTTCTTGCACGTGCTCTGTTCGGTAATCCGGACATCCTGCTGCTGGACGAGCCGACGAACCACCTGGATCTCGATGCGATCAACTGGCTCGAGGAATTTCTGATCAACTTTGATAATACGGTAATCGTTGTGTCCCACGACCGTTATTTTCTGAATAAGGTATGTACTCATATCGCAGATATCGACTACGGAAAGATTCAGCTGTATGCCGGCAACTATGATTTCTGGTATGAATCCAGCCAGCTCCTCATCAAACAGATGAAGGAAGCCAACAGAAAGAAAGAGGAAAAGATCAAGGAACTGCAGGAGTTCATCTCCCGTTTCTCTGCGAACGCTTCCAAATCCAAACAGGCCACTTCCAGAAAGCGTGCTCTGGAAAAGATTCAGCTCGACGAGATCAAGCCTTCCAGCAGAAAATATCCGTACATTGACTTCCGTCCGAACCGTGAGATCGGCAACGAGGTTCTCATGGTTGAGAATCTTTCCAAGACCATTGATGGAGTAAAAGTTCTTGACGGACTGACCTTTACACTGGGCCATAACGACAAAGTCGCGCTTGTCGGTGGAAATGAGCTTGCAAAGACGACCTTTTTCCAGATTCTTGCAGGTGAAATGGAACCGGACGAAGGAACCTTCAAATGGGGTGTAACGACTTCTCAGGCATATTTTCCGAAGGACAGCACAAAGGAATTTGACAATGATCTGACCATCGTGGACTGGCTGACACAGTTCTCTGAAATCAAGGATGCCACATATGTACGCGGATTCCTTGGACGTATGCTGTTCGCCGGTGATGACGGAGTGAAAAAGCTGAAGGTGCTCTCTGGTGGAGAACGCGTGCGCTGCCTCCTTTCCAAGATGATGATCTCCGGTGCCAACATTCTGCTGCTGGATGAACCGACAGACCACCTGGATATGGAATCCATCACAGCACTCAACAATGGTATGATCAAGTTCCCGGGTGTTATGCTCTTCTCCTCCCGTGACCATCAGATCGTACAGACAACTGCGAACCGTATCATGGAGATTCTTCCGAATGGCAAGCTGATCGACAAGATCACCTCCTACGATGAATATCTGGAGAGTGATGAAATGGCAAGAAAGAGACAGGTCTACACAACAGCCGGTGTTCCGGAAGACAACTAAATCAGGTTTCTGCAGTCTAGGCAGATGCTGATTATGGGAATCATATAATTTTATGTAAAAAAGGTGCTCCGCTTCCAATGCAGAGCACCTTTCTTATAACAGTTTCATGACTGTTTTCTGTCATTTTCATTTCATTCGATTTCTCTTTTCCTGCCGGAATCCGTCCAAAACCCAGGCAGTCTTCCTGTTTTTGCAATCCCTGTCTGTCCGTTCTGTCAGAAAGATCCTGTACGTCCCCCGGCCGAACCGCCTCCGGAAGTCCGGTGGGTACTGCTGCCGCCACCGCCTCCCTTGGGCGGATCCGGCTTGCGCTCCTTGTGAACAGTCCGGTAAAGGAACACATCACGCGAACGTGTCACATGAAAACTTCCGTCTCTCACATACTCCTGTGCCCGTTTTTCGACACCCACTGACTTCAGCTGTGCCCGCAGAGCAAAAAATACAGCCACTGCAGCCACAAGACCTGCCGCGACAGAGATCAGGAGCCGCAGCCCTATACTCATCTTCTCTTTGAACAGTTTATTCACATCGAAGCCTTCTCCGGTCTTCTCATACTCTTTGATAAATGTCTCAGCCAGCTCCCCGTACTTCTTAAAAGCATCATAATATTCAGCATCGGAAAGATATCCGGTAATCCGGTCATCAATCTGCTCCAGACCGTAATCCGTAAAAATCTGAATGGCCTTTCCTCGCGTTGCCAGATGAAACTTGCGTTCTTCCATACTGACCATCAGGATGATACCATCAATATCGTTTCCGTATCCATAACCGTTTTCATAATAAAAATCATCTGTAAAATCCTGCGGACTCTGTCCGCCGCAGGAATCCGTGGTGGCTGCTACTACATCACACTGATACTTCTCAGAAATCTCCGCCAGCTGCTCCTGAAGCTTATCCTCTTCCTCATCCGTAAGAAGATCCGCCATATCTACAACCTTCCGGTCATTCTCTGCCGCTGCTGTCATTCCGAATGTACATACAAGAAGGAATGTCAGAAGCAGTATTCTTAATCCGTTATACTTTTTCATCTTCCGTCCTCCTAAAACAATCCTGTGATCAGCATGACCAGAGCCGCCGTTACTGCGAATACCGCACCTGCAATTTTAAATGCCTTACCCTTATCCGTCGGAAGATCACCGACAAACTTTCCGGTCTGACCGTTCATTGCAAAGGTGTACATCTGATCTTTATACTTCGTATTCAGCACCCATACCGGCAGAAGTGCATAGGTAATCTTACCCTGTGCCAGACGGATATCTGTATGTTCCGGTATACACGTATGATAACCGTGAATTGTACTCACAAAGGAATCCACGGTACTTTTGCGCATGCGCTCGTTCGCTGCAGGAGCACAGGCCTCTGCACTCATATCATATTTATCAGCCATATAGCCTGACAGATACGCGGTCTGAAAATCCACACATTCTGAATAATCATACGGTTCAATAGACTGCATCAGCGGGTCATCCATCTTCTGCGAACCGTCTACCGGCACATGGTCAAATCCGATCTCACCGCCTCTGCATACCAGAAAATGGCTCGTCTCGGTATACTCATACTTTCCTGTTTCCCAGTGACGGATCCGTGTCGCACGACACCTGATCTCTGCCTGGGCATCGCAGTCATACAGCCAGAACGGCACGTAGACTCCTTTGATTTCCTTGATCCGGTTCTCACTCTTGAACATGGAAGGGAGCAGGATCTTACCCTTCAGATGTTTTCTCAGATTCTCCTCCGCTGCCTTTTGGTCCAGCTTGAAGGGAATCACCGTATCCGGACGCAGCGTTCCGGAAAACTGTTTTTCCACGATCACCGGATTACCGCAGTACGGACAGCTGGAAGAAGCCATTGTCGGTTCTGCAATGATCTCACCGCCGCAGGATTCGCATATGTACGCGGCAAGTCCATCCTCCCGCAGTTCCTCTCTGGACTGCTCTACATGCTCGTCTGTCCAGTCCGGATCCTTATCCTCTGTCAGATTCTCTTCACTGAATCCCTTCAGGGTCTCCATTTCGAACTCCGTATCACAATACGGACATTTCATCTTCTGTATTTTACTGTTAAATTCCAAGGCTCCGCCGCAGCAGGGGCACTTATATCCTGAAATTTCTGCCATTCTTTCCTCCTGCATGGAAACAAAATCCCAGTCGGATTTCGACTTCGATGCGCCAGATATGTTTTATTGTTTACTTGATATCTCTCTCATCAAAAATATCGCCGCATTCCGGACAGAATTTCGGCGGATTGGCCGGATCTTCCGGTTGCCAACCGCATTTGTCACACTGGTATACCGGTGCACCTGCCGGACGCTTTGCGCCGCACTCCATGCAGAACTTGCCTTTATTCACCGTACCGCAGCTGCAGGTCCAGCCCTCTTCCGCCTTCTTTGCACCGCACTCCACACAGAATTTTCCGGTGTTCACTGCACCGCAGGAACATGTCCATCTATCCGCCGGTACTGTCTGCGCCGGTGCTGCCTGCTGCTGTCTGCTGCCCATGGCATAAAGATCCTGTGCATTCATTCCGCCCTGTGCACTCGCCATGCCCATTCCCATAAAACCGGTCATTGCGCCTGCCTTATTGGATGCTGCTGCACGCATTGCATCTGCCTGTGCACCCACGAGCGTCGCTGCGGCCATGGTCGGATCGCGCATTACCGCACTCTTCTGCAGCTGTTTGATCATGTCCTCATCTTCTTTGGATGCCGAAACAGAATTCACACCGAAGGATGCGATCACGATGCCGCGCAGTTCCTTCCATTTCCTGGAAAGTACTTCATTCAGAATATCTGCCAGTTCCAGTGTGTATCCAGGAAGTGCACTGTAACGCACACCCATATCGGAAATACGGGAAAAAGTCGGCTGCAGAGCCGTCAGAAGCTCGCTTTTTAGCATACTGTCCATTTCTGAGCGGGCATAATAATCATCCACATTGCCGCACACATTTGTATAGAACAGAATCGGATCCGCGATCCGATAGGAATACTCACCGTTGCAGCGCACTGAAATATCCACATCCAGACCAATATTTCTATCCACTACACGAAACGGAACGGGATTCGCTGTACCGTATTTATTCCCCATAATCTCCTTTGTATTAACATAATAAACACGCTGATCCTTCGGCGCTTCTCCGCCAAATACAAAACGCTTGCCGATTTCCGCAAATGTATGTCTGATTCCTTCCCCGAGTTCACCGGAGAAAATGCTCGGCTCTGTACCGCTGTCATAGACGAACTCACCCGGCTCCGCACATACCTCAGCCACTTTTCCGTTCTCGACAATGATCATACACTGACCATCTGCCACCGCAATTACGGAACCGTCTGTAATTACATTCTCGCTCCCTTTCCGGTTGGAAGAACGCTTCGAAATTTTCTTTTTTCCCCTCTCGACAAGGATATCTGATTCCATGGCATCACAGTAAAAATATTCCTTCCACTGATCAGCCAGTGTACCTCCTGCTGCACCTGCTGCTGCTTTGATCAATCCCATTTTATTACCCTCCATTATGTATCAGATTTTCAGATCTTTCTGTTATCCGCTCTGTCAGAGCTGTTTTATACCATTAAAGTATAACAAAATTTCATTTTCTCCACAATAAAATTTAAATATAACACAAAAATTCCATATATTTTTCTATCTTTTCTTACATTATATGAAAGGAAAGATCATACACAACACCTTTTGTCAGATAAGCAGTTTTTCTGTGAAATCCGCACAACAAAATCAGCAGATGCAGGAATAAAAAATACATTCTGAAGACATATTATCTCCAAAAGGTATCCGCTCCTTCTGCAGCGCAGCTTATGCCGCACACCACACAGGTAAAGTCTGTCCTGCACATTCTCCTTCAAGCACCACTGCAAAATAGAGTATCACTCTTGCGCACATGGCCACGATCCACCGGCAGTCATCCTTCACCGTATGCTGCTCCTTCATGAGTCTGTATTCTCTGTGTGCTGACTCAATGCCGGCAAACAGTTCTTCCAGACTTTCCAGTCCCTTTACCGCTGCTCTCTGCTTCCGGAACAGCATCATTGCCTCCGGTGTACGCACATACTGCCGCATCCAGTGTTTCATCTCTCTTTCATACAGGCAGTGGTCTTTCAGACTGCCTTCGTACGAAATATTATGCGGAAATGTAAAATAATCCGCCAGATAATGCATCACGACACCGATCCTTCTCCATATCACACGACTGCTGCAGAGTCCGTTTTCGCCATCCGCATGAATAGAACGGATCAGTTCCTGCAGACTGCCGTATGAAGTCTCATATTCATGGGGTGCGGTGATCATCTTTGGTGACAGATCCGGCAGAATCGAACCAAGATAAAATGCTTTCTGATGTTTCGTCAGCTTCTCCAGCCGAAGTTCTCTGACCAGATAACGTGCCAGTGATATATGAGATTTCTTCCGCATGATTTCTCCTCCCGTTATTTAAAAAGCGAATATTCCATTCGCCGCCTATGCTGCTGTACTTTAGTTCTTGTACTCCAGCTCCTGTACCCTGAGCCAAACTGTCACCATTGTGCCACAGGAAACTGTATACTGCAACACCTATTATGTAAATCTTTGGTGAAATCAATGGAAAAAATGCCATTTTCTCTCTTTTAAGTATATGTTTCGTTTCACTGCTTCTTATGATCTCGTATGATGATTCACATACTTTGCCTTATACTTTGAATATACGATCGTCTGATCTTTATATAATCCGTAGTATCCGGAAGCTGCATAACTGATTGCCACCGCGATCACATAAAATGATACTCCTTTAAATCCAAACATCTCGAATGCGATCAGCATGGACGTGATCGGACAGTTCGTCACACCGCAGAAAACGGCTACCATTCCGCATGCCGCACAGACGGATGGTGAAATATTGAGCAGCTGCCCCATCATGCATCCGAATGTTGCTCCAATACAGAAGGAAGGTACAATTTCTCCGCCTTTGAATCCTGCCTTCATCGTCAGTGCAGTCAGAAGAAGTTTCCAGATAAAGGACCATCTGTCCGCCTGTCCTTCCTCCACAGCCTTCACGATCAGATCTGTTCCGGCTCCCATATACTCCGTTGTTCCGAGCAGGCACGTAATTCCAATAATGAGCAGAGATGCTGCAACTACTCTCATGTATTTATTCTTCAGCCATTTCCGGTAGCTCTCCCCTGCTGCCTTCAGAATGATACAGAACAGAATACTGATCACAGCACATCCTGCCGCTACGATTCCCATCTTCACTCCTGTAACAATCGTGAGCTCCGGTACATTCACCACGTGGAATACTTCCGGATTGATTTCAAAGCTGCTGGCGACACCGACCGCGATCAACGCTGACATCATACACGGCATAAGAGCCGTATAATACATTACACCGACACTTACTACCTCCATGGAGAAAACTGCTGCCGCCATCGGTGTACCAAACAGCGCTGCAAAGGCAGCACTCATACCGCACATGATGATTACATGCCGGTCCTCCTCGTCCAGATGAATCCATCTGCCCAGCTGATTGGCGATGCTTCCTCCCAATTGAAGTGCTGCTCCCTCGCGGCCTGCTGAACCGCCTGCCAGATGTGTAAGAGTTGTCGAAATAAAAATCAGCGGAGCCGATCTCAGGGGCACATCATCCTGTGAACGGACAGTTGAAAATACCTGATTGGTTCCGCCGTCATCACGCCCGAACTTATCATAAAGAAATACAATACATAAGCCTGCCGCAGGCAGCAAAAAGAAAACCTGGTTATGGTTTTCTCTGAAATTTGTCACTGCAGCCAGTACATAGGAAAATCCGCTGCTGACAAATCCTACAATAAATCCGACCAATACCGCCAAAAGCAGCCACTTCACAAGATTGGTCACATCCTGCCGTATCCGGCCCCAATAATAACCCAAAAATTCCTTTGCTTTTTTCTGTCTGTTTTCATCTGTTGCTTTCATACTTTCTTCCCTTTAATCCCAGAATTTAATTTGCCCGAAGAGCCTGACGTCGGAAAATCACTCAGCACATCATTCTTCACACAGTAATTCACCGCATATTCTAATGCGGCTCCGCCTTTCCGGCTGATCAAATGACCCTAAAGCTGTCTTTCCAGCTGCGCCGAATGTTGATCTGATTCATAAAATTCGTCCTTTATTTTACATTACTATCTTCGTTTGTGCAAATCATTCTATCATCTTTATAGAATTTTTACAGCCTTTTTGTGATATCGTTTCAAAATAAATACCATGATCTCACATTGAGGTCGCAGAAAGATTTTTACTCGCTGAACAAAAAGGGAAGGACAACCACCCTCCGGCAGTCATCCTTCTCCTCTCTCACACTCTCTGACACTCTATCGCGTTGCAACCGTTGCAATATCAATCAGTGTAAGCTTATTAATATTATTGTTTTCCAGGCTGGTGATCAATGCTGTCGCTGTATCCAGTGAAGTCAGCACATTGACACCTGTCTCGATTGCATTTCTTCGAATCAGGAAACCATCCTTCGAATGTCCGACACCCTGAGACGGTGTATCAATGACAAGGTCAATCTCATGTCCAAGGATCAGGTCCATCACATTCGGGGATTCCTGCTCAATCTTACGTGTCATACGAACCTGAACATCTGCATCCATCAGAGCTTTCGCAGTTCCCTTTGTTGCGAAAATATTATAGCCCAGTGCTTCGAACCGTTTTGCGATCTGCGCCGCCTCCTGCTTATCTGAATCACGTACTGTGATGATCATATTCTTATGCTTCGGCAGATTGATGCCTGCGCCGAGGAATGCCTTGTACAGCGCCTCATCAAACGTAGCTGCAATACCGAGGCACTCACCTGTGGACTTCATCTCCGGTCCAAGACTGATATCTGCACCGCGGATCTTTTCAAAAGAGAATACCGGCATCTTGATCGCAAAATAATCTGCCTCCGGCTGCAGTCCCGGTGTATAACCGAGCTCGCGGATCTTCTTTCCAAGGATCACTTTCGTTGCCAGCGGAACGATCGGAATTCCGGTCACCTTGCTGATATACGGAACTGTACGGCTGGAACGCGGGTTTACCTCAATGACATATACCTCATCGTTGCTGACGATGAACTGAATGTTGATCAGACCGATTACATGCAGGGACCTGGCCAGCTTCCGTGTGTATTCCTCTATTACAAGCTTGATCTTCTTCGAAATACTCTGTGCCGGATATACGGAAATACTGTCTCCTGAATGAATACCTGCACGCTCAATATGTTCCATGATACCCGGAATCAGGACATCCTCTCCGTCACATACTGCATCGACCTCGATTTCCTTTCCGACCAGATATTTATCCACAAGAATCGGATGCTCCTGCGCGATCCGGTTGATAACACCGATGTACTGCTCCACATCCTCATCGTTGATCGCGATCTGCATTCCCTGACCGCCGAGTACATAGGACGGACGAACCAGTACCGGATATCCGAGACGATTTGCTACCGCCTTTGCCTCTTCTGCCGTAAATACTGTATCACCAGCCGGTCTCGGGATACCGCACTGCTCCAGAATCTTGTCAAACAGCTCACGGTCCTCTGCTGCATCCACATTTTCTGCAGAAGTACCGAGGATCGGCACACCCATCTTCATCAGAGACTCTGTCAGCTTGATCGCTGTCTGACCACCGAACTGAACGACCGCTCCGTCCGGCTTCTCCAGGCGTACAATATTCTCCACATCCTCCGGGGTCAGCGGCTCAAAATACAGCTTATCCGCAATATCAAAGTCGGTACTTACTGTCTCCGGATTGTTATTGATGATAATGGTCTCGTATCCTTCTTTCGCAAATGCCCATGTACAGTGTACAGAACAGAAGTCAAACTCGATACCCTGTCCGATACGGATCGGACCGGAACCAAGTACAAGCACTTTCTTCTTTCCGCTGGTCTCTACAGCCTCATTCTCACTGCCGAATACGGAATAGTAATACGGTGTTGTCGCTGCAAACTCGGCTGCACAGGTGTCTACCATCTTGTAAGCCGCAATGATACCGTTTGCGTAGCGCATCTCCTTGATCTCTTCTTCTGTCTTTCCGGTCAGACGCGCAATCACATTGTCCGGGAATTCGATCCGCTTCGCCTCTTTGAGAAGCTCTGCGGTCAGTTCCTGCGTCTGCAGGGCCTGTTCCATCTCAACAAGAATTGCCAGTTTATCAATGAACCAGACATCAATCTTTGTAATCTCATGAATGGTCTCGTATGCAATACCGCGGCGCAGTGCCTCTGCAATGACCCAGATTCTGCGGTCATCCACAACAGCCAGCTGCTCCAGAAGCTCATCTTCATTCAGGCCGGAAAAATCATAGGAAAGCAGACAATCCACGTGCTGCTCCAGAGAACGGATTGCCTTCATCAGACCGCCTTCGAAGCTGTCTGAAATACTCATGACCTCTCCTGTTGCCTTCATCTGTGTAGTCAGCTTACGGCTGGCACTGATGAATTTATCGAACGGAAGTCTCGGCATCTTGACAACACAGTAGTCGAGCATCGGCTCGAAGCTGGCATACGTCTTGCCTGTAATGGCATTTTTGATCTCGTCCAGAGTATAACCAAGTGCGATCTTCGCAGCCACCTTTGCGATCGGATATCCGGTTGCCTTGGAAGCCAACGCCGAAGAACGGCTGACACGCGGATTTACCTCGATAACACAGTATTCAAAGCTGGTCGGATGCAGGGCAAACTGTACGTTGCAGCCTCCGGTGATCTTCAGTTCGCTGATAATGTTCAGGGCAGAAGTACGCAGCATCTGATATTCTTTGTCACCCAGGGTCTGAGAAGGAGCCACAACGATACTGTCACCGGTGTGGACACCGACCGGGTCGATATTTTCCATGTTGCAGACAGTGATAACATTGCCTGCACCGTCGCGCATTACTTCATATTCGATCTCTTTCCAGCCTGCAATGCAGCGCTCCACGAGAACCTGTCCCACACGGCTCAGACGAAGTCCGTTCTCCAGGATTTCAACGAGTTCCGCATAGTTATGAGCGATTCCGCCGCCGCTGCCGCCCAGCGTATATGCCGGACGAAGCACCACCGGGTAACCGATAGTCTGTGTAAATGCCACACCTTCCTCGACAGATTCCACGACCATGGACGGAGCCACCGGCTCGCCGATCTTTTCCATCGTACTCTTGAATTCCAGACGGTCCTCTGCTTTTTTAATTGTCTCAGAAGTCGTACCGATCAGTTTTACATTATTCTCACGCAGAAATCCGCGTTCCTCCAGCTCCATTGCCAGGTTCAGACCTGCCTGTCCGCCCAGGGTCGGAAGGACACTGTCCGGCTGTTCCTTCAGAATCAGCTGTTCCACAACTTCGACCGTCAGCGGCTCGATATAGACCTTATCCGCAATATCCTTGTCTGTCATAATCGTTGCCGGATTGGAATTGAGCAGAACTACCTCAATGCCCTCCTCTTTCAGAGAACGGCATGCCTGAGTTCCCGCATAGTCAAATTCGGCTGCCTGTCCGATGACGATCGGACCTGAACCGATCACAAGTACCTTTTTGATTTCCGGATTCTTCGGCATTACGCATTCACCTCCATCATCTTCATGAAACGGTCAAACAGATATCCGGAATCCAATGGGCCTGGACATGCCTCCGGATGATACTGTACCGTGAAAATGTTCTTTCCTGTGTACGCCAGTCCCTCATTTGTACCGTCGTTGACGTTCTCAAATGCCGGAACTGCGATCTGCGGATCAAGATGTTCCGTATCCACCACATATCCGTGGTTCTGCGAAGAGATATACACACGTCCGGTAGAAAGATCCCGCACCGGGTGATTGCCGCCGCGGTGTCCGTATTTCATCTTGTACGTATCTGCACCGTTCGCAAGTGCCATCAGCTGGTGTCCCAGACAGATAGCAAAAATCGGCACATCTGATGCATAGAGCTTTTTGATCTCTTCTATGATAGAAGTGCACTCCTTCGGATCTCCCGGGCCGTTGGAAAGCATGATGCCGTCCGGCTTCGCTTCCAGAATCTCCTCCGCTTTCGTGAGTGCCGGATAAACAGTCACCTCACAGCCACGTTTATTCAGGCTTCTCGCAATGTTTTTCTTTGCACCGAGATCCAGCAGTGCCACCTTCGGACCGTCACCTTTCAGTACGTACTTTTCCTTACAGGTAACCTTTTCCACTACTTTTCCGGTAGTATATGCAGATAATCTTGCGAGGATTTCTTCCATCTGATAATTCTCATTTGTGGTGATGCAGCCATTCATGGTGCCCTTTTCACGGAGAATTTTGGTGAGTGCACGGGTATCGATCCCTGCAATGCCGGGGATATCATACTTTAATAAGAAATTCTGAATTGTGTCTTCGGAACGGAAATTGCTTGGGAGACGGGATAATTCGCGAACAATAAAAGCATCGAGCCACGGTCTTTCTGACTCCATGTCTTCATAACAAATACCATAATTGCCGATCAGAGGATACGTCATCACGACTGCCTGACCTGCATAGGATGGATCAGTCAATACCTCAAGATAACCGGTCATTGAAGTATTAAATACGATCTCACTGATTACCTCACGTGTTGAACCGATACTTTTTCCGGTAAATACGGTTCCGTCTTCTAGTATAAGAAAAGCTTTCATTCTGTATCGAACTCCTTTCTTCTGCTGTATTTTGTGGATATCCGTAAATCAGCCATACACAGTAAGAGTACGCGACGCATCTTCGCGTCCGCCGTACCCTGAACCTATGTATGGCTGAGTAGTACCCAAATTGTTGTGATTCTACCATATCTTTATGCATATTGCAACTGATTTTTCACGATGTTTTTATAAATGTTTTTATTTCCTGTCCCTACAGGCCTCTGCAGGCTCCGGCAATCGCCGCCACAGCCTGCTGAACCGACTTGTTGCTCACATTGACCGTGATATGCGCGTACTTCTCATACAACGGCACACGTTCATTATAAAGATCATTCAGAGTCTGGCCCGGTCTGAATACCACACCCCGTTTTGTCAGATCTCCCAGTCTTCGTTTCAGGGTCGAACAGTTTACCTTCAGATAAACAACCGTACTGATACTGCGCAGATGTTCCATTGCCGCCGGACCGTATACGACACTGCCGCCGGTGGCAATGACAGAATTTTCCGTCTCTATCTGACTGTTGACCCGTTCTTCAATCTGATTGAAACCTTCTGTTCCGGCCTCTTCCATAATCTGCCACAGCAGTTTTCCCTCTGCCTTCTGAATCAGCAGATCTGAATCAATGAAATCATATCCCAGAACCTTGGCTAATACGATGCCGATCGTACTTTTTCCGGCACCCGGCATGCCGATTAAAGTAATATTGTTCATAACCTGTACTCTCCGTTCATTCTCATAATCATATTTATTATATTAGGAAACATTTTTGAAGTCTGTCCAATGCCTGCTGCTGCCGCCGGATTCCGGATGACAGCCATTTTCATATGATCCATGAAAAAAGAGGATGCTGCACAATGTAATCTGCAAATCTGTTACACCCTGCTGCATCCTCTCTGCTGTTGTTTTCATCAGCTGAAAATAGCTCCTGCTGCACCAAGCAGTCCTGCACTTGCTGCACCCATGATCAGACCGGCCAGAATAACGCCAAACATTACAGCGAGTACACTGGACTTAAAATCCATATCAAGCAGACTGGCTGCCAGTGTGCCGGTCCATGCTCCGGTACCCGGAAGCGGAATACCTACAAAGAGAAGCAGCGCAAGAAACAGCCCGCGGCCCGCTTTCTCCTGCAGTTTCCTGCCGCCCTTTTCCCCCTTTTCCAGGCAGAACGTAAAAAATCTGCCAATGACCGGCTTGTCCTTTCCCCAGACAAGAACTTTTCGTGCGAACAGGTAAATGATCGGCACCGGCAGCATATTTCCGATGATCGCAATGATATAGGACGGAACAATCGGAAGTCCGAATGCTACTGCATATGGAATGGCGCCGCGAAGTTCAATGAGCGGTACCATGGAAACCAGAAATACAATCAAATAACTTTTCATGAATAATCTCCTCAGTTTTCCCGTAAATGGTCTGTAATCTGCAATATTTCGTCCGTAAACATTCGAAGACACACGCAGTATTCCTGATATACAGAACCGCTTCATGCAGTTCCCGGCATGGTGCTTCTCTTGCGGACATCTGGGATATTATACATGAAAACAAAGAGGCTGCATAGTACCCAAATTCTTATTTTTTTGAAAAGAAATCTGCGGGAATCCAGTCGGGAACAAAATGTAAAATGGATCAAAAAAGCTCCTGAATCATCAGGAGCTTTAACAGTCCGTAGGGGAATCGAACCCCTGTTTCCGCCGTGAGAGGGCGGCGTCTTAACCGCTTGACCAACGAACCATGTGTCGTTATTATATGTCGAAAATGATAAAAAGTCAACACGTTTTTTAAAAAATTTGAAAAATTTTTTCGACTAAAAAAACAGTCATTGTTATCTGACAAAATCGCCGAAAGAACGCTGTTCAATCGGCGATTACAGATAAGCAAAAATTCAAACAATAAATATCAGATATTTTCCGCAATGCGTGTCACAGCAACATAAATATCCTGAATCCGATACCACGTCCTGCTGCCGACAATTCCGTCCTGTGTCAGACCGAAGACAGACTGAAAGACTTTCACTGCATCATGTGTCCTTTCTCCGAAAACTCCATCCGGTGTCACTTTGGGAATTAACGGATAATCATCCGAAATCCTGTTCAGCTGTTCCTGAATCTTCAGTACATCTGAACCGACTGAGCCGATTGACAGTGGAAAACCGGGGTAGGATTCCGGCACACCGGATACTTCTTCTGCTGTATTGATATACATGTTATCGCCATAGAAATTCCGGATAATGCTGATAGAATCGTATCCCTGCTCACCCAGCTCCAGACTGCCCCACTGTGTCATCCAGTCCGGACACTGTACACGTTTTCCGTCACAATACTGGGTCAGAATCGGCTGGCGGACATTCGGACGGGAAAGATAGTTGAGGAAAACATCTTCCACCGCCGCATCAATACTCTCAAAAATGTTTCGCCCGCGCATCCATTTCTGATCGAATGCGGTCGAGGAAGTAATCGTAAAATTGAATCCTTTGTTTCTGTACCACGTGATCATCACTGATTCGATGCCCGTTGAGAAAATCATTGAGATTAATTTTAAACCTCACCACCACCTCGTCTTCCGTCACATCTATCCGTTCAATCAGCTTGTTAACCAAAACCCGTTTTGTGGTGTTATCCGCATTCAAAAACACATCCTGCCACGTAGGAATATTTTTTCTGATGTCGCCCCGGTCTTCATATGATATAACCGCCTGTTTCAGTTCCTCCTCCTTATCCTCCAGTATCAGCTGCCGATGCTCCAATATATCCTTCTGTTTGTGAATGACACTTGCCAGTTCATCCAGTGAGAGCGGATATTTATCCTGCATTGCCAACGGTATTTTTTCTTCCATTACCTCAATATTGCGCTTTATCTTTTGCAATTCTTGTTTCTCTTTTCTTACCTCTGTCTCCTTTGATTGCTTCTCTTTGATATGATTTTTTTCGATTTCGTCAAATATGTCCTCATTTTCCTGCATCTTGCCAATATACTCAGCGATTCCTTCAAAAATCGCCGGTTCAATCTCGTCCGCCCGAAACTGCTTCACTTTATGGTGAGGCAGACCGTTCCATGCATTCTGACATTTATATGCGGGGATCCTATGCGCCCGTCTTTCACCGGTATCTTTGATGGTCCAATAACTATATTTTGATCCATTGGTCATTTTACATCCGCAATACCCGCAATACAATACATCTACCAGAGCAAGCATCCCGCTGTTGCGCTTAATAATCGTGACGTTCTGATTTTCAAGCCTTTTCAGGTATTTATCTCCTCTTTGCTTTCTTTTATCCTGTGTCCGGTCCCAGGTATCTCTATCGATGATCCGTATTTCTTCGTTTGCCTCTGCGGCAACAATCCAGTCCTGACTGTCAAGCCTGTGGTATTGCCCATTCATGCGCTCCCGACGCTTATACGCCGTATGCCCTGCATAAATTGGATTCGTCAGAATACTGGTTATCGTACCGCTCTTCCAAAAGTCTCTCGGAGCCAAATGTTTATATCGCTCATCCAGATTTAACACTCTGGCAATCTTCGACGAACCAAACTCCTTATTTAAAGATAAATCATAAATGGTTCTTACGACCTCTGCCTGTTCCGGTACAATTACCAGGTGTTTCAACGCGCGGCCATGCTTGCTGATCTCTCCGGAATATTCCAACCGATATCCATAAGGCGCAGCACCGCCCATGAACTTTCCATTCTCTACCAGTTTTTGAGCCGTATCTTTCACTCTCATTCCGGTGTCTGCCGAGGCTTTCTGAGCATTAGCAAAGCGGAAGGTCAGCATCATCTGCCCCATAATATCATCGGAATCCGGTGTCAGACAGCCGTCTTTGACAGAATAAACGTCCACACCATAGTTCTTCAATGACATGATATACTGCGGGGTGTCCCACATAAGACGTCCCATACGATCGTCTTTGTACAGCAACAGCACTTCAAATTCTTTGTTTTTGGCATCCTGCAAAATAGTCTGCAAAACCTCACGGTCTTCCGATCTGTTTTTATACCCGCTGACTCCCCCTTCAAAATACTCCCGCTTCTTTTCATCTGGATCCAGCATCCACTCCTCTTTATGCTTCTCTATGTAATCCAATACAATCTGACGCTGAATCGGAAGATCCCCGTCCGTCTCCAACTGCTGGTCGGAGCTGACTCGCAACAGCATTCTTACTCGTTTCATAATAAATAATCCTCCTGACTAAAAGTTGCAGGGAATCCCTCCCTGCAACCTTTTCATTTTTCTGACCTCATGAAAGCTTCTGTAGCTGTTCCTTCAACGCACTGTTCATAATAGACTTCACTTCTTCTCTAATTACTTCATCCTGAGTTGATTTTGTTGGAAATTCAAAAATAATTTTCATACCGTTAGATTTTGCCTGTCTTACATAACGTTCCGTTTCTCCCACAATGCCACCCTATATTGCTGTATTGATACCATATGTATTCCCTGCCGGGTTGGCACATACCTGTGAACTTCCGAAAGTAATCAGCGTTTTCCTTCCCGTTAATCCTGATTAAAGCAGAGTCCCTTTACTCCTATTGTTTTTCTTGCCAATAGTCCATAGATCTCTCTCTTGCTGCAGAACTGCCCCTGTGTATTAATGTTTTTCGCAATATTCTCTATCATAACTGTTCCTTTGCCTGTCAATTTCATTATGAAGAATCATTTATGTACAGCCCGAAAACCATTGTTTTTTTTCATAAAAAAAGAGTTGCTGCTCCGGTAGCTTATTCAGCTGCCTTTGCAACAACTCCATGATTTTTAAATTAACCCTTTATACCAATAGAATCCTACTACTGCAAGCGCCGCCGCGATAGTCAAAAGGACGATTGCCACAATCTCCTTGCGCCTGATCTCCAGTTTGCTGCTGTCGGTGTATGTCAGTCCCATTCTGTTCGTGATGGGCAACAGGGCATTGAAAAACAGCACCAGGATGAGAGACTGGAGCGGAAAAAGCACCAGATTTTTCACGGTACGTGGCACAGTGAACAACGGGTATGCAGTCCCCATATAAAACAGATAGTAATAGTACATGCAGATGGAATTCAGCACCAAATTGCAGATGGCGGTCACGGAAAAGCGTGCCAGCACGATACGCATGGTGGTGATCCGCGCCCGATAGAAAAAGAGGGCAAAGAGCACACCGCCGGCAATCTCCACAAAAGTAAAGGGCAGGAAAAATGTGCCGGAGGGGAACAGGACGGAACCCACGATGTCGCTGACAGCGGAAGTCAGGATGGCCATGACCGGACCATAGATCATTGAGCCCATGGCATTCACAACAAAGCCAAATGTGATAGTTAAGTCAGGGCCGACTGGAATCTTCGCAGACTTGATGGCAATACGCAGGGCCGTTAAAAGGGCCGCCATCGCGAGCATTTTGGTGGATTTCAGTTCAGATGCAGAAAGATGCCAGTATTCGGCAGAAAAGGGAGTTGCAAAAAGTTTGCGATTTGTGTTAGACATATTTATATACCTCCAAGCGGGATGCGGGCCGATAACCGCGGTCGTATTCCTGACGGACAATATCGGGATGTCGTCTCGCAGGAAATGTGTGGCCTTCGTCCGCCCATCAACTCCCCGTATCCGGCGGCACTTAACGCTATCTGCCCTACTCTAGTTGACTTCATGATAGCGCAGGAAGCAGAGAATGTCCAGCATTTTTCCAATTGCAGGAAAAAAAGACCCATAAATAGCTGGTATCATGCGCTACCGGCTATCCTCTATCTTTTTCTCCAATGATCCCGATCTCCAGATCATTCAGTATAATATTTCTCGAACTACGAATCACTGTTGATTCCCGTACCATTCTGTATAGACACGGTTCAGCGTAAAAGACTGTATTGCCAGAATATTGGCCACCAGTGTCTCGTACGGCCATGTAGCATAAATTTCGCTGCTGGCTACATTCTTAATATAATCCTTATACCGAACATAATAGTTTCCGGCCGTCGTATCCCGCGGTGTTCCGTCATGAACTACGATATATTCCGGTACTACCACCTGATCCAGAACAATTTCTCCGCTGACATTGACCGGCTTGATCTCCGCCTCCGCAATTTTCGGAGGATAGATCCCATACAACGTATGATCCGGTATAACAATCGTATCAGGTGCTTCTGCCGGCTCCAGAGGGCGCAGCCGAATACTTTGCAGGGATAGCTGACTGCTCAGTATTTCAATCCCGCTGACTGTCAGAGGTTCATAGCCCGCGGCAGTGACCTGAATTGTATATTCCGAGTAGGGCTGAACCTCAGAAGGTGCCAGACTGTACTCGATAGGCGGTGTTGACAGATCCAATACCTGTGTTTTTCCGTTGCTGTCCGTCTGCAGCTGTTCCAGTGTACTTTCCGGATCTGCCGTGAATGAAATACTTATGACCGCGCTATCAATCGGAATGTTCTGTTCGGATACGGCCGTTATCTGCAGGCTGCCCTGATCCGGCATGTCTGTCTGCGCTGCACGCAGGTATGCATTTTGATGCTCTCGCTTCATATGATTCTCCAGATGCATGCTTACTTTAATATATGCACAGGCATCAGAACTGTTTCTGACGTACCTGTAATATCCTGTGCGATTCACATACCTGAACAAAATCCTTTAACTTCACCTGACATGCTTTTTCTTCCCTTCGTTTATTTTTGCTGTCTTTCGCTGATTCGCTGATTTTTTTGCAAAAAGGAGTTGACAGTTTCATACTGATACTATATAATATCGACATATGGTTCGTTGGTCAAGCGGTTAAGACGCCGCCCTCTCACGGCGGAAACAGGGGTTCGATTCCCCTACGGACTGTCAAGGCTCCTGATGATTCAGGAGCTTTTTTATTGTCTGAAAGCACTTTATCTCTCTTTCCTTTCCTTCCCCAGCCGCCGGTACACGGTCAGATACATGGTCACGAAGCATGCCAGTCCGCCGATCACATTTGAAACCGGTTCTGCCAGATAAATGCCTGCCACCGCATTCTCCATTATCTTCGGAAGCAATACTGTCAAAGGCAGTACGATCACCACTTTACGAAACAGCGAAAAGAAGATCGCCTGTTTTGATCTGCCAAGAGCTACAAATACGGACTGCCCTGTGAATTGAAACAGCATGAAAACAAATCCGGCAAAATACAGATGCACAGCACTTACTCCACCCTCTATCATCTCCTGATTGTTCGTGAACAGCGCAAGAAACGGACGCGGAAACACCACAAGCAGCAGCCAGGCTGTCACAGTATAAATGCCCCCGACCAATGCCATGAACCGGATTCCTTTCCGGATCCGATCATACTTTTGAGCTCCGTAATTGAATCCCAGCACCGGCTGTGCACCATTGGAAATCCCTGAGATCGGCATACTGAGGATCTCACGAATGGAATTGAGGATCGTCATGATTCCTATATAAAGATCACCGCCATAGATACTGAGCATTGCATTGCAGGCAATCTGTGCCACACTGTTCGTCGCCTGCATGATAAACCCGGATGTGCCGAGTGTCGTGATATCCCACACGAGACGCAGATCCAGCCGCAGCTGCCGCCTGCGCAGCTTCAGAATAGCGTGCCCTCCGGTCAGAAACCACAATACCCAGACAGCCGATACGGCCTGTGCGATCACAGTCGCTATGGCCGCACCCTCTATCCCCATTCCGAATCCGAATATCAGAATCGGATCAAGCACCAGATTAATTGCAGCCCCCAGTATCGTTGTCCCCATGGCAATCTTCGGGAACCCCTGTGAAGTAATAAAATTATTCATACCGGTTCCCAGTACCGAGAAGACCGTTCCCAGAAGGTAAATGGAAAGATACGTATCTGCATACGGGTACGTAGCGTCACTGGCTCCGAGCAGATACAATACCGGACGTTTGACTGCATAACAGACCGCCATCAGCACAAATGAAGTAAAAAACAGCAGAACAAAGGAATTGCCCATGATCCGTTCCGCCTCATCATCCCTGCCTGCCCCACGGGCTATGGAACACAGCGGTGCCCCGCCCATACCGAACAGGTTCGTGAAACCACTGATGATCGATACGATCGGAAATACAAGTCCGATACCGGTCAGTGCCAGTCCATCCGAATCCGGCAGATGTCCGATATAGATGCGATCCACCACATTGTAGAGCAGCTGCAGAATCTGCGCGATCATCAGTGGAACTGCCTGTGCCATGATATGACGGCTGATACTTCCCCTGGAGAAATCATTTCTGGCATATGCCCCACTCTCTTTCACACAAGTTTTCCTGTTTTTCATCTGTTTCAACTCCCCTTACCAAACAACTCTTTCTTTATATAAATAGTATGATACCAACGGCAAAAGGTCCTGCACTTCCTTTCCGCAAAAAATATGACTTCAGAATCTGAAAATTTTTCCGCATCAGAATACCACTCTTTTCCACTGGTATTTTTTCATATCCACTCTTCCGTCCACAAATTCCACGCCTTCAGCCTTCAGAAGCTCCACCTGCCGGTTTCCTCCGCCAAATGCAAATGCCTTTGAAACTTCACCAAAGCGATTCACGACGCGATAGCATGAGATGCGGTCCGGATCCGGATTCACATGGAGCGCATATCCCACCACCCGTGAAAGGCGCCTATTGCCCGCCAGAGCTGCGATCTGCCCGTACGTTGCCACCTGTCCATATGGGATCTGACAGACAATGTCATAAATTCGGTCAAATGTATTCTGCTGCATCCTTTTCTCCTCCGGTTCTTTTTCCTTTTACGATTTCTGCCCGTTATTATTTCTGGGTTTTCTCTCTGTGCTTTATATTTCTGCGTTTTCTCTCTGCGTTCTATATTTCCGCGTTTTCTCTCTGTGCTTTATATTTCCGCGTTTTCTCTCTGCGTTCTATATTTCTGCGTTTCTCTCTGCGTTTATCTTTCTGTGTTTTTTCATCGCTGTGTTCATTATATCAGGAACAGCAGATACAGACAATTCTTTTGTCAGCAGTCTCATCCGGGCAGTACGGAACATCACCTCTTCTGACTCACGCACTGGTTAGAAGAAGCAGTTTCTAATAAGTTCCATGATCTGTCAATGTCTTTGATTCCTGCGTGACATTACAGAAAAAATCTGCTACACTATACACAAAATCAGAACAGACATTCGATTACAATATACATGTGCTGTACAGTTAAAAGAAAGGAGGCCCGCATGAACCTGATCTTTCACATCGATGTCAACTCCGCCTACTTAAGCTGGAGCGCCATTGAACGACTGAAAACAGACCCGACTCTGGATCTGCGTACCATCCCGGCCATCATCGGAGGCGACGAAAAAAGCCGGCACGGTATTGTACTGGCCAAATCCATTTCCGCTAAAAAGTTCGGCATACGTACCGGTGAACCGGTGGCTGCTGCCCTGCGCAAATATCCATTTCTTCATATAGAGCCTCCGTCTCACTCCCTCTATCACAGACGCAGCAGGGAACTGATGGACCTTCTGCACACGTATACTTCTGATATTGAGCAGGTGTCAATCGACGAATGCTACCTGGATTTTACCCCCATCAGTCATCGTTTCCCGTCTCCGCAGAAGGCAGCACGCAGCATTGCAGACCGCGTCCGCAATGAACTCGGCTTTACAGTAAACATCGGTATCGCTCCGAACAAGCTGCTGGCAAAGATGGCAAGCGATTTTGAGAAGCCGGACAGGGTTCACACTCTTTTCCCGGAAGAGATTCCGCAGAAAATGTGGCCTCTTCCGGTCGGGGAACTGTTCATGGTCGGTCACAGCAGTGCAGACCGGCTCATTCAGCTTGGCATACGCACCATTGGTGAACTGGCCCGGACCGATCCCGATTTTCTTCAGACACATTTCAAGAGTCATGGGAAAACGATGTGGGAATATGCAAACGGTATCGATGATTCCCCTCTGGATCCGGATGACCATGAAGCAAAGGGAATCGGCAATTCCACTACACTTGCGTCCGATGTCCTTGCAGCGGAAGAAGCGCACCGTATCCTGCTCTCCCTGGCAGAACAGGTTGCCTACCGCCTGCGCAGGGCACACCAGCTGGCTCAGACTGTGACTGTCGAGATCAAATACAGCGACTTTCGTTCCTGCTCACGCCAGACGCAGCTCGATACACCGGCTGCGACTTCCGGTATTCTCTATGAATATGCCTGCAGACTGTTCGATGCGCTCTGGAACGGAAATCCGGTCCGGCTCCTGGGCATCCGCACTTCCAGGCTTCTGCCTGAAGATACTCCCATACAGCTGTCACTGTTCGATGCCGCATTTTCACTGGAAGAAGACATGCCGAAAGAGGCATTCTCGCAGACAGATTCTTCGGAACACACATATATTATAGAAGAAACAGCTCCGGTTCCGGCAAAAACCGCCTCATCAACATCGCCGTCAAAACCTTCAGGCCCTGCAAGGCTCCAAACAGCTGCAAAGCACCCGGATCTTGAAAAACAGAAACGGCTGGAGCAGGCAATGGATGCCATCCGGCACAGATATGGAAAAGATGCCGTCATACGCGGATCTCTTCTGACTGGCTCCGATGAAGCGGAAACATGAAGCTGTCAATCACCCAATTCTCCGTATCCGCTGTGTAATTTTAGCTTGACACAGTACCAAAGCAAGCGTAAAATTTATCGAAAAGAATGCAAAAGAAGGGAATGTTTGCTATGGAAAAGAAAAATATCGACTGGGCAAATCTCGGTTTTGGTTATATCCAGACAGACAAAAGATTTGTTGCAAACTATAAAAACGGTGCATGGGATGAGGGTGCACTCGTCTCCGATCCGACTGTAACTATTACAGAGTGCGCCGGTGTTCTTCAGTACGCTCAGACCTGTTTTGAAGGTCTGAAAGCATACACAACAGAGGACGGACACATCGTTACTTTCCGCCCGGATCTGAACGCAGAGCGTATGGAAGCTTCCTGCAAGAGACTGGAAATGCCGGTATTCCCGCAGGAGAAGTTCATTGATGCAGTTGTCCAGACAGTAGCCGCCAACGAAGCATACGTACCGCCGTACGGTTCCGGTGCTACACTCTACATCCGTCCGTATATGTTCGGAAGTGATGCCGTTATCGGTGTAAAACCGGCGAACGAATATCAGTTCCGTATCTTCGCCACTCCGGTAGGTCCGTACTTCAAGGGCGGAGTGAAGCCGCTGACTCTGCGTGTCTGCGATTTCGACCGTGCAGCACCACACGGAACAGGTCACATCAAGGCTGGTCTGAACTATGCAATGAGTCTCTATGCTATCATGGATGCTCACCGTCAGGGATACGATGAGAACATGTACCTGGACGCTGCTACCAGAACCAAGGTTGAGGAGACAGGCGGTGCAAACTTCCTGTTCGTGACCAAAGACAACAAGGTAGTTACACCGAAGTCAAACAGTATCCTGCCGTCCATCACACGTCGTTCTCTGCTCTACGTAGCAAAAGAGTACCTTGGACTTGAGGTTGAAGAGCGTGAAGTATACTTCGACGAGGTAAAAGATTTTGCAGAGGCCGGTCTTTGCGGTACTGCTGCAGTTATCTCTCCGGTCGGAAAGATTGTGGATCACGGCAATGAGATCTGCCTGCCGACTGGCATGAATGAAATGGGACCGACAACAAAGAAACTGTATGAGACACTGACCGGTATTCAGATGGGACGTATCGAAGCTCCGAAGGGTTGGATCAAAGTGATCAAATAACTGCTGATACCACAAAGTGCACAGTAATCCGCAGGTTGAAAACGTGCGCCGCCAGGTGCACTATATGACAAATGGGACTGCCAACGCAGTCCCATTTCTTAATACTGTGGAAATTTTCCAGAATTGCTTTCATTCTGTCTCCGACAGCTGCTCTTATTTTCCCAGTGCCCGCAGCCGTGCTTCAATAGCTCTGCTGCTCTCTTCGAACAGCAATTCTTTATTATAACGGTAATACCGTTCGCAATCATACTGCTGCAGAAATTTCACACTGTAATAATCACTGTTCAGCTCGGTCACGAAGATGACCATTTCCTGTCCTGATCCAAAGGCTTCTTCCACAAAATCAAATGCGTGCTCCAGCATGGCTCCGGCCGCATCCAGCTCCGCATCATATGCATCCTGTGTCCCATCAAACCAGCCTTTTACCAGATCAAATGCAGTCTCTCCGTCAGGCACCCCCTGCTTTTGCAGTTCAAGTACATAGCGCTCCAGAATGCCGATCGTTTCCCGATAAATACGTTCCTCCTGTCTGGACAGCAGTTCCGCCGTTTTTTTCTGCTCTCTCTCCTTCTGAAGGCCGTTCAGAATCTCCTGCAGAAACACGACCGGCTGTCCTTTCTGAATGCCAAGCACACCCTCTTTGTATGCCTTCAGCTGCTCATACAGCAGCGCTGTCACGCTGTCTTTGCGCATCAGATCTGCGAAACGGCTGCGGCAGCGCGACAACAAAAGGCTGACAACACTGAGGCGCTCGTCAAAGGAGGCATGCGCTGCCTTCTTGATCAGCACATCATCAATATGGCCTTCCAGAACCGCATCCAGCTGATAATCCATCTGATACTTCCGGTACAGCTCCAGATAGTTTGCAAAATCCTTCGCTATCCTGTCGTGCTGAATATACTGCACCACGACTTCCCGGTCCATCTCCTTGTTCAGCGTATCATACACACTGAGTACCGTGGACAGATCTTCCCATCCGCGCGGAGTTGCAAATGTACGGCCATCCACCGTCGTCTCCATCTTGTAGAAATTACCGGTTCTGGCAGTCAGATAGGAAATCACTGCCGGATGAATCTGCTGCCGCACTGCATATTCTTTCCACACCGCAAAGTCCGGCTCTACTTCAATTTTCTTGATACGATCAAGTGTCACGACATCAAATTCACGGACAGATTTGTTATATTCCGGGGGATTTCCTGCTGCAACAATAATCCATCCCTTTGGAATCTCATGGCTGCCGAATGTCTTACACTGAAGAAACTGCAGCATGGCCGGAGCCAGTGTCTCCGATACGCAATTGATCTCATCAATGAACAAGATTCCTTCCTTCAGCCCCGTCTTTTCCATTTTTTCATATACGGATGCAACGATCTCACTCATCGTGTATTCTGTCACAGTGTACTCTTTCCCGCCAAATGTCTGCTTCGAAACGAACGGCAGGCCGATTGCACTCTGCCTCGTATGATGTGTGATCGTATATGCCACAAGTCCGATTCCGCACTCCTTCGCGATCTGTTCCATGATCTGCGTCTTGCCGATACCGGGCGCTCCCAGCAGCAGAACCGGGCGCTGGCGCACCTGCGGAATCACATAATCACCATATTCATCCTTCAGAAGATACGCCTCTATGGTATCTTTGATTTCTTCCTTCGCTCTTTTAATATTCATACCTTACTCCTTGTCATAGCCTCTTCCAGTTCCTCACGGTCTACGATCAGTTTGATCGCCCACGGCGGCACATCCACATCCCGGTAATCCTCCCTCAGAAACACGAACGCGGTCTCATACGGCGGCTTCTTCACCGGAAATGTACCGTATCCATCCGTAAAATAAATCAGGCCTCTCAGTTTCGTAAAACACCGCCTGCAAAGAAGCTCCTGCACACGTGCAAACGCAGGGCGAAAATCCGTCCCACCGAATCCCCGCACGGTGAAATTTTCCATATACCGTTTCATTTCCTCCTGATTTGTGATCAGAACATCCTCCTGCACTCTGTCGTCGCACTGAAGAATGTGAATATGGATCTTCCGGAAAAAGCTCTCCGATTCACTCAAAACGCTGTACGTCTCCTCCAGAAAATGCTGCAGCAGTTCGCCCTTGCAGGACATGGAAGTATCAAGCACAATGACAAAATCCTCCACCTTCTGGACCTCTTTCGTTTCCAGAGGCTCGATCAACGGCATATTTCCATACAGTTCCATACCATAATGATAAAAAATGTAATCAAAGGAATCCGGATCGACCTGCATCTCCTCCTTCAGCACAGAGAACTTGCGCAGAAATTCCCGGTAATCATACCTTTTCCGGTTCTCCGCCTGAAGCATCTCCTCCATACTGCGGTGCTCATCCGATGCCTCCTTTGAAAATGTCTCCATCTCCGTCTGCATCCGGTCACGGATATCATCCCACTTCTGCCGCTGCGGCGACGGGCGCTGTTTCTGATCGTCCCGCTCCCACCTGCTGTGATCATCCCGGACAAATTCACGTTTCCAGGCATCAAGCTGCGCCTGTATGGGATGAAGTCTGCAAAGATAACGATAGATGCGCTCTGCAGTCAGAACGACCTTCCTGCAATTTTCCTCCGTATCACCGTATTCCAGTTTTCGGTAAATTTCTCTCCGCAGTGCTGATTTCGGAAGATGCACCGCCCTGCAGTACAGACCATCTATCACATACTCCGCCGCAATATCACATGCCAGATTCCAGTATTCCGGATCCCGGTCCGTCTGTTTCCACAGGTGTGCAAACAGACAGTGCATAATGCTGTGCAGATACTGCCGGTTCAAAAAGGGACGTCCCTTCCGGAATGCGCCGACCAGGGCGTCCGGATTAAAGTAAAGAATACTGCCGTCTGTCCCGGTTATACGAATCTGCTCATCCGGAAGAAAGGCAAGGCTTGACAATGCCACATCCAGAAACCGCATATTCAGATACAGCTCATTCCTCGCTCCGCGCAGGATATCCTGTGCAATTTCAATGAAATCCAGCGTCTGCCTCCGCTCTTCATATACCGGATTCATGCTTTGTCCTCCTCCTTTTCCTCATCTCCATACAGATCTGTATACTGTTTCACTTTATTCCTTCCTGATTACCGTTTTCCTATTATTTACTCGAATATTACTTCCCCGATTTTCCGCATTTCGCCTGCGGCAGTTTATCTGCGTACTGTGATTCAGAAATGCCCGGACTTCCGGTGTTTCATTCTCAGACTGTGGTTCAGAAATATCCGGGCTTCCAATGGTTCATTCGCAGACTGTGATTCAGAAATATCCGGGTTTCCAATGGTTCATTCTCAGACTGCATTTCAGAATTACTGCTGTTTTCTGCTGCTTTTTGCTACAGTTCCCGCCGTCTCCTGCGCACCGGACCTTCTTCTTTCCTCTGATGCTCCATCAGATAGCCAAGTGCCTCCGCAAACTTCAGTTCTGATGCCCGCTTTGTCACATAATCTGTCAGCGTCACATTCTGACCGACCGCATCAAACAGCCATCGGATTCCATCCATATCCCTGTCAGTCAGAAGCATCTCCGCCAGCACGGTTCCGTTCTCTCTTACGTATTTCAAATACTGTTCTGCTGCAGCTTCACTCAGACTGTACGGATGCCGCAGACGCCCCATTGCCAGCTCTGCCATCGTCTGTGGTGACTCCTGTGTAACCGCATACTGAAACAGGCTGTCATACTGTCTGAAATCAAAAATTTTATTATAAAAACAGTTCCGGAAATGAACCCCCGTTCCATGCACCTTCTCTTCCAGGATACGGGCAGGTGTATTCTCAATTCCTTCCTCATAGAATTCCGGAAACACAAGATACGCATACTGATCCGCCGAAATCTGCGGATGTTCGGGGGCATCAGGACCACCTGTCATACCGCCATGCAAACTCCGTTCCGGATCATCAAACGCGAAATCGTTTCTGCCGCACACCTGCTCCGGAATATATTCCACACTCAGTTCTTCCCGCAGTTCCTCCAGCACCGGCTTCAGAGATGATATGCCGTTCTCCGGAATATAAGCCCGCAGCTTTCTGATCTTGTGACAGCCGGTAAATGCCCCGCTGCCCCAGTCTGCCAGCTTCGCATAGAATTCCAGTTCATGCAGGTTCTCGCAATTATAGAAACAGTATTTCCCGACCCGGACAATTCCGGTCGGAAACACAACCTCTTCTATCCGGTTTCCGCACAGTGTCGGCGGAAGCATTCGATTCTGATTCTGTGCTCCGTATTCTTCCCCCACCTGGTGCAGCGCCTCCGGCACATAGATCCGAATCCGTCTCTCCTGGATCCCCTTTTCCAGCGCACGCTCATCCATGTGCGCAGAAAACGCGTACGGCGCGATCTCCGTTACCGGAAAACCTGCGATTTCCTGCGGAACCTCCGCTCTCGTATCATGCGAAAAACAGCGCCAGATTACTGCGCTGTTTCCCTTCTTTTCGTATGCAAATGATTGTGCTGTCATATATCTGCACCCCATTTCTGCTGCTTTACACAGACCGGCATGACCGGATCTGAAACAGCTCCGGCATCCTGTCCCTGCAGCACTGTTCTATCACACCTGCTTCTTACAGATGTGTCAGTACGAAGATATCGTAAATTGCTCTCACGGCACGTTCAAAGTCCTCATTTTTGACACCGATAATAATATTCAGCTCGCTGGAACCCTGATCGATCATCTTGACATTGACATTTGCATGTGCCAGCGCAGAGAAGATTCTTCCGGCTGTACCGCGGTTTGCACGCATGCCGCGTCCCACGACTGCGATCAGAGCCAGATCAGATTCCAGATCCAGTGTATCCGGCTGTACGGCACGATGAATACCTGAAATAACGCTCTGTTCCTTCTCCATAAACTCGGACTGATGTGCGATCACTGTAAAAGTATCAATACCGGACGGTACATGCTCGAAGGAAATACCGTTCTCCTCAAATACCTGAAGAACCTTGCGGCCGAATCCGATTTCAGAGTTCATCATATCTTTTTCAATATTGATCGCACAGAATCCCTTCTTACCTGCAATACCGGTGATCGTGTACTTCGGCTGACGGCAGGTACTCTCCACGATCAGAGTACCCGGATCCTGCGGGCGGTTCGTGTTCTTGATATTGATCGGAATACCTTCCTGACGAAGCGGGAAGATTGCATCCGCATGCAGAACGGTAGCTCCCATGTAGGACAGCTCACGAAGCTCACGGTACGTGATCGTCTCGATCGTCTCCGGATTCGGAACAATATGCGGATCTGTTACCAGGAAACCGGAAACATCGGTCCAGTTCTCATACAGATCTGCATGAACAGCACGTGCCACGATAGAGCCTGTAACATCAGAACCTCCTCTGGAGAAAGTCTTAATGGTTCCGTCTTCATACGCTCCGTAGAATCCCGGAACAACAGCACGTTCCACATCTGCCAGACGCGCACTCATGATTTCATTTGTTGTCTCGGCATCGAACAGGCCGTCCTCATCGAAACGGATCACTTCAGCCGCATCAATAAATTCATAGCCCAGATATGCCGCCATGATCTTTCCGTTCAGATACTCTCCTCGGGATGCTGCATAATCTGTTCCCGCCTGTGCTTCGAAATCTGCCTTGATCGTCTCAAATTCACTGTCCAGAGACAGTTCCAGGCCGAGTCCGTCGATGATTTCCTTGTATCTTGCTCTGATCGCAGCAATTTTACGTGTAATATCTCCTTTGTCTGCTGCTGTATGGTAACAGTCATAGAGCATGTCCGTTACCTTCGTGTCACCTGAACTGCGCTTGCCCGGTGCAGACGGCACAACATATCTTCTGCCGTTATCAGAATGAATGATTTCTCCTACTTTGCGAAACTGCTCGGCACTCGCCAGTGAGCTTCCGCCAAACTTCACTACCTTTTTCATCTTCGGGTTCCTCCACCTTTTTTCATATATCTCCTCAAACTATCGCACAATATAACAGGAAAGTACGCAAGCGCACTTTCCTGCGATAATGTTTCATTTTAACGGCATTTCCTCCGTTTGTAAAGAGTCTTGGCGAGATTTTCTCAGACTCCTTCAATTACATCACTCATGTCATAAAATCCTGCCTGCTTGCCTGCCATGAATTTTGCCGCCTGTACAGCTCCCTTGGCAAACACACTCTTGGAATATGCTGTATGCTTGAACTCGATTACTTCATCCAGTCCCGCAAAGATCACCTCATGCTCGCCGACGATATTGCCGCCGCGCACTGCGCTGATACCGATCTCGTACTTGTCTCTGCGTTTGCGCTCCTGACTTCTGTCGTATTTATAATCATACTTCTGATCCAGCGCCTCATTCAGGCTGTCTGCCAGTGCCAGTGCTGTGCCGCTCGGTGCGTCCACCTTCAGGTTGTGATGTTTTTCCACGATCTCCATGTCAAATCCTGCCGGAGCCAGCAGCTTCGCTGCATCCTGAATCAGCTTCAGCAGCATATTGATACCGAGAGACATGTTGGCAGATTTCATAACTGCCACCTTGTCCGCAGCTGCATGGATCTGTGCGATCTGCTCCTCACTGTATCCTGTGGTACAGAAGATTGCCGGAACATTCTTCTCCGTACAGTATGCAAGCAGTCCGTCCAGTGCCTTTGGAGAGGAAAAATCGATCAGCGCATCTGCCTTTGCATCACACTGCGCAATATCGGTAAATACCGGATAGCTCTTGTCGCCTTTATCTTCCAGATCAATACCTGCCACGATCTCAGCTTCCTCGTCTGCTGCAATAATCTCTGTTACCACACGTCCCATGTAGCCGTTGCAGCCACTCATAATCACTCTAACCATTTCTGTACCCTCTCTTGTTTTCTCTAATCAGAAACCAATTTTCTGTATAATTTTATATGATCGAACGTTCATTTTCTGTAATCAGCTCCATAACCGGAAACTGATTTTTCCTACTCATTTTTCTACCGGTTTTCATATCAGAAGCAGAATTACAGAATTCCGTATGCCTTCATTGCTTTCTCAAGCTTTGCAGCATTCGCATCTTCCATCTCAAACAACGGAGCACGAAGCGGTCCTACCTCTTTGCCCATCAGGTTCAGAGCCTTCTTTACCGGAATCGGATTCACTTCACAGAACAGTGCATCGATCAGCTCGATCGCCTCCAGCTGGAGCTGACAGCTCTTCGCTGTATCGCCTGCCAGCCAGGACGCAACAATGTCATGTGTCTGACGCGGTGCAACATTGGAAAGTACGGAGATAACTCCGCATCCGCCCAGCGCCAGGATCGGAACAATCTGGTCATCGTTGCCGGAATACAGATCACACTGACCGCCTACAAGACTCATCAGCTTCGCTACCTGTGAAATATTGCCGGATGCTTCCTTGACGCCGACGATATTCTCTACGTTCTTTACAAGATCGGCAATCGTCTCCGGTGTAAGTCCGCAGCCTGTTCTGCTCGGTACATTATAAAGAATGATCGGAAGAGATACGGACTGTGCAATCATGGTATAGTGTTTCTTCAGACCGTTCTGTGTCGCCTTATTGTAATACGGAGTCACGAGAAGCAGTCCGTCTGCCCCTGCTTTCTCCGCTTCCTGAGACAGATAGATCGCAGTCTCCGTGCAGTTGGAACCTGTACCTGCAATGACCGGAATTCTCTTCGCCACTTTCTCGACTGCATAGCGGATCACGTCGATATGCTCTTCATGAGTCAGCGTGGAAGACTCACCTGTCGTACCACAGATAATGATCGCATCTGTACCGCCCGCGATCTGTTCCTCCAGAAGCTCACTCAGTTTATCATAATTTACCTCACCGTTATCGTACATAGGTGTTACAATCGCCACACCGGCACCCTTGAAAATAGCCATTTCTATCTCCTCCTTTGAACTGATTAACCTTAAAAAAGGGAACTGACCAAAGGCAGTCCCCAAAGAATACATAACTATAATCCTCAGATAGCCCTCCATCGCAGATACGATGACAGTCATATGATTCTTCATCATATGCCCAGGAAAACAGTCTCAGGTACTGGTCTCCTTCGGCGTTCTCCCCTTTCGGCGGCTGTCATCTGTGCCTGAACACATCCTGCCGCGTACTGATGAATCACGCAACCTCTATCACATTTTAATTTTATTAACTATACCATTATAAAGCGGTATTGTCAACGGTTTTCTTCCGTCAGTTCTGTCCGCTCTCCTGCTCTGCCTTAAACGGTGTGACCAGCTCCGTGACCTCATCCACATACGGCCACAATGCCTCGCAGCGGTTGTTTCCTGTCAGCAGGAGCTCTGTTTCATCGCCCACTGCATCAATCAGACCGCGTAGCTCGTCTATCGTCACAATTCCCTTCTCAGTCAGGCCGAGAATCTCGTCGAGAATCAGAACATCACACTCTTCTGTCACGAGAACTTTTTTCGCAAAATTCAGGCCGTTCTTGATATTCCGGACTTCATCCTCCTGCTCCCGCTCCGTCAGACTCTCATAATTTTCCGGAAATTTTTCAAAACGAAACAGCCGTACTTCCGGCTCAAGACGCTTAAAAAACTCCATCAGGTCAATGGTCTGTCTCTCTTTCAGAAACTGAATTACAATCACACTTTTGCCGGCACCTGCCTCCCGGATCCCTTTTCCGAGTGCAGCCGAGGTCTTTCCCACACCGGAGCCACAAAAAATGTGCACATATCGTCCGCTCATTACTCACCTCATCCAATCTGCCAAATCTGTATTTTTACACCTGGAAATCCCTTCCGGCGCAATGGTCAAGTCGTATTCTACTACAAGTCCCCGCAAAATGCAATCCTATTCCAGATATTCCAGTTTGCTGACAGAAACTTCATACGCAACACGTTTTTCTGTCGTTTCATCCTCCAGCTTTTTCACGTATTCTCTGCTCTGGATTCTTCCCCAGACCTGTACGTGTCCTCCTACCTCAAATCCGGAGGTAAACCGCGCGTTTCTGCCCCAGCAGATACACGGAATATAATCCGACTTGCCGTATGGGCGATTGACTGCCAGCAGCATATCGGCAATTTCCCGTCCCAGCGGTGTCCGGCGATATACCGGTGTTTTGCAGATATAACCGTCCAGAAAGATCTGATTGCTCTTTACCTTGTCGCACTCATCCTCCACGAAGCTGATCTCCCGTGCAAATACGGAAAGAACCAGCCGGTTCTTCTTCTCCTCGTGTCTGTTATAAGAACGGAACTGTCCGAAAATCTGTATGTACTCCCCCTCGTAATCCTGCGTAACATCAATCAGCCGTTCGGAAATCATGACCGGAATCACATCCGATGAATCGCTCAGCCTCTGCACGGAAATATCCATCATGTAAAACCCTTCTCCGAACACCTCATGGCTGAATGTGAATCCGGATACGATTTTTCCCATGATGGATACCTGATTGTTTTCAATAATCTTATCTGTCATAAAACATGGTTCTCCCTTCTTCAGACGAAGTATCTCTTCTTGTATTTTATATTAATCATGTTTATTCGCCGGAAATGCCGTTTAGAACCAATTCTTTTCAATTTTTAAAAAATTTTTTGCTTCTACTTGTAATCTGACAAAATTGTGCTAAACTGTACGGTGGTCACAGGAAGGCCGCGCTGCCTGCGGATCCCCGCATTCCGGCAGCTTTCTCAGAATAAGTTTTTTCTGTTTCCCATAAACAAGCTTATAAATAAGAAGAAAGAGAGATTGTATGATCAGAGAAGATGTAAGAAATATTGCCATTATTGCCCACGTTGACCACGGCAAAACCACCCTGGTGGACGAACTGCTCAAACAGAGCGGTGTATTCCGTGAAAACCAGGCAGTCGAAGAACGTGTTATGGACTCCAATGATCTGGAGCGCGAACGCGGTATTACGATTCTTTCCAAGAATACTGCTGTTTTTTATAAGGATACCAAGATCAATATCATTGACACTCCGGGCCATGCCGATTTCGGCGGCGAGGTAGAGCGTGTCCTGAAGATGGTAAACGGTGTTATTCTTGTAGTCGATGCATTCGAAGGAGCCATGCCGCAGACAAAATTCGTTCTTCGTAAGGCTCTGGAGCTGGAACTTCCGGTTATCGTCTGCATCAACAAGATTGATCGTCCGGAAGCACGTCCGAATGAAGTAATCGATGAGGTTCTGGAGCTGTTCATTGAACTCGATGCTTCCGACGAGCAGCTGGACTGCCCGTTCGTATATGCCTCCGCCAAGGCCGGATACGCTGTACTGGATCCGTCCGATGAACCGGTCAATATGGTACCTCTCTTTGAGACAATCCTGAATTATATTCCGGCACCGCAGGGCGATGAGAACGGCCCGACACAGGTGCTGATCAGTACCATTGATTATAATGAGTATGTAGGCCGTATCGGTGTCGGCAAGGTAGACCGCGGTACGATCTCCGTCAATCAGGAAGCCGTACTGGTCAATCACCACGACCCGGACAAGAAGCAGAAAGTCAAGATCAGCAAGCTGTACGAATTCGACGGTCTGAACAAAGTGGAAGTAAAATCCGCATCCATCGGATCGATCGTAGCCATCTCCGGTATTGCTGATCTGCATATCGGTGACACGATCTGCGCACCGGATGCTCCGGATCCGATTCCGTTCCAGAAGATTTCCGAACCGACCATTTCCATGAACTTTATCGTCAACGACAGTCCGCTGGCCGGCCAGGAAGGCAAGTTCGTGACCTCCCGTCACCTGCGTGACCGACTGATGCGCGAGCTGAATACGGATGTCAGCCTTCGTGTAGAGGATACAGAGGATACGGATACTTTCAAGGTGTCCGGACGCGGCGAGCTGCATCTGTCCATTCTGATCGAAACTATGCGCCGTGAAGGCTACGAATTTGCAGTCAGCAAGGCAGAGGTTATCTACAAAACAGACGAGCGCACCAAGAAGCTGGAGCCGATGGAACTGGCATATATTGATGTTCCGGAAGAATTTTCCGGTACAGTTATCCAGAAACTGAGTCTGCGTAAAGGTGAACTGCAGGGTATGAGCCTCGGACAGGGCGGATATACACGTCTTGAGTTCTCCATTCCGTCCCGGGGTCTGATCGGATACCGCGGTGAATTTCTGACCGATACCAAGGGTAACGGTATCATGAATACAATCTTCGACGGATACGGTCCGTACAAAGGCGATCTGCAGTACCGCAGCCAGGGTTCCCTGATTGCATTTGAGACAGGTGAATCTGTTGCCTATGGTCTGTTCAATGCACAGGACCGCGGTACTCTGTTCATCGGACCGGGCGAAAAGGTCTACTCCGGTATGATCATCGGACAGAGTGCAAAACCGGAGGATATCGAGCTGAACGTATGTAAGACAAAGCACCTGACCAATACCCGTGCATCCGGATCCGATGATGCGCTGAAGCTGACTCCGCCGAAGATCCTGAGCCTGGAGCAGGCACTGGAGTTCATTGATACGGATGAGCTGCTGGAGGTTACTCCGAAGAGCCTGAGAATCCGAAAGAAGATCCTTGATCCGACACTGAGAAAAAGAGCCGGCTTCAAAAATAAAAATTAAGCCGGCTTTGTAAAACATAATTATTTCCCGAACGACTGCGATGCCGTGCCGCTAAATCCACTTGGAATAAGCGGCACGGCATCGTAATTTTCAAAACCACCGAAACGCGATCTTCCACTCACCTGGCTTGCGCAGCAGGCTCTCGTACTCTTCTTCCGTCAGCACCTCTTCCAGCTCCTGCATCTGTTCATCCTCTACCACAGCATGCAGATAATCTGAGAAGCAGAGTTTCGGATAAAGGACACACCACCAGTTATGTCCTTCTGCCTCACCGAGACAGATGCGCAATGCCTCATACCATCCTGCCGGAAATGTACAGTCACCGTATGTACGGTCCGGAAAATAACACTGTTCTATTTCAGCCGTTGCCCGATACGGCATTCCATTCAATTCAAGTACCTGATCTGCAACCATTTCAATCTCTTCCAGATGTGCCGCGATGAACTGCTTCTGCACTTCCCGTTCTGATTGCCCGCCTTCTGCACCAAATTCACTTTTTTCTGCACCGGTATCATTTTCTGCGGAAAGATACTCCAGCACAGCATCTCTCACTTTCAGTTTAACTTCCTGATCCTCCTGGCTGTCGCTGTTTGCCAGCACATGAAAACGAAGCACTTCCTCTGCAATCCCTTTCTGCAAAATTGCACGATGCGCATAGACAGCAACAGTATTCAATACAAATGAAACGACCAGCACCGACAGCAAAACTGCTGCTCCGCGCTTTATACTCTCCGGTATTCTCAGCCGCACTTTTCCCGGCATCCGGACTAATGTCTGATCTGACGTTCTGTCAGTCCTCTGGCTCGTTACCCGATCTGCTGTTCTGGCAATCCTCTGATCTGCTGTCTGATCCACGGTCTGATTGATTGCCGGAATTATTATCTGCTGTGAAATTTGCGCTGTGCTCCGGGCGGTGATTTCACTTCGATCTTTATTTTGATCTTTATTTCCATTTCTGTTGATTCTGAACATAAAAGGCAACCCTCCTGCATATGAGGAGTGTTGCCCTGTTTTCTGTTCTTATTCAATTAAATACGAATCTGATCCCTGCCAAAACACGAACAGATCCTGCGCAGTTCTGTGAAAAAACGTTATCAGATTCCTGTCAGATCCTGTATAAATCCTGTTTAGATTCCGATCAGATTATTTCTCTTTAATCTTCAGCAGCTTCAGTGCCTCAATAGCAGTATCCAGATACGGATTCTCTGCCTTTGCAAACTCACCCGCATCCGACAGTTCTGTCAGAACCGGGTCGATCGGCATCTTGCCTCCGACCAGAACATTCAGTTCATCGGAAATCTCATCAATCTTGCTCTTACCGAACACCGGAATCTCCCTGCCGCAGTCCGGACATTTCAGATAGCTGTAGTTCTCAATCAGGCTCAGCACCGGAATGTTCATGGTCTGTGCCATATTGTAGGCCTTCTTTACAATCATCTTAACGAGATCCTGCGGTGTGGTAACAACCATAATTCCATCAATCGGAAGAGACTGGAATACGGTAAGCGGTACATCGCCTGTTCCTGGCGGCATGTCCACGAGCAGATAATCCAGTTCGCCCCAGATAACATCCTTCCAGAACTGTTTTACCATGTTTGCAAGAACCGGTCCTCTCCAGATTACCGGTGTCTCCGGATCCGGCATCAGCAGATTGATGGACATAACCTTGATGTCATTGTCTGTCAGTACCGGATAGATTCCTTCGTCGTCCGCCTGTGCCGGACCTGTCAGCCCGTACATTCTCGGAATAGAAGGTCCTGTGATATCTGCATCCAAAATACCGACGCGATATCCTCTGGATGCCAGAAGATTTGCCAGAGATGCGGTAACCATAGACTTTCCTACACCGCCCTTTCCGCTGACAATACCTACGACATGTTTTACGTCAGAATAAATATTCATTTCCTCCAGAAAGCTCTGCGGCTTGTTTGCGCTCGGGCATCCCTCACAGCTCTCTTTGCTGCAGCCTGAATTACTGCATGATTTCTCTGCCATCTGTTTTTCCTCCTTAAATATGTGCAGCGGCTCTGTAATTCTCATTGACATTCACCAGAGCGCACCCGATCGTGTTCCGGTAAATCTCCGATACGAATCACCTGCATACTGCACAAAACACTTATCATATTGTAATCTATCTGTACATATTTCGCAAGCAGTTTCCTTTTTTGGGGTGACTTTTCCCCGACATCTGCTTCAGCAGCATCTATTTTCCATTCTGATTTTACTGCAGCTGATTCTGATATCCTTCTTCCGCATCCTGCTTCTCTGATATCCTGCTTCTGATATCCTGCTTCTGATATCCTGCTTCTGATATCCTGCTTCTGATACCTGCTTCTGATATCCTGCTTCTGATACCTGCTTCTGATATCCTGCTTCTGATACCTGCTTCTGATATCCTGCTTCAGAAATTCCCGCTCTCCTCCTCCAGCAGCCTGCGCAGATATCTTCCCACAATTTTCGAAAATCCCTCAATATTCCGGATGTATGCAAAATCCTTGCCGAAAATCTTCTTCTCCGCCATCAGCTCTTTCTCTTTTCCGGTAAAAACACCCAGGACGCAGACACCGCTGCTGCGCAGCTTTCGCACCTCGTACGCGGTATCCTTTACCGCATACTCCCCGTAATACGGCTGCGGATTCCTGCTGTTTGGCCGATTGACGATAATATCATTCGGTTTGCCGTCGCTGAGCACGATTAATACCTTTCCTTCCTCCTGCCTCTGCAGGAGCGAATCTCCCACAGCACGTATGGCAAGACCATCACGATTGTTGGATGAAGTGACATAATCCAGAATCTTCTTATTCTCTTCCCGCGGCGCATCATAATCACGAAAGCGCTGCAGGATCGTATAATCCCAGAAACTGCAGAAACTGGTGATCTGATGAGGCACTCCATTGTTGCTCAATGCTTCGCTGATGATATAGGCCTGCAGAGCCACCTGACTCTGTCGATCCCGCTGCGATCCGCTGGCATCCATCAGAATATCCACAACAAAATCGGACGCACTGCGCTTCACTGTCTTCCGGAACAGTCGGCCCGGATCTTCCTTTCTTCCAACTTTCCAGAGATAACGCGGAATGATGCTTCCGGACCATGCCTCATTCTGCTCCGGTTCACTTCGTCTGTTCAGAGAACGTCGCAGCTCGTCTGTGAGCTGTTCAATGTTGCGTGCCATCATGTTCCGGCTGTTGCGAAACAGCAGACGGTTCTTTTCCGCATGTCGCTTTGCATTGACATACTGTGCATTCGACAATACCGGATTGCTCAGAATCCCATCCGTAAAATAAAGACTGCAGTCCGCATGTGCTCCGCGGCAGAGCCGCTGATTCAGACGCTTCTGCTCCTTCTGCGACAGATAAGACCGCCCGTAGTTCAGTTCAATATAAGAATACATTCTGGCAGCCGCTTTTTCATCGATCACGACCACTTTCCGTTTCCCGGACTTCGGTCTCTCCTCAGTCTCATCCTCCTCTTCCTCCTGAAGCGACACGACCTGGCTGTTCATTTTATTCAGGTATTTTTCCAGAAGATCCTCCGTCATCTCTTCTTCCAGGAAATCGCCCCAGTCAAACTCACGCAGATCCTCTGCAGGGACCGCAAGTACATGCTCCAGATCACCGTGTTTTCGCTCAAATCCCCGGTCGATCAATGTATTATAAAGTTCATCCGTTGTCCTGATCAGATCCATGGTATCCGTGGATTCTTCCAATGCCAGGATCTTCTGTACCGGCTCTGCTACACTCTTCTCACTGTGCCAGTCTCCGCGCAGATACCCGCGCAGCAGTCCGATCTTGATCCTCCCCGGCAGTGAAGCACTCATCCGCGAAAATGAAAGCTCCATCAGATCGGCAAATGCTTTTTCCCGGAGTTCCGGCACGCCCGGACGTTCCGCCTCAATCTTGCGATAGACAGCCACATCAACACAGAGCTGTGCCAGCTCCGTCAGCGATTTCTCCTCGGCACCGTAATAGATTTTCTTCACAAGATACATTCCCAGCATATCCCGATCAAAAAAGCGTGCAAATGCACCCTGCTTGACTGCATCATACATGGAAATATATCTGGAGCGTGAGTAGGATTCCATATCAATTCTGGTATCCAGTCCGTAATCTCCGCTGACCGTCCACATCAGGTTCTTTATTCTGTTTTCTGCTTCCAGATGAAGTTCATCCTGGTATTCATATTCCTGTGCCAACTGTCCTCACTCCGTCTTTCCTGAAATATACCGAAAAATCCCCTGCAGAGATTTCTGAATCTGCAGCCGTTCCTGCTGCCCCGCAGGAGATCTCTTCCGCTGTTTTATGAAAAAATATCACCCGGTCCCCATTTCTCCGGTATTCTGGTCATCACAATATCCTCCACCAATTCCCGTTCAAACAGGTCAAAGCTCTTATTCACGATTCCCATCCGAATCGCTGCTCTCGGCGCCAGTCCCGCTCTCACCGTCTTCAGTGCCCCGATCAGTCCTCGCAGATCCAGCGGTTTCGTAGAAATCTCATTATTATCGGCTTTTTTCTGCAGATCCAGAAACAGACCGCAGATCTGCTTCAGACCTTCCTTATTGAAATCATCAAACATTCCGGTCAGAATATACGTCAGTGTCTCCTCTGTAACAGACGGCATCTCAATCACCATAAAACGGGAAACAAGCGCTTCATTCAGCTCTCTTGTTCCGGCATACCCGTAATTCATCGTTCCGATAAAACGTGTCGCTTCATTCAGCTCGATCTTCTCATATCCCGGTACATCCAGTATCCGGCGATAGTCCAGCGTCGCATGAAGGACAGACACTGCATCGTTTTTCGCCATATTGACTTCATCAAAAATACCGAATCCGCCGCCCACCGCGCAATCATAGACCGGACCGGTCCGCAGCTGCACTTCGTTATTCCGGAACGTATCCGTACCGATCAGCGCACTGCTGTCCATATTTACATGAAATGAAATATTCCAGGACGGCCTGCCGAATACATATGCCAGATTTTCCGCCAGAATGTTCTTGCCGGTAGCTTTTGTACCGGTAAGCAGGATATTTTCTCCCTGCAGCAGCGCACAGGCTGCCATTTCGAATACCTCTCTGCCGTAATACGGAAGAACCGGCGCGGTAATGCGCTTCTTCAGCTGCTCCTGTACCGGATATTTCCGACGGAAATTTTCGATCTCAGCAAGCAGCTGCTCATTCACATTCTGCTCCTTAAGTGCCTTGAATATATAATCCATCCTGATAAACCTCTTTCTTTCTCTTTTCAGCCTGACCTGATGTTTCTTTGTCAGGAGCCTTACAGTTCAGTAAAGGAATAGCGTTCCCGTATGCCGGATGCGACAATGTCGTAGACAATCGTGCCGTCCGGCTGTACTGTCTTTTCAAACGAAACATCCTTTCCCTTGAATTTTTCCTGAAGGAATGCATCGATATCCTCGATCTCCAGTTCCTCAATAAACACATCCCTCATCTGATTGTTCGCACATTTATTGAATATTTCCCATACCGTCTCGTAACATTTCATAATGCACTCCCCTCCTTTTCACAGATATCCGGAATCCATCCTTCTATTTCCGGAGTCCATCCTTTTATTTTCGAATCCGCATCAGCTCATCCACCAGCCGCATGGAAACCGCTTCCTTGCTCATCAGTTCCAGCTCCTGCATTCCTTCTTTTGTGATCAGAGTCACTATATTCGTATCTGTACCGAATCCGGCACCTGCCACTTTAACATTGTTAGCCGCGATCAGATCCAGATTTTTCTTCTCCAGCTTTGCTCTGGCGTGCTCCACCATCTGCTCAGTCTCCATGGCGAATCCGCACAGAATCTGATTTTCTTTCTTATGATTGCCCAGATATGCCAGAATATCCTGTGTCCGTTCCAGTACAATGCTCATATCGTCATCTTTTTTCTTCAGCTTCTGGTCCGCCGCCACTGCCGGACGATAATCGGCCACAGCTGCCGCCTTGATAATAATATCCTGCCTGCCTGCACGCGAAGTCACCGCCTCAAACATATCCTGCGCTGACTTTACTGCGACCATCTCGACTCCAACCGGAGCAGTCAGACTGGTTCTGCCGCTGACCAGCGTGACCTTTGCCCCGCGCTGGCAGCAGACGCGCGCGATCGCATAACCCATTTTGCCGGTGGAATGATTGGAAATATAGCGCACCGGATCAATTGCTTCCATAGTAGGCCCGGCCGTCACAAGCACATGCAGGCCTTCCATATCCTTTTCATGCGCAATCGTATTCAGCACATGCTCCACGATAACGCGTTCTTCCGGAAACTTTCCTTTTCCTGAATCGCCGCATGCCAGCAGCCCGACTGCCGGTTCAATGAGCTGCCAGCCGTATTTTCTCAGAACAGCCATATTATCCTGCGTCACCGGATTCTCATACATTCTCGTATTCATGGCCGGAGCGATCAGCTTCGGACACCGGCACGCCAGCAGAGTCGTCGTCAGCATATCATCCGCCAGTCCGTGCGCCAGCTTTGCCATTACATTCGCGGATGCCGGTGCTACCAGTGCAAGGTCCGCCCGTTTTGCCAGTTCCACATGCTCTACATTGAACTGGAAATTCCGGTCAAATGTATCCGTCAGACATTTGTTTCCGGTCAGCGTTTCAAATGTGACCGGTGTAATAAACTGCAGTGCATTCTTTGTCATGATCACGTGAACATCTGCATGCTGTTTTTTCAGAAGGCTGGCCAGATTGGCAGCCTTGTATGCAGCAATGCTTCCTGTCACACCGAGTATTATCGTTTTTCCCTGTAACATATTCTCTCCTTCAGCTGTATATTCAGATATAAATTCCGACATCAGTCGGATACGGATCTCCGCTTTTCTTCGATTTCATTATAGTATTTTCCTACCTGCATTGCAAGGAAACGACATATGCGATTTTTCTGTTTTTCTTTTCATACAATAAATTTCACAGTTGTCCAATTCAGGAGAACATGCTATACTTCCGATGTAATTGTATTGTATCCCGTTTGGCAAAACAGCAATGGAAATGTCAGAAGTCAGCAGACAGCATACGTT